>NZ_JAYDCJ010000003.1:309900-619801 GCF_034555935.1 Marinobacter qingdaonensis
GCCGGGTGCTGACCGTGAGCTCGGCCCGCGCCAGGGCGTCGGTGGCCGCCTCCAGGTCTTCCTGGGACGCCAGATTGCGCTGGACCAGGGCCTTGGTGCGCTCCAGCTGTCGGCTGGCGTTGTCCCGAATGTTTCGCTCACTCCTGATCGCGGCGGAATCGTTGCGGTGCCGAACCTGCTCCGCGGCCAATTGCGCTTTCAGGTCGTCCACCTGAGCCCGGGCCTGGGCCAGCACCGGCTCGATGTCGGCATCGTCCAGCGCCACCAGCAGATCGCCGGCCTGCACCCGCTGGCCCTCGGACACCGGCCGGGCGTCAATGCGACCGGCCAGGGTGGCGGTGACATCCAGTTGCTCGGGCGCCACCACCTGACCGTACAGGGGCAACAGCGGGGTATGGGAGCCAGGCTCGACACGCTGGGTGCTCACCCGCCAGCTGCGTTCCGAGGCGCTGACTTCGGCCGGTTCCGGGCGGGTCATTTTCAAAGCCAGAAATCCGAGGACACCGAGGGCGAGGATGATCAGGGGCAAGAGTCGTTTGGACATTACTTCGTAGCCAACTAGGGTAAATGGAACCGGTCAGGTCAAAGGCTTAAATCTACTATACAATCGGCTTTTACGTCTGGGAGTTAACCACAGTTGACCCCGTAAGAGCATGCCTGACCCACCGCCCGTCCGCTGGAATGCTTCCCATGCAATGGCTGACCTATTCCCAACACGATTTCCGACAGGCGGCCCAATACCTGCTCTGGATGCGCCTGGCGATCGCCGGCATTCAACTGGTGGCCCTGTGGATCGCCGAAACCCTGATGGTGCTGACCTACCGGGCCGAAGCCCTGTTGCTGTGCCTGTTGTACGGGGTGCTGGCGACCCTGGGATGGCTCTGGTTCACCCGCCGGCCACCCAGCGCGGCCCTGACCGTGAGCGCCGGGCTGGCGCTGGACCTGGTCCTGATCGGCGGCTGGCTGCTGCTGACCGGCGGCTACACCAACCCGTTCACCTCCCTGCTGTTGCTGCCCATCGCCGTCGCCGTGCTGTTGGTACCCCTGAGCCAGAGCATTGCGCTGACCGGTCTGGGCATCGCCATCTACAGCCTGCTGGTGCTGTTCCACACCCCCATCGCCACCGGCACCCATGGCGCCGACATGGCCCAACTGCACCTGTTTGGCATGTGGGCCACCTTCGCCCTGACTGCGGCCATCCTGTTGCTGGTGGTGGGCACCCTGGCCCGGCGCCTGCAGCGGCAGCAGAGTCAACTGGCCCAAAGCCGCGAAAGCCGGCTGCGGGACGAGCAGATCATCGCCCTGGGGCTGTCGGCCGCCGGCATTGCCCACCGGGTCGGCACCCCGCTCAACACCCTGGCACTGCTGGTCGATGAGCTGCGCCATGCTCCGGACTCAGCGGACCTGGGCCAGGATCTGGATCTGATGGAACAGCAACTGAGACTGTGCAGCGACCACCTGCAGCAACTGACCGCCGCCGCGGCCCAGGCCAAGACCGCCCAGACCGAAACCCTGGCGGTCTCGGCCTGGCTGAGCCGCCTGCGCGAATCCGCCACCCTGCTGTGGCCGGCCAGCGCCATCGAATGGCAGCCACCGTTCCCGGACACCCCGGTGGCGGTGGATACCACCCTGGATCAGGCCGCGCTCAACCTGATCGCCAACGCCCTGGGCGCCAGCCCCGACTGGGTCGGGATCTGCGCACGCAACACCGAGGCGGGCGACGTCGAGGTGATTGTCGAGGATCGCGGCGCCGGCCTGGACACCGACATGGCAAATGCCCTCGGGCAGGCGCCGGTGGAATCCGATACCGGGCTGGGGGTGGGTCTGTTCCTGTCCAACGCGACCCTGCAGCGTTTTGGTGGCACACTGCGCGCCCGGACCAGCGCCACCGGCACCACCATGGTGATTGAACTGCCCCGGGCGCACGCGGAGCCCCCCCATGACTGAACCCGCACACTGGTTACTGATCGACGATGACGACGCCTTCCGCTCGGTGCTCAAACGCTCGCTGGAGCGCCAGTCCATCCAGGCGACCGCGGTGGGCTCTCCGGACGACGCCCGGGAGGCGCTGGCCCGGCAGCCGTTCCAGCGCTGCGTGCTGGATCTGAACCTGGCCGGGGATAGCGGCCTGCAGCTGCTGCCGGAGTTGCTCGAGCTGCAGCCCGAGCTGGAGGTGCTGGTGCTCACCGGCTATGGCAGCATTGCCACCGCGGTTGAGGCCATGCGCCGGGGTGCCATCAATTACCTGTGCAAACCGGTGACCGTGCACCAGCTGCTGGCCGGGTTCGACCCGGTCGCACCCGGCCCATCGCTGCGCCCGGAGCCCCCGTCCGTGGAAGAGATGGAGTGGGAGCACATCCAGCGGGTGCTGAACGAGCATGCGGGCAACATCTCGGCGACGGCACGGGCCCTGAACATGCACCGGCGCACCCTGCAGCGCAAACTGCAGAAACACTCACACTGGCGCCACTGACGCCGGCCTACTGCCCGCCCTAGCGGTAGCGCCGCTGGTCCAGGGTGGTCAGCCGGTCCGGATGGAACACCATCAACCCGGTGACCAGGGTGCCGTTGACGAAGCCCTCGGGAATCATGAACAGCGGCAGGTAGCGGATGTATTCGTGCACCAGCTCGTGGAACTCGTAAACGCCGCTGGTCCAGAGCAACAGGCACATCACCAGTCCCGCCGCCGCCACCGCGATGCCTGCCCCGAAGAACCCGCAGAAGAAGATGTAGGCAAAGAAGTTGCGGAAATTGCGCTTGCGCTCCCACAACATGATGGCGTGACTCACCAGCGCCGGCACCATTACGGTGATCAGGCCGTTGGCGGCAAACATGAGCAACGGTTCCCGGCCGGTGATCACGGTGATCACCAGGGCCAGCAGCCCGGCCACCACCGCCAGGGCCCAGCCCAGCATCAGGGTGACCACGGTAATGCCGAACACGTGAATCGCCAGGCCCGGGGAAATCCCGGCCCGCAATTGCCAGAGAAAACCAAGCACCACCGCGGCCCCGAACAGGGAATGCTGGAGCGCGTTGTCCCGACGCAGGGCCTGCCAGTCGATTACCCGCAGCGCCCGCACCAGGATCAGGGCGAACAGCACCAGGGTAATCAACCACTGGCTGGTCGGGAGCAGGTTGTCGGTCATTCCCATTGCGCGTGCCACCGTTGGTCTGTCGGACAGAGTGTCCATGATACGGGACCGGCACTCGGGAGGACTACGGTTGCCCGGTTTTAGCGCGCTAGAGCCCCATGGGCCCGGACACGTCCACGGCGCCATCCCGGCCGGCCTGCTTGGCCAGGTACAGACGATGGTCGGCGCGACCGATGACGGCGTCGACCGACATCATGTGGTCCTCGCTTTCCCGGGCCGAGGCCACCCCGATGCTGACGGTAACCGGGATCAGCCGGCGGTCGAAGACAAAGTGGCCCTGCCGCACTGCGTTCAGGATACGGCCAATCATCTGGCGCACACTGGCCTGTTCGGTGCCGGGGAACACCACAATAAACTCCTCGCCACCGAACCGGGCCACCACGTCGGTGGCGCGCACCAGGTCGGTGACGATTTCGGCAAAGTGGCGCAGGGTGTAGTCCCCGCCGAGATGGCCGGTGGAGTCGTTAATCTGCTTGAAGTGATCGATGTCGATCATGGCGATGGTGAAGTTCTCGTCGTAGCGCTCGGCCCGCTCTACCAGCTCATTGAGTCGCGGCATCAGGTAGCGGCGGTTGTGCAGCCCGGTCATCGGGTCGCGGATTGACTGACTCAGCAGCTGCTCCTCCAGCAGGTTGCGCTCCAAGGCGCCCGACAGCAGGCCGGACACGATGGTCAGCAAATCCCCCAGGTCGCCACGCCAGTCCCGGGGCGCCAGGGAATCCAGCCCGAGGAAGCCCACCACCCGGCCCTGCACCCGGACCGGCACGCAGAACACCGAGGCGGCGTCCGCCGACGGCGAATGGTCGTGCACCACCTCGACCCCGGACAGGTTGTCGTCGCGGTCCTCGCCCGGCACCTGCCGGTTTTCATTCACCATCGCCAGCAGACGCTCGCGCCAGCAGTCAAAGGCATCCACCGCGATGGTTTCATCCTTATCTACCAGGGCGGTGACCCCGGGCCGACGCCATTGATGGGTCTTGGTGATGGCGGTGTACTTGTCATTGAAGGCATACAGATAGGCCCGATCCATGTCGAAAAACTGGCCCACGCTCTGGAGCAGTTCGCCGATGCACTCGTCGATGGAGCCAAACCCCTGGTTAATGAACTCGGACGAGAGCCGGGCCACCAGTTTCTGGAATCCGGCCTGGAACGAGTACTCGGTTTCGCTGGCCCGCAGCTCCTGTTCCATGTCCTTGTAGTGCTGGACGTTGTAGAACTGGCCGTACCAGATAATGCTGCCATCGGCCTGGCGCTCGGGCCGTGAGTGGGCCTCGAACCACTCATAGCTGCCATCGGGCAGGCGCAGGCGCGCCCGATATTGCCAGGGTTCGAAGCTGTGGGCGGATTCCTGAATACTGTCGCCGACGCCCGCCAGGTCGTCGGTATGGATCAGGGAAAATAAAGGGTCGGCAGCCTGCTTGAGATCTTCAGGCTCAATGCCGAACAAATGCAGGACGTGAGCGCTGATGTAAGGGAACGCGTGGGACTGACGATCGGCGCTGAGCCAATAAGCGAAGAGTATGCTCGGAACCGAAGAAGCGAGCTTGTGAAAAAAATCCGGAGACGGCGCCGGCGCCACCGTCGCTTTAGCGTGACTCTTCGCCATAACCAGCCCTTTCCTAAACGAGGATTCGCTTCTCCATTTATTTCTTAGTGTAGTTCAGGCCGGCCGGTCAGGCCGAGCCGGCCATCAAGGCCGGGTCAGCTCTCGACCGTAAAGGACAGAATGCGGGACAGGTGGCTGTACGGCAGGCCGGTTTCCTCGTGCCAGCGGTTGAACGCGGCCTGGGCCTGGTCCAGGGCTTTCTTGCTGCCAGGCGAGGCGTCCAGCAACTCCTCCCGGCGCAGGCCCGCGACCACATCCCGGGACAGGATGAAGCCGTCCCAACCCACGCTGCGCAGAAAATACTGGGCGGTAGCGCCCCCCAGGCGGGCGCCGTGGCGCTTGAGCCAGAGCAGCAGGCCGACCTGGTCGTCCGACGGCCAGTGCGCCAGGAACCGGCCAAAGCTACCGTGGTCCCGGGCGGCGTCGACGATCATCCGCGCGTTCTCCGGCACGGTGCGGATTTTCTGCATGTTGCGGACGATGCGCTCGTCCTGGGCCAGCCGTTCCAGCACCTCCGGCGGCACCTGCTGCCAGTACAGCGGCACGAAGCCCTCGAAGGCGGCCTCGAAATCCGGCCACTTCTGGTTGATCACCCGCCAGACGAACCCGGCCCGGAAGATGCACTTGGTTACCTCGGCCAGATAGCGATCGTCGGTGAGCGCCTCCAGATGGCCCGGGTCCGCCAGGGGCGGCAGCAGGGTCCGCAGCGCCGCCTCGCCGCCCTTGCGGGCCACGGCCTGCTCGTAGATTCGTGCAAAACTCATGGTTGATCTCCCAAACTGATCAGGGCCGAACCGGTTACCGGGCCGGCACGAAAACCGGGGCGCCGTCCGCCTGCACCGTCACCAGTTTCTGGCCATAGAGTTGCTCCAGCGCCGCCGGCACCAGCATGTTCTCGGCCTGGCCCCAGCAGGCCTCACCGTCGGGGAACAGCAGCAACAGGTGGTCACACCAGCGCGCCGCCAGGTTCAGGTCGTGCAGGCACATGAACACGGTCCGTCCGGCACTGGCCTGCCCGGTCAGCAGCTCCATGGCCGCGACCTGGTGGTGCAGGTCCAGATGGTTGGTGGGCTCGTCCAGCAGCCAGATGTCCGGCGACTGGGTCATCAGGGTGGCGATGGCCACGCGCTGGCGTTCGCCACCGGACAGGGTATGTACCAGCCGATCGCGCAAGTGGATGACATCCAGGGCCGACAGCGCCTGCTCGGCCAGCTCACGGTCGGCGCGGCTTTCCATCTGCCAGGGCCGCAACCAGGGATGGCGTCCGATCAGGGCGGTTTCCAGCACCGTGGCCGGGAAACCGTCGAGCCGGTCCTGGAACACCAGTCCCAGCTTCTGGGCCAGGGTCTTGCGCTTCACACCGGCCAGGGCCTGGCCACCGACCCGGACCTCGCCGGCTCGGGCCGGGCGCAGTCCGGCCAGGGTGTGCATCAGGGTGCTCTTGCCAACCCCGTTCGGGCCCAGCACCCCCCACACCTGCCCCGGCTCCAGGCCCAGGGTCAAGGGCCGGCCGGACCGGCGTCCGGGGATGTCGATGATCAGCTCGCGGGTGGCCAGAGCGGTCATGGGCTAGCGACTCCGGTGCAGCAGGTACAGGAAGGTGGGCACCCCGACCAGGGCGGTGATCACGCCCACCGGCAGCTGTTCCGGCGCAATGACAACCCGTGCCAGGGCGTCTGCCAGCACCAGTAGGCCACCGCCGGCCAGGGCGCAGGCCGGCAGAATCAGGCGCTGGTCGTTGCCCAGCACCAGGCGCAGCATGTGCGGGACCACTAGACCGACGAACCCGACGCTGCCGGCCATGGTCACCGCCGTCGCCGTCAGCAGGCTGGCGAGCAGGTAGACCAGCCACTCCAGTGGCCGCACCGACACCCCGAGGGCGGCGGCCTGCATGGGGCCACGGGCCAGGACGTTCAGGGTGCGGCCGAGGGGAATCACCAACAGGCAGATCAGCAGCAGAATGCCCAGGGCCGGCCCCGGGGCGGCGGCGTGGGACAGATCCCCCATCAACCAGTACAGCATGCCCGGCAGGCGGCTGGCCGGGGTCATGGCCAGGATCAGAGTGATCAGCGCGCCCCAGCCGGACGCCAGTACCACGCCGGTCAGCAGCAGCCGGGACGGCGTCCAGCTGCCGGTGCCGTGGGCCAAGCCAAACACCAGCACGGTGGCCAACAGCGCCCCGGCAAAGGCGGAGCCGGACACCAGGGTGCCGGCCAGTCCCGCCAGCATGGCCAGCAGTGCGCCCACCGCGGCGCCACCGGACAGCCCGAGCACGTAGGGGTCGGCCAGGGGGTTGCGCAACAGCACCTGCATCAGGGCGCCGGCCACCGCCAGCAGCCCGCCGGTGGCAAAGGCGCTGAGGGTCCGCGGCAGGCGCAGATCGAGGATCAGGGTCTGGTGCAGCTCGGTGCCGCCCCCAGCCAGGACCGCCAGGGTCTGGCCCAGGTCCATGGCGCTGGAGCCGATGCTGACCGAGAGCACCATGGCCCCGAGGCAGGCCAGCAACAGGAGCAGTAACGGGCGCAGGACACTAGAGATTGCCACGGGCGCGCTCCAGGGTATCGCACAGGTGGCGGGTTCCCGCCAGCATTCTCAGGGTGGGACGCACCAGCAGCGACGGCGGCTCCAGGAAGAGGTTGCCGGTGCGCACCGCGGTCAACTCGGGGAAGCGCCGCCAGCGCTCGAGCCAGGCCTGGTCGCCGTCCTCACGCCCCGAGGTGACGATGGCCTCCGGATCGGCGGCCAGGACCGCCTCGGTGCTGACCCGGGGCACCAGCCGGGGCAGATCACCAAAGACGTTGACCCCGCCACAGAGGCCAATCGCCTTGCTGATCAGCTCCTCGCGATTCACCGTCATCAGCGGCTGATCCCAGATCTGGTAGAACACACTGATTGGGCGGGCGTCGGCATGCTCGGCCCGGAGCCGGGCCAGGCCGTCCCGAAAGTCCTTGGCCTGCTCCGCGCCCAGGGCCGGACGGCCGGTCAAGCGGGCCAGATCTTCCACCGATTGGGCGATGTCCTCGAACCGGCGGGGCGCCAGCCAGAACACCGGAATGCCCAGGTTGGCCAGTTTCTCCAGCTGACTGCGGGAGTTGCCATCGACCCAGGCCACCACCAGATCCGGCGCCAGGGCGACGATGCCCTCCAGATCGAGCCGGTTGCTGTCACCGACCCGGGGCAGGGCCGCCGCTTCCGGCGGGTAGTCGCTCCAGGCACTGACCGCCAGCACAGAGTCACCGGCGCCGGCGGAAAACAGCAGTTCGGTGGCGCCGGGGGACAGCGCTACAATCCGGGTGGCGGGCTCCGCCAGGCAGAGGCGCTGGTCCAGCGCGTCCCGGGCGCAGAGCTCCGGTTCGGCCGCGGCCCGGCCCGACAGCAGGAGCACCAGTATGGTGACCCACAGCAGCCGGGCGCTGCCCTGCCGGATGGTCTGCCGGTTTTCCCCTCTCTCCATGCTGGCTCCCGCCGCCACGCTAGCTCATGTTATCGGACGAAATCATACCGTACCGACAGGAACACCGTTCGGCCAGCGCTGATAAAGTTGGCGGTGGGTGAGTTGGCCGCCGTGCTGTATTCGCGATCGAGCACGTTGTCCAGGGTCAGGGAGGCGAGCCAGCCCGGCGCCAGGGTCCGGGACGCGCGCAGATCCCACACGCCGAAGCCGGCAAGGCGCTTGCGGTCGACCTGGAAGGTGGACGGATTGAACACGCCATCGTAGCGGTAGCTCTCGCCCCGGACCGTGGTGCCCAGCACCCACTGGCCCAGTTCCTTGTCCAGGTCCACACGCACGGTGTTCTCGGCCCGGCGGATCAGTTGCTGGTCGTCTTCCTTGTTTTCGTAGTCGCCCACGGTGGCGGCCGCTTTCAGGGACCAGCCGTCGGACTGCCAGCCGGCACTGAGCTCAACCCCGCGCAGGCGCGCCTCAGGCACACTGCCGGCGGCATCCTGGGTTGGCAGAGACAGGTCTTCCACATCGGTGTGGAACAGCGCAACGTCCCAGAACCAGCTCACGTAGCGGCCCTCGAAGCCCACTTCGTAGCTGGTGGCTTCCTCCGGTTCCAGGTCCGGATTGCCAAAGCCCGGGAAGTACAGGTCGTTGAAGGACGGCGCCTTGAACGAGGTACCGACGCTGGTGCGGACCCGGTGATGGCGGTCGAACTCGTAACCGACCCCGGCGCCCCAGGTGGTCTGGTTGCCGTAGGCTTCGTTGTCATCATTGCGCAGGCTCAGGTGGGTATCCAGGGCGCCGAAATTGAACAGTGCCTGGCCAAAGACCGCGGTGTTGTCACGGCTGGATTCGTCGTAGGCGGTGGTGCTCTCCACCCGGTCGACCTGTTGCTCGGCGCCCAGCACGAATTCGTGGGTACCGTAGGTCAGCCAGTTTTCCAGGCGTGAGCTCTGGGTCTGGGTATTGAATCGGCCGGGGAAGCTGCTGAAGTCCTCCAGCTCGTCCCGGGCGTCGGAGAATTGCACGGCGGCGCGCCAATGGCTGGTGACCGGCACTTCCAGGTTGACGCCGGCGGTCTGGAAGCGGAAATCTTCCTCGCCACCCTCGTACTCGGTGCGGCCCTCGGCGCCCAGAAAGGTAAAGCCGGCGCGCACGCCATTGCTGAATTCGTGACTGGCGCTGGCCACGCCGGAGGTGTTGTCGTAGCCCTTGTCGTCACCGCCGCGAACGACCGGCGCGCCGTCGGTCTGGAAGTGGTTGACGCCGACGTTGAGGCGGGAGCCGCCTTCCACCGAGGACACACCGGCGCCGTACTGCTGGCTGTCGAAATTGCCGGCCCCGGCTTCCACCCAGCCCTGGGTGCCCTGTCGGGTGGGCGTGGTAAAGGCCTGCACCACGCCACCGACGGCGTCGGCGCCGTACAGGCTACTGCGACTGCCACGAACGATCTCAACCCGGTTCACCAGTTGCGGCGGCAGGTACTGCCAGGCCGGACCGCCGACCGTGGCGGAGCGGATGCGAATGCCGTCCACCAGCAGAATCGAGGCGTCCGAGGCGTTACCGCGCAGGAACACGCTGGTCTGTTTGCCGTAGGAACCATTGCCGACCACCGACACCCCCGGCTGGGACTCGATCACCTCGCGGAACTCCTTCGGCTGTTGACGCCGAATTTCCTCTTCCTCGATCACCGTGACCGACGACAGGCTCTCGCCCACGGTCTTGGGACCCAGGGTGGCGGTGACCACGATCGGGTCCATGGCGGTGTTGTCCTGCCCGGACTGGGCCAGGACCTGGAAGGACAGGGACTGAAGGGACACGAGGGAAACCCCTGCGACGGTGGCAGGTAGGGACAATCGGGGCATTCTGATCAACTCCATGTTCCGCGCGCACCCGCACGGGAATTATCGGTATTGCTGCGGCACGGGGAGTCAGAGGGGCGGGCGGCAGACGGGCACGGAGTACGGGTCGGGAGAGTCGCCCACCCTTATTGCCCACCGCAACGTCGGGTGTTCCTGCAGGCCGGTCTCCGGGCTTGCAGGCGGAACTGGTCGCTCCCGGGCAATCACCTTCCCATGCCAGAGGCACAGTGGCGCATCAGATTGCCGTTGTCCTGCTTACCGTTGCGGGGGCAGCATCGGAGTCGCCGGCCATGGCCGGACTCACCGATTTCCCGTTTCACCCGTCGCGCTTTGCGACGGACACCTGCAAAAAGTGCGGCAAGGCTAGCAACAGCGCCGTCCCTTTTCAATTAAACCTGGGCCGGACTGACGGCCGGATCATTCATTCCGGGCCAAAACACCTCCCCGGCCCCGACGGTGTTTGTGCGACGGTCCGGCGTCAGAGCCGCGCCTGGCCTGGCGCCGGACATCACTCCCTGGCCCGGACGGCCATCAGATTGGCCCAATGTGATCTAAATCACATTTTTTTACCCGTGTTACAAACCGTTTCACTTCGTCACGCCCGGTGCCGGAGTGCTTGCGAGCACGGGAAAGTAAGAGCGAGTGCTCACGCAGATTTATCTCCAAACAACAAAAACCGGCGCTCAACCCGCGCCACAGTGCCTACGGAGAGGCCCATGACACACAGCAAACGCCCCTTTCTGCCGAAGTCCCTGGCGGGCCTGATGCTGGCAAGCTCCCTGCTAGCCCTGCCTGCCTGTAAAAGCGGCGGTGGCGACGATGGCAATGAGCCCAGCCCCGTCCCCACGGCCGCCAGCCCGGCGCAACCGGGGCCGACCAAGGCGCCCGACACGCTCATCACCCGCTACAGTCCGGCCAACGGCTGCTATGCCCTGACCGCAGCCGACCGCTACCTGACGGCCACACCGGACGCCAACCAATACCGCGCAACGGACACCGCCAGCCAGGCCACGCCGTTTTATCTGAAACCGACCGACCTGGGCTCTTATCTGCTGATGTCCGGATTCGAACGCAGCCCGGCCAGCACCGGTGCCTTCGAGCTGCTGGGCATCAGCGATCCGGCCGGTGAGTTCCTCGACGACACCGGCACCTTCATCGGCGAGCTCAGCTACCTGGTCGCGGGGCTGGGCGACACCACCAATCTGGTGCTGGACCCCATTGCGCCCCTGGGTGGCCTGTTGCGGGAGCTGGGCGAGAGCCTGGAGGCGGCCGGCGACCGGGTCGGCGACATCACGGTCGCGCCAGCGCTGGCGATGGTGGATGCCCCCAGCGATCTGGCAGTCTGGCGACTGAATACGGTCCGGGACGAGGTCTTTACCCTGGCCTCCGACGTCACCGGGCTGCTGCTCGGCGTCGATGGTGACGCCCTGACCCTGACCTCCCCCGCCCTCGCCGGCACCGCCAACGAATTCCGGCTGGTACCCGCCGAGGGGTGCACCTCCTACCCGGAAGCCGAACTCAATGCCGAGTTGCTGAGCGATGCCGAGCCGGCCATTTACCTGAAGGAGGTCGAGCGCTTCCGCAGGGTCCCGGGCATCGACCAGGACGACGTGTTCGGGTTCGTGGACACCCACTCCCACATTTCGGCCTACGAATTCATTGGCGGCCGGGTCAACTACGGCGCGCCCTTCCATCGCTTCGGGGTAACCCACGCCCTGAAAGACTGCGAAGCGGTGCACGGCCCCTGGGGCGCCACCGGCTTTGTGGAACTGGCCACCTCGGGCATCGGCCTGCACGACACCCAGGGCTGGCCCGGCTTCAACGACTGGCCCCGTCACAACTCGCTGCAACACCACCAGAGTTACTTCCGCTGGCTGGAACGGGCCCACCTCGCCGGCATGAAAATCCTGGTCAATCACCTGGTGCACAACGAGGTGCTGTGCCGGATCAATCCCCAGAAACAGAACGACTGCGACCCGATGGAGGCGATCCTGCTGCAGATCCAGCGCATGTACGAGATGCAGGCCTACATCGACGCCCAGCACGGCGGCCCGGGGCTCGGCTGGTTCCGCATTGTCACCAGCGCCGGCGAAGCCCGCCAGGCGATCGCCGACGGCCACCTGGCGGTGGTGCTGGGCATCGAGATGTCCAAGGTGTTCCGCTGCGGCGAGTTTCAGGGCGTGGCCGAATGCACCCGGGCGGAGATCGTCGAGCGTCTCGACCAGCTGTACCAGTTGGGGGTCCGCAACATCTTCCCGGTGCACAAGTTCGACAACGCCTTCGGTGGCCACCTGCCGGACCTGTCCAGTGGCGTCGGCATTGGCGCCATCCTCTACGGCGGCAACCTGCTGGAGACCGGTCACCCGGTCGAGTTCGAGGCCTGCCCGGAGGAAGTGGAATACACCGGTGACGAGCCGGACCAGAATGCCTCGCTGCAGCCGTTCGGCCTGATCGACCAGTTGCTGTACCAGATCGACTACCTGGGCGACCGCTTTCCCGAGACCCCGGAGGAGATGGCGGCCCTGGATCCCCGCCGCGGCACCGATCAGCACTGCAACCGGCGGGGCCTGAGCGACCTGGGTGACTTCCTGATCCAGGAACTGATCAAGCGCAAGATGATGATCGAGACCGATCACATCAGCCGCAAGGCCGCGGCCCGGATCCTGGCCCTGACCCAACCCCTGGACTACCCGGTGATCAACAGCCACGGCGGCTGGGGCGGTACCGAGGCCCTGCGCGACCGCATTGCCGCCCAGGGTGGTGTCAGCGCCTCCTTCGGCGGCACCCGGGGTGGCTGGGTCGACCGCCTGACCCGGGACGGCAATCGGCCCCGGTCCGACGCCTTCAAGGTCGGGCCCTTCGGTGGCGCCGGCTTTGCGTCCGACGTCAACGGCATTGCCCAGCTGGCCTCCAACCCGGGCACGCCCGCCGACGACGCCTCCCTGTACCCGTTCACCTCCGTCGACGGCCGCGTGCGTTTCCACAAGCAGCGCACCGGCGACCGGGAATTCGGCCTTTACGACGGTCGGGGCGTGGCCCACTACGGCCTCTACCCGGACCAGATCGAGGACATGATCCGTCACAGCGACCGTCCACCGGCCCAGATCGACGACGCCGTCAACCAGTTGTTCACCTCCGCGGAAGCCTACCTGCGGATGTGGGAACGCATTGAGAACGCACCTCAGTGAATCGAGCATTCGGAGAACCAACAATGACAACAACCAACACCACCGGGCGCACCCTGCGCCTCCGTTCCGGATTGCTGGCCACCGCCGCCAGCCTGGTGCTCGCCGGTTGCCTCGGGGGCGGCGATTCATCGTCCCCCGCCGCCAGCGATAAGGCCACCCAACCCCAGACACCGCCCAGGCCACCGTCGGTGGTCACCCCACCGAACAACCCCTTCAGCGAGGGCCGGACCTTCTTCGTGGAAGCCGGTCCCGACGCCACCCGGGACATGGTCAGCGCCATGATCCAGCTGCGCCCGGGCGACACCCTGGAGTTCGACTGCGGTTTCATCGAACTCGACCATGGCCTGCTGATCCAGGCCACCGAGGACGTAACGGTCAAAGGCTGCGGTCGGGACGCCACCGTGCTGTCGTTCCGCAACAGCGACAATGTAACCGGCCTGGAAGCCCTGAACGTGCGTGGCATCACCGTGCGCGACCTGACCATTGCCGACTCCCCCGGCGATGCTTTCAAGCTCAAAGGCGTCAAATGGGGCACCCTGCTGAACGTGCGGGCTTACTGGTCCGGTGGCGGGGAACTCATCACCGCCGGCAACTACCCGGAGCGGCTGCAGGTGGCCTGCACCGAGCCGCCCATGAACGAAGGCGATCCGACCCCGGACTATGTTCCCAGCTCGGCCAGCGGCCGCTACGGCATTTACCCGGTGGAGTCGGAAAACATTCTGGTGGACAACGCCGAGTCGGTGGGCGCCTCGGACGCCGGCATCTACGTCGGCCAGACCAACACCGCCATCATCCGCAACAGTCGCGCGGTCTATAACGTCATGGGCTTTGAGATCGAGAACGTCCAGGGCGGCGAGTACGACAACAACCTCGCCGAGTGCAACACCGGCGGCTTTTTGATCTACGACCTGGAGAACATCACCCAGTACGGCGACACCTCGGTGATGCTCAACAACCTGGCCCGCAACAACAACACCTACAACTTCGCCCACAGCGGCCTGGTGTCGGCGGTGCCCCGGGGCACCGGGTTCCTGACTTTGGGTTACGACAACATCGAGATCGTCAACAACCGGTTCGAGGATCACAGCACCGCAGCCATCATCTACGCCAGCTACGAGCTGATCGACGGCAAGGGCAAGACCACCGACAAGAAGCTCGACCCCTACACTGAGGGCTTGCACATTCACGACAACGTAATGGTTAATTCCGGTTACGACCTGCCGCCGCCCAATTACGAGAAAGTGTTGCTGGAAGGCCAGGTGGAAAGCGTGCTGCCAACCCTGATCGGGCTGAAGAACATCACCAACCCGGGCAAGGGCGCGCACATCGTCTGGGACGGCCTGCTGGATGAGCTGGACGCCGACTGCCCCTACCCGGAGGACGCCAACGGCGACCCGGTGCCCCAGGACAGCAACGGAAAGCCGATCCACACCAACGAACACCCCAACCCGGCCTGCCATTACAACAAGTACAAGTTCGACGCCGCGGGCAACCGGATTCAGCCCCAGTGGGGTTCGTGCTTTCACACCAACGAGTACCGGGGTGAGGGCCAGCCATACCTGAATTTCCACGGCACCCAGGGCCTGGAACTGGTGCTGGCTGCGGCCGAACAGGACCCCAGCATCCTCAGCCTGGAAGGCCTGCAGTCGGTGCTGGCGGGCCTGGACGGCGCAGTGGGCGACACCGACGCCTCGGTGCATGATTGCCAGGGCCAATACGGAAAACTGCTGCCACCGCTGCCCCGAGTGACCATTCCGCCGTTCGAGCGCAGCGGCACCGTAGACCCGGCGCCCAGTCAGGCGGAAATCGACCGGCTGTGTAACGCCCCCACCCGCTCTGGCGAGGTGAACTGGGACGCCCTGGCGGTCAACTGTCCACGACTGGAGCAGTACAACCTGTTTGCCGATCCAAACGATCCGCGCAGCACGCCCCACGGCAACGGCGTGCCCTACGTTCTGAACAGCAAACTCTTCTCCGACTACGCCACCAAGTACCGGGTCGCCTTCCTGCCGCCCGGCACCCGGGCGGTGTACCGGGATGGCCAGGACGGCAACAACCTGAACGGCACCATCCATTTCCCGAACGGCACCGTGCTGGCCAAGACCTTTGCCTTCACCGATGAGAGCCAGGGCAGCGAAGAGCTGGTGGAAACCCGGTTGCTGATCAAGCGCACCAGCTCCACCGGCGGTGGCTTCTGGGACGGTATCACCTACATCTGGGACACCGACGGCAATGGCCAGGCCGTCACACGGCTGGCTCCGGAAGGGGGCACCCGGGCCGTCAGCTGGCACTATGAGGATCAGGTTACCGGCGAGCTGCTGACCGGCTCGACCGACGCCTACGCCATCCCCAACGCCAACCAGTGCATCACCTGCCACAGCAACGACGACCAGGAGGCGGGCTCGGCACCGATTGGGCCCAAGCCCCGCAACATGAACCGGGCCTACCAGCCCGAGTCGACGTTCATGGGCACCGGCGGCCAGGGTGGCTCCCCCCAGGTCAACCAGCTTCAGTACTGGGTCGACCAGGGCCTGCTCACCAACGTGCCCAACTTGGAACTGAACGGCGAGGGCGTGGCCACCAACATC
Source organism: Marinobacter qingdaonensis (assembly GCF_034555935.1). Taxonomy (NCBI): domain Bacteria; kingdom Pseudomonadati; phylum Pseudomonadota; class Gammaproteobacteria; order Pseudomonadales; family Marinobacteraceae; genus Marinobacter; species Marinobacter qingdaonensis. The sequence goes on from NZ_JAYDCJ010000003.1 coordinate 325,742, forward strand.
GAGCGCCTGCCGCACTGGAACAAGCCGGGCGACAGCGGCGCGCCGGCCAATTCCCCGGACGATGTGGAAGCGCGGCTGCGGGCCTACCTGGAGGTGAACTGCCAGCATTGCCACAACGATCGCGGCGCCGCCTCCAACACCGGCTACTACCTGGATCATTACCGCGCGGTCGATGCCGGCTACGGCATCTGCAAGAAACCCACCGCCACCGGTGGTGGCTCCTGCGGTCGCCAGCACATCGTGGTGCCGGGCGATGCCGACAGCTCCATCGTCGAATGCCGGGTCGCCAGCGAGAACGATCCACAGCGGCGCATGCCGCCCATCGCCCGCAGTGTGACCCACACCGAGGGTCTGGAACTGCTGCGGTACTGGATCAACGAGGTGGTCGACAGCGATTACAGCAACGGCGACGCCTGCGGCAACGGCAGCATCTTCCAGTCCCTGGGCGACTGACCCGGGGTTCCCCTTCCCCACGGAGGCCGCGTTCGCGGCCTCCGGCTTTCTGCTCCGGCCAGGAGCCTGCTATATTCCTGTCTTTACAACGACTTTCAGAGCACGGAGCAGGGACCGTTATGCAGGCCGAGCTGATCGACATCCGCAACCACATGGCCAACTACCCGCCGTTTGACGAGATGCCCGAGGAACTGCTCGAGCAGGTGGTCGGCACCATCGAGGTGGAATACTTCCGCGCCGGCACCAGCATCCTGGAATTCGGCGACGCCAACCACTGGCTGTACTACATCCGCAGTGGTGCGGTGGAGATCTACCGACGCTCCGGCGAGCTTTACAACCGCATCGGCGAGGGGGAGATCTTCGGCCAGTTTGGCCTGCTGATGCACCAGAAGGTGCGCTTCCCGGCCAAGGCCCTGGAAGACACGCTGATCTACCGCTTCCCCGAGGAGATGTTCCGGTATTTGTTCGAACATGACGACAATTTCGCGGACTTCGTCGAAATTGAGGACAAATCCCGACTGAGATCGGCACTTTCCCGCCGTGAAAAGTCGAACGAACTGATGACCTCCAGGGTGACCCGGCTGATCAGCCGGGACGTGGTGTCCGCGCCTTGCACCGTGCGCCTGCAGGAAGCGGCCCGGATCATGACCGATCAGGGGGTGTCGGCCCTGCTGCTGATGGAGGAACAGAACGGCCATTCCGACCTGAAAGGCATCATCACCGACCGGGACCTGCGCACCCGCGCCCTGGCCGAGGCCCTGCCGTCCGAGACCCCGATCCGCGACATCATGTCCGAGGGGCTGATCACCATCCGCGCCAGTGCCTTCATCTTCGAAGCCATGCTGACCATGCTGCACAACAACGTGCACCACTTGCCGGTGATGGACAAGAACGAGGTCCGCGGCGTGATTGCGCTGTCGGACATCGTCAAATACGAGAGCCAGAGCAGCCTGTACCTGGTCAGCAACATCTACCATCAGCAGGATGTTCAGGGTCTGCAGAAGATCAGCCGGGACGTGCGCGACAGCTTTGTCCGGATGGTCAACGAAGACGCCAACTCGCACATGATCGGCAGCGCCATGGCCGGCATTGGCCGCAGCTTCACCCAGCGGCTGCTGGAGCTGGGCGAGGAGAAATTCGGACCGCCGCCGGTGCCCTACTGTTTCATGGCCCTGGGCTCAATGGCCCGGGACGAGCAGCTGGTGGTGACCGACCAGGACAACGCCATGATCCTGGACGACAGCTTTAACCCCAAGCTGCACGACGAGTACTTTCTCAATCTGGCCCGGTTTGTCAGCGATGGCCTCGCGGAGTGCGGCTACAGCTACTGCACCGGCGACATCATGGCCACCAACCAGAAGTGGCGCCAGCCTTTGAGCGTGTGGCGCGCCTACTTCACCGACTGGATCGATAACCCCAAGGCCGAGGCCCTGCTCAACAGCAACATCTTCTTCGACCTGGACGGCATTTACGGCAAGACCGAGTTCGCCGAGGACCTGAAAACCCTGGTGGCGGAAAAGGCCAGCAACAGTCAGCGCTTCCTGACCCTGCTGGCCCGCAATGCCCTGAACCGGACACCGCCGATCGGGTTTTTCCGCAGTTTCGTGCTCGAGGAAGACGGCCAGCAGCGCAAGAGCTTCAACCTCAAGCGCCGGGGCACCGCGCCCCTGTCCGACCTGATCCGGGTGCACGCCCTGGCGTGCGGCTCCCGGGCCCAGAACTCCTTCGAGCGCCTGCGCGCCATCGGCAAGACCAAGCTGCTGCTGGATGACGATCTGGGCAACCTGCGCGACGCCCTGGAGTTCATTTCCATTGTCCGGATCCGGCATCAGGCCATTGCCATCGAGGAAGGCCAGGAACCCGACAACAACGTGCACCCCGAAGACCTGTCGCCGTTCGAGCGCAGCCACCTGAAAGACGCCTTCCAGGTGGTCAGCAACGCCCAGAAATTCCTGCGTTTCCGGTACAACGCCGGGGTGGGTCGCAATGTCCAGTGAACCCATTGGCGCCGACGCCAAGTCCGAGAACTGGCCTGAGAAACTCCGGACACTGGCGGGCCGGGCCCGGCACCCGCTGGTCAAGGGCTACTACGAGGCCGGCTGCGCGGCTGCCGACGCCCCGGTCCGGGACGTGCCCCTGGTGGCGCTGGATTTCGAAACCACCGGCCTGGACCCGAACCAGCATTCCATCGTCAGCGTCGGGCTGGTGCCCTTCACCCTGAACGGCATCCAGCTCGGGGCCGGTCGCCACTGGATCGTGCGCCCGCGCCTGCCGCTGCACCAGACCTCCATCGAGATCCACGGCATCACCCACGCCGACATCGCCAAGGCGCCGGACATGGAGGACATCCTCGAGCCCATGTTCGAGCTGATGCGCGGCCGCATTCCGGTGGTGCATTACCGCGCCATTGAACGGGGGTTTCTGGACGTCGCCCTGAAGTGGCGGTTGGGGGAAGGCATTCAGTTTCCGGTGCTGGACACCATGGCGATCGAGGCGCACCTGCACCCGCACCGGAATCCGACCCGGTGGCAGCAGTTCTGGGGCAAGAAGCCGGTGTCCATCCGGCTGCCCGACAGCCGTACCCGCTACGGCCTGCCCCACTACGCCGCCCACAATGCCCTGATTGACGCCATTGCCACCGCGGAGCTGTTGCAGGCCCAGGTACACCACCATTTCGGCCCGGACACGCCGGTCCGGGACCTCTGGCTTTAGCTGCTCTGGCCGCCGGTGACCGCGTCGATGTACTCGCCGTAGCCCCGGGCCGCCATCTGTTCGAGCGGGATGAATTCCAGCGCCGCCGAGTTCATACAATAGCGCAGACCGGTGGGCGCCGGACCGTCACTGAACACGTGGCCCAGGTGGGAGTCCGCGTGCCGGCTGCGGATTTCGGTGCGGGTCATGAAGAACGACTTGTCCTCCCGCTCCACCAGCACATCCGGGGCGATGGGCCGGGTGAAGCTGGGCCAGCCAGTGCCAGACTTGTACTTGTCCCGGGACGAAAACAGCGGCTCGCCGGAGACGATGTCCACGTACAGCCCGGCCTGTTTGTTGTCCCAGTACCGGTTGTTGAAGGCCGGCTCGGTGCCGTCGCGCTGGGTGACCTTGTACTGCATGTCGGTCAGGCGTTGCTTCAGCACGTCCCGCTCCGGTTTGACAAAGCTCTGGGCGTCAAAGCCGGGCGCCGGCTCCGGCTCGGCGGTCTTGGTCATGGCGTCGGGCTGGAACTGGCTGAAATCCAGCTCGTAGTCCTCACCATAGACCTTCTCGATGAACTGGTACCGGCCTGAGTTGAAGGTGTAGAAGTTGTACCGCAGCGGGTTCTTCTTGTAGTAATCCTGGTGGTACCCCTCGGCCGGGTAGAAGGTCTGCAGCGGCACGATCTCGATCACCACCGGCTTGTCGTAGACGCCCGAGGCCTGGAGTTCGGCCTTGGCGGCCTCGGCCAGGCGCTTCTGCTCGGCGTCGTGGTAGAAGATCGCCGGGCGGTACTGCTGGCCCCGATCCACGAACTGGCCGTTGGCGTCGGTTGGATCCATCATCCGCCACAGGCCCTGCAACAGGCCCTCGTAGGTCATCTGGTCCGGGTCGTAGTAGACCTGCACCGCCTCGGTGTGGCCGGTGCGGCCCGAGGCCACCTGCTTGTAGGTGGGGTTGGGCTCCTCGCCACCGGCGTAGCCGGACACCGCCTCGACCACGCCCGGGATTTTCTCGTAACCGGCCTCGACGCACCAGAAGCAGCCACCAGCAAAGGTGGCCACCGCCAGGTCCGGGTTGTCCGGGGCAAATTCGGTGTCGTTCGCCTGCTTGTCGGCGGTGGCGTAGGCGGCGAACAGGGCGCTGGCCGAGCCCACCACCAGCGCCGCGACAAAGGCTTTCAGATTGCGTTTCATACATCCTCTCCTGTGAATGAATCCATGCTGCCAGCGTAGGGGCGCGGCTTCACGAAAACGTTCAAAGACTATTACGAATCTATAACGGCGAGGGTTTATTGTGCCGGCAGCCAGACCCGGAACTCGGCGCCGGCAGGGTCGCCGTTGTGGGCCGAGATCCGGCCCTTCTGCAGCTCGGCCAGGCGCTGGGCGATGGCCAGGCCCAGGCCGGCATGGCCGGCACGGGCAGCGCCTGAGGCCTGGTAGAAGGGTTCGAACAGGTGCGCCAGGTCCTCGGGGTCGATACCGGGGCCGGCGTCGGCGACCAGGATGCTGGCACCGCCATCGCTGGCCCGAACCGCCACGGTGACCCGGCTGCCAGCGGGACCATGGCCGATGGCGTTGCTGATCAGGTTGTCCAGGATGCGTTCGGTCATGGCGATGTCCGCGGTCACCATGACCGGGTCGGCATCGACGATGGCGAGCGCCAACCCGGCCCGTTCCGCCTCCGGCTCATGCTTCTGCACCACGTCGTGGACCAGCTCGGCCAGCAGGAAGGGTTCTGGCGCCGGCTGCTGCTCCCGGGCCTCCAGCGCGGCCAGCTCAAACAGCTCATCCACCAGCCGGCCCAGGCGATGGCTTTCCGCCAGCGCCACCTTGAGAAAGCGGGCGCGTTCGTCCGGACTCAACTCGGCCTGTTTCAGTTGCAGGGCCTCGAGGTAGCCCTGGATCGACGCCAGCGGGGTACGCAGGTCGTGCGAGACCTGGGCCACCAGTTGCCGGCGCTGGTGATCCTTGTCCTTGAGCAGGTCGAGCTGCGCGGCGATGCGCCGGGCCATGCGGTCGAACTGGCCGGTCAGGTAGTCAATGTCGTCGCCGCCGGTCGGGACCGGCTCGGCGTCCGTACCGGACCGGTCTTCCGGATCGCCCACTTCAAAACTCTCCACCCGCTCGGTCAGTCGCGACAGCCGGCGGGTCAGCAGCCGGAAAAACACCAGGCCCGCCAGCAGACCCACGCACAGGCTCACCGCCAGGGCGCCCGCACCCATCTGCAACAGCCGATCGCTGTGCACCATGCTCTCGGCGCTGTCGTACTCCTCGCCGCGCAGCACCACGTACAGGTAGCCGCTGGGGTTGGCCTCGGACGGCACCGGGGTCACCGAGAAAACCTTGCGCCGATCGTGGCTGCGCGGGTCGTCCCCGGGCAGGGGATAGGCCCCGGGGTCCGCCAGCAGGGTCCGGATCGGCGCCAGCGAGACCCGGTTGCGCTTGATCTTGTCGGGGTCGGCCGAGTAGGACAGGATCTGGCCATCCCGGTCGAGCAGGTAGATCTCGATGCTGGGGTTGATGGTCATGTAGAGCTGGAACAACTCCTTGAGCGCAGCCCGGTTAAGCCGCCCCTCGGTCACCAGGTTGCGGTCGGCCACCAGGTTGCGGGCCAGGTCCCGGTTGAGTTCCTGGTTGACGGCAGCGGTGTACTCGCGCACCGAGTACAGGCTCAGGGCGGTGAACAGGCCACCGACGATCACCAGCAGCAGAAACAGGCCCAGGGCCAGGCGGGCGTAGAGGGTTCGGAACAGCGACAGCGCCATGGCTCAGTCCATAAACCGGTAGCCCACGCCCCAGACGGTCTGGACGTAGCGCGGTGCGGCCGGGTCCGCCTCGATCTTGTTGCGAAGCCGGTTGATGTGGGTGTTCACGGTGTGCTCGTACCCTTCGTGGTTGTAGCCCCAGACCGAGTCCAGCAGTTGCGCCCGGCTGAACACCCGGCCCCGGTGCTGGGCGAAGTGCCAGAGCAGGTCGAATTCCCGGGCGGTGAGCTCCACTTCCCGGTCGTCGACATGGACCCGGCGCCGCACCGGATCGATGCGCAGGCCTTCCACCTCCAGCAGGCCAGCCTCGGGCTCACCCCGGGACGGCGCCGACAGGGCGTCGACGCGGCGGAACAGCGCCTTGATCCGGGCCGCCAGCTCCGCCACGCTGAATGGCTTGGTGAGGTAATCGTCGGCGCCCATTTCCAGTCCCAGCACCCGATCCAGTTCGGTACTCTTGGCGGTCAGCATCAGCACCGGCACGTAGCCCGGGCTGGACCGGATCTCCCGGCACACCGAGAGACCGTCCTTGCCCGGCAGCATCAGATCCAGGATGACCAGATCGATACCGCCCTGGCGGAAGCGTTCGAGACCTGTATCGCCCCGATCCTCAAGCAAGGCCTGCATCCCGAGGTCGGCCACCTGCATGCGCACCAGCTCACCGATGCCCGGGTTGTCCTCAATGATCAGTACGGTCCGCGTCATGGTTTCCGGCCCTTGCCCAGTGTCCGCGATCAGCGCGCATCCGGCACGCCGTCACCGTCTGAGTGTAACCCGGAAAGTTCACAAAACCTTCACGGCGGCGATGGCGTCAGGCCAGGAAGCCGGTCAGGCGCTCGCGCACGATGGCGTCGGCATCGGCCATGATCCGGCTGATCAGCTCCTCGCAGGTGGGGATATCGTGGATCAGGCCAGCCACCATGCCGCAGCTCCAGGCGGCCTCGTCCATCTTGCCTTCCTGCAACACCAGTCGACCCTTGGCGCCGGTAACCAGGTGACGGATGTCGTCGATGGTCTCGGCCTCGCCTTTCTCCTGCTCGATCCGGATGATTTCCTCGACCGCGGCGTTGTTCATCACCCGCTCGGTGTTGCGCAGGTTGCGCATGATCAGCCGGGTCTGGAGTTCGTCCGCCTCGACGATCGCCCGCTTGACGTTGTCGTGGATGGGCGCGTCCTGGGTAGCCAGGAACCGGGTGCCCATGTTCATGCCCTCGGCACCCAGGGCCATGGCCGCCACCAGGCTGCGGCCGTCGGCCATGCCCCCGGAGGCCACGAACGGAATGGTCAGTTCCTCGGCCGCCCGGGGCAGTAGGATGAAGTTGGGAATGTCGTCCTCACCGGGATGGCCGCCGCACTCGAATCCGTCCACGCTGACCGCGTCGCAGCCAATGCTCTCAGCCTTCAAGGCGTGCCGCACCGAGGTGCATTTGTGGATCACCTTGATACCGGCAGCCTTCAGCTGGGGCATGTACTGCTCCGGACTGCGACCGGCGGTTTCCACCGCTTTCACCCCACCTTCGACGATGGCGTCGATGTAGTCGGGATAGGGCGGCGCCTTGAACGAGGGCAGGAAGGTCAGATTGACCCCGAACGGCCGGTCGGTCATGGTCTTGCACCGGGCGATCTCCCGGGCCAGATCCTCGGGCGTGGGCTGGGTCAGCCCGGTGATGATGCCAAGCCCGCCGGCGTTGGAAACCGCTGCGGCCAGTTCGGCGTAACCTACATGGTGCATGCCACCCTGGATAATCGGATAACGGATACCAAACAATTCGGTGATTCTGGTCTGCATAGCAGCTTCCCTTTATTGTGTTTAGAATGGCGTCAAACCACGGCAAGAGGTTTCAGTGACCGAGCACACACCAACCCGAGCAACCCCGGCCGACGCGCTGAAGCGGGCCCGGCGCATGTGGCTCAAGGGCGAGCGCATCCATCTCGCCTCGCTGTCCGACGAACTCAACATCGGCCGGGCCACCCTGTTTCGCTGGGTCGGCAACAAGGACCTGCTGATCGGCGAGGTCCTCTGGTCGATGTACGATCCCCTGCGCCAGGAGGCACTGGCGGTCACGCCCGGTACCGGGATCGACTACGTGGTGGGCGTGTACCGGCACATCAACTCCACCGTCCTGCATTTCGGGCCCCTGCGGCAGTTCATCCACCAGGACCCGGAATACGCGCTGAAAATCCTGACCTCGTCTCAGTCCACGCTGCGCAGCCGCACCGTGGAGGCCAACACCCGGTTGCTGAAAGACCAGGTGGCCCGGGGCCAGATCACCCCTCCCATGAACATCGAAAGCCTGTCCTACTTCATGGTCCGCCTGGCTGAATCCTGCCTGTACAGCGACATCCTGGGTGGTCGTGAGCCCCGGGATGAAGAACTCGAGGACGCGTGTACGGCCGTTCGCATCCTTCTTGGTGGCAAAGCCTAGACTCGGTGCCTGGCCCCCGCAGCGGGGTATCTTTTCTTCTGGGAAAAATAACTCGCTGCGCTCAGACATCTTTTTCCCGGCAGAAAAGACACCCCACCCCGGGGACCGAGCAAACTTCTCGGGTTACAGCTGAAGGGACCGCACTTCCAGGAATTCCTCCAGGCCCCATTTGCCGAATTCGCGGCCGAGGCCGGAGTGGCCGAAACCGCCGAAGGGTGCCAGGGGGTTGAAGGCGCCGCCATTGACGAAGACCTGGCCGGTGCGCAATTTTCCGGCGATCCGCTTGGCGTTGTCCTGGTCGGCGGACCAGACCGCGCCGGACAAGCCATAGGCGGTGCCGTTGGCAATGCGGATGGCGTCGGCTTCGTCGGTGTAGGGGATGATGCTCAGGACCGGGCCGAAGATTTCTTCCTGGGCAATGCGGCTGTCCGGTTTTACGTTGCCGAACACCGTAGCCTGCACGAAGTAGCCCTGATCACAGCCTTGCGGCGCATCTGGACCACCGGCTACGAGGGTGGCGCCCTCGTCGAGACCGATCTGGATGAAGCCCCGGACCTTGTCCCGCTGTTGCGCCGAGGCCAGAGGTCCCAGGCGGGTGGTGTCTTCCAGCGGATTACCCGGTGTCATTTTCGCCACCGCGGCGGCCGCCAGTTCGCAGGCTTCGTCGTGACGGTCGGCCGGCACCAGCAGCCGGGTCAGCGCGGTACAGGTTTGTCCGGAGTTGAGCAGGCAGTTGTTGACGGTGCCCTTCACTGCCGCGCCCAGATCGGCGTCCGGCAGCACCACCGAGGCGGATTTGCCACCCATTTCCAGGGCGAAGCGTTTGAAATCTTCAGCTGCGGCGTGGGCGATGCGACCGCCGGTGCGGGTGGAGCCGGTAAAGGACACCATGCGCACGTCCGGGTGGGAAATCAGGGTATCGCCCACGGTCTCACCCAGACCGCAAACCAGGTTGAACACGCCCTTGGGCAGGTCGGTGCCGTCGAGGATCTCGGCCAGGATGTAGGCGCTCTGGGGGGCGATTTCGGACGGCTTGAGCACCACGGTGCACCCGGCGGCGATGGCCGGCACGATTTTCAGGATCACCTGGTGCAGCGGGTAGTTCCAGGGCGTGATGCAGCCAACCACCCCCACCGGTGCGTACTGCACTTCGGAGTTGCCGACCTGCTCGGTGAAGGCGAAGTCCGGCAACAGTTTCAGGTAGCTTTCGGTGACCGTGGCGGGCAGTCCGGCCTGGATCCCGGTGGCCAGTTTGATCGGCATGCCGACCTCGCGGCTGATGGTCTCGGCGATCTCGCCGCGGCGTTCTTTCAGGCCGGCATGAAGCTGCTCCAGCACTTTGAGCCGCTGCTCCAGGGTGCTTTCGGACCAGGCTTCAAAGGCGTTGTCGGCGGCGGCAATGGCCTGGTTCATCTGGTCGCGGTCAGAGGCCGGGACCCGGGCCATGACCTCGCCGGTGGCCGCCTCGAACACGTCCAGGGTATCGCCCTGCCAGTCCACCCACTGTCCGTTGATGTAGTTCCTGCTCAGATCCTTCATGCCGGTTTCCTCCTCTGTGCGAAAGTTCGACGCCCCGGGTCACACCACCTCGAACAGGCCAGCCGCGCCCTGGCCACCGCCGATGCACATGGTAACCACCACGTACTTGGCACCGCGACGCTTGCCCTCGATCAGGGCATGGCCGGTCAGCCGGGACCCGGTCACACCGTAGGGGTGACCGATGGCGATGGAGCCGCCGTTGACGTTGAGTTTGTCCATGGGAATGCCCAACCGGTCCCGGCAGTACACCACCTGGGAGGCAAAGGCTTCGTTCAGTTCCCACAGATCAATATCGTCCATGGTCAGGCCATTGCGCTGCAACAACCGCGGAATTGCGTACACCGGGCCGATGCCCATTTCGTCCGGCTCACAGCCGGCGACGGCAAAGCCCCGGAAGATGCCCATGGGCTCGATGTTGTTCTGTTCGGCAAAGGTGCTGTTCATGACCGTGCATACGGAGGCGCCGTCGGACAGCTGGCTGGCGTTGCCGGCGGTGACAAACTGGTCTTCGCCGCGCACCGGATCCAGGCCCTGCAGGCCTTCGAGGGTGGTGTTCGGGCGATTGCACTCGTCCCGGTTCAGGGTAACGTCGCGCTCACTGATCTCGCCGGTTTCCTTGTTCTTCACCAGCATGGTGGCGTCGAACGGCACGATTTCATCATCAAACCGGCCCGCTTCCTGGGCCGCGGCCGTGCGCTGCTGGGAGATCAGGGCGTATTCGTCCTGGGCCTCACGGCTGACCTGGTAGCGCTGGGCCACGATATCCGCCGTTTCAATCATCGACAGGTACAGTTCGGGCTTGTGTTTCATCAGCCATTCATTGCGAGCATGAAAGCTGTTGAGCTTGTCGTTCTGCACCAGGGAGATGGATTCCACGCCACCGGCGACCATGGCCGGTACCTTTTCGGACACCACCCGCTGGGCGGCGATGGCGATGGACTGCAGTCCGGAACTGCAGAACCGGTTGATGGACAGCCCGGCGGTGGTGGCCGGCAGGCCGGCGCGAATCGCCGCCAGCCGGGCCATGTTCTTGCCCTGGGCCCCTTCGTGGAAGGTGGCGCCCAGGATCACGTCCTCAACCACCTCCGGGTCGATTCCGGCCCGCTCGACCGCGTGCCGGATCACGTGTCCGGCCAGGTCGACGCTGTGGGTGTTGTTCAGGGCGCCCCGGTAGGACTTGCCCAGACCGGTGCGCGCGGTGGAAACAATGACTGCATCTGACATGGAAAGCTCCCGAATTGGGTTAGAGATCGCCGAAGGAACGGCCGTCGGCCACCAGCTTCTTCAGCAGCGCCGACGGCTGCCACTGGTCGCCACCAAGCTCGTCGTAGTACTTCTCGACCGCGTTCAGGATGGTGTCCAGGCCAATCTGGTCGGCCCAGAACATGGGGCCACCGCGGTAGGCCGGGAAGCCGTAGCCGTAGATCCAGACGATGTCGATGTCCAGCGAACGATCGGCGATGCCTTCCTCCAGGATTTTCGCGCCTTCGTTGATCATCACGAACATGCAGCGCTCCAGGATCTCCTGGTCGGTGATCTGGCGCGGGGTAATGCCCTGCTCCTTGCGGAATTCCTCGATGATGGCGTCAACGGCCGGGTCGGGGATGGGCTTGCGGCTGCCTTCCTCGTAGCGGTAGACCCCGGCCATGGTCTTCTGGCCCAAGCGGTCCTGCTCGGCCAGCTTGTCGAGCCAGCTCAGGGGCACGTCCTCTCCGGAATTGCGGCGCTCCTGACGGATGCGGTAGCCGACGTCGATGCCCGCCAGGTCCGACATGGCGAACTGACCCATGGGGTAGCCCAGGTCGGTCAGGACCTTGTCCACCTGTTGGGGCGTGGCGCCTTCGTTCACCAGCGCCATGGCCTCGGCGCCGCGCTTGTGCAGCATGCGGTTGCCGACGAAGCCGTAGCAGTTGCCGACCAGCACACCAACCTTCTTGATCTTCTTGGCCACCGCCATGACCGTGGCCTTGACCTCATCCGAGGTCTGGCTGCCGCGCACGTTTTCCAGCAACTTCATCACGTTGGCCGGGCTGAAGAAGTGCATGCCGACCACGTCCTGGGGCCGCGCGGTGGCGGAGGCAATCTCGTCGATGTCCAGGGTGGAGGTGTTGGACGCCAGGATGGCGCCGGGTTTGCACACGGCGTCGAGCTTGGCAAAGATTTCCTTCTTGATCGCCATGTTCTCGAACACCGCCTCGATCACCATGTCGGCGTCCTTGAAGTCGTCGTAAGTCAGGCTGCCAGTGATCAGCGCCATCCGCTCTTCCACCTGCTGCTGGCTGATGCGACCCTTCTTGGCGGAGTTCTCGTAGTTCTTGCGGATGACGCCCAGGCCCTTGTCCAGGGCTTCCTGTTTGACTTCCACCAGGGTGACCGGAATGCCGACGTTGGCGAAGTTCATGGCGATGCCACCGCCCATGGTACCGGCACCGATGATGCCGACGCTGTTCACGTCCCGTACCGGCGTGTCCTTGGCCAGGCCCTTGACCTTGGACACCTCGCGCTCGGCGAAGAAGGCGTGGATCAGACCGGCACGCTGGGGCGACGCCATGCATTCGGAGAACAGGGCGCGTTCGCGCTGAAGGCCCTCGTCGAACGGTAGGGTAAAGGCCGCTTCGACCGCGTCGACGCACTTGAACGGCGAGAACAGGCCACGGGCTTTCTTTTCCAGGGCGGCGCGGAATTCATCGAAGACCTCGCTGCCCTTGTCGGCCTCGACCTTGTCGGTCAGGTCGCGCACCCGGCGCACCGGCCAGCCTTCCTCGACGGCCTTGCGGGCGTAGGCCAGGCCCACCTCGCGGATGTCGTCACCGGCCTCGACCGCATCGACAATGCCCAGTTCCAGGGCCTGCGGCGCGGCCACGAAGTCACCGGTGGTGATCATTTCCAGCGCCTTGCGGGCGCCGGTCAGGCGGGGCAGACGCTGGGTGCCGCCGGCACCGGGCAGCAGGCCCAGCTTCACTTCCGGCAGGCCAACCTTGGCACTGCCCAGGGCAACGCGGTAATGGCAGCCCAGGGCCGTTTCCAGACCACCACCCAGGGCGGTACCGTGGATGGCGGCAATCACCGGCTTGCTGCTGTTCTCGAACTGGTTCATGACCTCGGGCAACACCGGCTCCTGAATCGGCTTGCCGAATTCACGGATATCGGCGCCGGCGATGAAGGTGCGGCCTTCGCACACCAGCAGCAGAACCTTGGCCTCGGCGTCCGCCAGGCCCTGGTTCAGGGCCGCGAGCAGGCCGGAACGAACCGCATGGCCCAGGGCATTGACCGGCGGATAGTTAACAGTGATCACGCCAACGCTGCCGTCACGGTTATAGGTTACGACCTCAGACATATGCTCTCCTCGCCTAATATGGAATCTAGTTTTAACAAGCGAAACTTAGGAACGATTTAATAGGAGTTTTTTCGTGGTTTCAACCATGAATTAAAGACCGGGCATAAAAAAACCGCAGAGTTGCCTCTGCGGTTTTTCAGGTTTGAGCCGATTGGGCGCGGTGGTCGCCGGCGCTCCGGTGGCCGGTCAGACGCCCAGGGACTCGATATCGCTGGCCAGCATCGCCAGCTGGTGGGCGATGGATTCGCGCAGCTTCTCGCCGGACACCAGGTAGGACGGCGCGGCACAGGTCAGCGCCATAATGGTGCCGTCCTGCAGGTGGATGGGCACGCCGGCGGAGTTGATGTTGCGATCCCACTCCCCCAGGGACAGACAGAAGCCGTGCTTCTCGAAGTCTTCCTTGGCCCGGTCCAGGCCTTCTTTCTTCTCGAGCCAGCCGGCCGGCCCGTACTTGGCTTCCATGGCGTCGTCGATGGTCTTGCGGGCCTTGTCGGTGATCGCGCAGTAATAGGCGCGACCGGCCGAGGTGGTGGCCATCGGCAACTTGAGACCGATGTCCATGCGCAACAGGGACGCCTCTGGCGGCAACCGGTTTTCCACGTAGATCATGTGCAGGCGGTCACGGCAGGTCAGACCGATGGACATGTTGGTCTGGCGGGCAAACTCGTCCATGTACGGCTTGGCAAGCTGGCGCACTTTCAGGTTGGAGACGTAGGCATAACCCAGGGCCAGGACGCCGGAGCTGAGCTGGTACTTTTCCAGCTGCTGGTTGTAGCTCAGGTATCCCAGTTTGGTCAGGGTGTAGGTCATGCGCGACACGGTCGGCTTGGGCAGCCCGGTGATCCGCGCGATGTCCTGGTTGCCCAGGATGACCGAGCCCTGGCTGAAGGCGCGCAGGACATCAAGCCCACGGGAGAGCGCCTCAACAAATTTGCGGTCTTTTTCCGGCTTTACCGGTTCGCCATCACCGGAGGCAACCATGAGTTCCGGTGAGGTGGTCTGTGCTTTCGACATAATAGTAGGCGCCCTCCAACAGCATCGCCTGATCCGGTGGCTCCAAGCTTGGCCACCCATTTTAAAGATGCGGTATTTTAATGGTTCGAAAAATCAAGTACCACAAAGTCTTTTCAAAAATCGTGCCGAATGTGAAACACTCTTTCTTTGTGTTTCAAAATTCTCCGGCGGGAGTGATGCCCGACTGGACCCTCACCAACCGCTTTCGACACATCGTTCTGCTGATCGAAACAGCATAACCAGTTAAACGACACTTTTCGAATACGGAGCTGCCATGAAAGTCCTGTTTGTTGCCGGCGATCCCAAACCCGAACGCTGGACCCGCCCCATTCAGGAGCACCTGCCCGACGCCGAGGTGATCGCCTGGGACCCGAACGGCGGCACCGTCAACGCCGACTACGCCATTGTCTGGCAACCGCCGGCGGCCCTGTTCGAGCGTGAACCCGGCCTGAAGGCGGTGTTCAATCTCGGGGCCGGGGTGGACGGCCTGATGGCGCTGCCCTACCTGCCGCCGGAACTCACCGTCGTGCGTCTGGAAGACGCCGGCATGTCGGCCCAGATGGCCGAGTACGTCCTGCACCAGGTGGTCGACATCAGCCGCGGCATGGCCCGTTACCGCGACCAGCAGGCTGAGGCCCGCTGGCAGATCCACCGACCGACCCAGCGCCATCAGTGGCCAGTGGGCGCAATGGGCCTGGGCCAGATTGGCCAGCGCGTGGCCCGCACCCTAGCCGCCCTGGACTACCCGGTCAGCGGCTGGTCCCGTGGCGCGCACCAGCTGGAAGGCGTGACTACCTACGCCGGTACCGAGGACCTGGACAGGTTCCTGGGCGCCACTCGGGTCCTGGTCAACACCCTGCCCCTGACCGAACAGACCCGGGACCTGATTGACCGCCGCCTGCTCGGCAAGCTGCAGGCCGATGCGGTCGTGATCAACGTCGGTCGCGGCGAGCACCTGGTAGACCAGGACCTGCTGCAGGCGCTGGATGACGGCCGGGTCAGTCACGCCGTGCTGGACGTGTTCCGCCAGGAGCCGCTGCCAGCTGAGCACCCGTTCTGGCGCCACCCGTCCGTAACCATCACCCCACACGTCTCGGCCCGCACCCTGCGCGACACCACGATCGAGCAGATCAGCACCAAGATCCGCGACCACGCCGCCGGGCGCGCCATTTCCGGCGTGGTCGACCGGTCACGGGGTTATTAAGCCGGTTATTAAGACCGGTTATCAGGACCGGGTAATCACTGCCAGAAACGCCAGCAACAGGGGGATGGCAAGCAGCACAAAGGTGCCGTTCCACCGGAATGCCACCTTCCAGCGGGACACCTGGCCAAAGCGCGACAGCAGCATGACCGCGGGGCCGAACGGCGACAGCATCATGGCCAGGGAAAACCCGGTGACCAGCGCCAGGGAAATGGGCAGCGGGTCCATGCCCTGGGCCACCAGGGGCGGCAACAACCCGGCCTGAATGCTGAGCACGGTAATCGGAATGATGCCGATGGCCGACAACAACGGCATCATCAGCAGTCCACCCGCGGCCAGCAGGAACACCCCCGCCCCCGACGTCGCCAGTCCCGCCAGCGCGTCCCTGGGAATCACCCCGGACAGGGCGACACCCAGAATCGCCGACGCGGCAAAAATCGCCATTTCGTTCACCATCGACGCCACCTGGGTCGCCCCCTCCTGGGCCGCCGCGGCCGGCGCCCGGTCCCGCCAGAGCATGTAGCCCAGGGTGATGCCGGGCACCACCAGCATGGCGGCGGCGGAGACTTTCAGGTCGGTCAGGGCCACCAGCAGGCCCATGCCGGCAAACACCGCCAGCATCAACTGCATCAGCTTCCCGGTGCCCTCGGGCCAGCCGTCCAGGGCCACCCGTTCGGCGCTGACCTGACGGAACCGGCGCTGCTCCAGGAGCCAGCCCAGCAGTACCAGACCCGCGGCCACCAGGATCCCGAACGGCACCAGCATGGACCAGCTTAGGTCGGTAAGCTCGCGGGTCAGAATCGCCACCGCGACACTGGTGGGCGCCACCAGGGGCACCAGGGAAAAACCGCGCAGGGCGCTGATCAACACGCTGCGGAGCCAGCGCAACCGGGACGGTCCGGTGATGCCCCGCTCCCGCAGGGTTTCGGATAAGGTGCCGCACAGCAGATTCATCATGCCGAAGTTCAGCACCGACGCCACCCCGCAACTGACCAGGGCGTATTTGGGGTAGAGCCAGACCGGCCGGCCACCGAGCAGGACATCGTGAATCCGGCGCAACACCTCGAAACGGCGCACCAGGCACTGCATCAGCCCCAGGCTGCCGAGAAAGGCGGCGTAGAACGCGGCATCGGCGGCGGCCTTGACCAGCTGCCCGGCCGTCAGCTGGTCGTGATACACCAGCCCGGCGGTCACCGCCAGCGCCACCAACAACAGGCCCCGGGCGTAGCTCTGAAGGCGCCGGCCCGCCAGCAGGAAGCCCAGCAGAAACATCACCCCGGCCACCGCGCTCACCGGCTGGCTGCCCAGGCACATGGCCACCAGCTCCAACAGCACGGCGGCCGCCAGCAACCAGGCCTGGACACCGGTCATGACCGCACCGTTTTCAGGGGAGTGGACTCTGCTTGCATTTCAAACATACCCGGATTAGTCTCTCAGTATTCAATTACAAAACTGTGTTTCGCTAAATGAAATTAGTCTAGCACATTGTACAGGGCGGGGCCGGTAATGATCCATCCGGAGCCGCCAGCACTTTCGGACCCAGCGTCCGGCCCAACAGAGGAAGCCGCCATGAGCGCCTATATCTATGACGGACTGAGAACCCCCTTCGGCCGCCACGCCGGCGGCCTGGCCAAGGTTCGTCCCGATGACCTGCTCGCCAGCGTGATCAAGGCCCTGGTGGAACGCAACGCGTTTGCCCCGGACGCCTACGAAGACGTGATCGCCGGCTGCACCAACCAGGCCGGTGAAGACGCCCGCAATCTGGCCCGCCACGCCGGCCTGCTCGCGGGACTGCCGGTGCAGACCGGGGGCCTGACCGTGAACCGGCTGTGTGGCTCCGGCCTGGCGGCGGTGATCGATGCCGCCCGCGCGATTCGCTGCGGCGAAGGCGATCTGTTCGTCGCCGGTGGCGCCGAGAGCATGAGCCGGGCTCCGTTTGTAATGGCCAAGAGCGAGTCGCCTTACAGCCGTGACTTCCGGGCCTTCGACAGCACCATCGGCGCACGCTTCCCGAACCCGCGCATTGAGCAGGCCTTTGGCGCCGACTCCATGCCGGAGACCGCCGACAACATCGCCCGGGAGCTGGACCTGGACCGGGGCCTGGTCGACCAGTTTGCCGCCCAGAGTCAGGCCCGATACGAGGCCGCCCGTCAGGACGGCTTCTACAATGACGAAATTCTGCCCATCGAGGTGCCCCAGGGCCGGAAGAAACCGGCGCTGATCGTGGCCGAGGACGAGCATCCGCGCCCCCAGTCCACCGTCGAGGCCCTGTCCGGCCTGCGCCCGCTGTTCGAAGGCGGCGTGGTGACCGCCGGTAACGCCTCCGGCATCAACGACGGCGCCGCGGCCCTGATCATCGGCTCGCGCGAGGCCGGCGAACGGGCCGGTATCCAGCCGCGGGCGCGCATCGTGGCGTCCGCCATTGCCGGCGTACCGCCGGAGGTCATGGGCTATGGCCCGGTGCCCGCCAGCGAGAAAGCCTTGGCCCGGGCCGGCCTGAGCCTCAAGGATATGGACGTGATCGAGATCAACGAGGCGTTCGCCGCCCAGGTGCTCGGCTGCACCACCCGACTGGGCATCGACCCAACCGATTCCCGGCTGAACCCGAATGGCGGCGCCATCGCGGTTGGCCATCCGCTCGGGGCGTCCGGCGCCCGCATTGCCCTTACCGCCACCCGCCAGCTGGAACGCAGCGGTGGCCGTTATGCCCTGATCAGCATGTGCATTGGCGTTGGCCAGGGCATTGCTGCTGTGATCGAACGGGTTAACCACTGATTTTTACTGAGGAGAGACACCATGCCTTTGGCTTCCGCACCCTGGGATGACCTGCTGCAATTCGACAAGCAACTGGACGAAACCGAACGCCAGGTTCGGGACAGCATCCGCAGCTTCTGTGACCAACGCCTGATGCCCGGCATCATTGAGGCCAACCGTCACGAGAAATTCGACCGGTCCATTTTTAACGAGATGGGCGAACTGGGTATGCTCGGCGCCACCCTGCCCGAGGAATACGGTGGCCCCGGCCTGAACCACGTGTGCTATGGCCTGATTGCCCGGGAAGTGGAGCGGGTGGATTCCGCCTACCGCTCCGCCCTGAGCGTGCAGTCGTCGCTGGTGATGCACCCGATCCACGCCTTCGGCCAGGAAGAACTGAAGAAGCGCCTGCTGCCGAAGCTGGCTTCGGGCGAACTGGTGGGCTGTTTCGGCCTGACTGAGCCGAACCACGGTTCCGACCCGGCGGGCATGGAAACCCGGGCCAAGAAAGTGGATGGCGGTTACCTGGTGAGCGGCTCCAAGACCTGGATCACCAACTCGCCGATTGCTGACGTGTGCGTGGTCTGGGCCAAGCTCGACGGCAAAGTGACCGGATTCGTGATCGAGCGGGAGGGCGCGAAAGGCCTGGAAACCCCGAAGATCCCCGGCAAGTTCTCCCTGCGGGCGTCCGACACCGGCTCCATCTTCATGGACGAGGTGTTCGTACCCGAGGCCAACAAGCTGGATGTGGAAGGTCTGAAGGGACCGTTCAGCTGCCTGAACAAGGCCCGCTTCGGCATCAGCTGGGGCTCCCTGGGCGCTGCCGAATTCTGCTGGCACGCCGCGCGCAACTACACCCTGGAGCGTCAGCAGTTCGGTAAGCCCCTGGCCGCCAACCAGCTGGTCCAGAAGAAGCTGGTCGACATGCAGACCGAAATCACCCTCGGCCTGCAAGCCGCCCTTCAACTGGGCCGGATGATGGACGACGGCACCGCAACGCCGGATGCCATCTCATTGCTGAAGCGCAACAACTGTGGCAAGTCCCTGGACATCGCCCGGGTCGCCCGCGACATGCACGGCGGTAACGGCATTGCCGACGAATACCACGTCATCCGTCACGTCATGAACCTGGAAGCGGTCAACACCTATGAGGGCACTCACGATGTCCACGCGCTGATCCTGGGCCGTGGCCAGACCGGTATTCAGGCCTTCAGCTGAACCACCCTGGAATCCGGGGCAAGGGCCAGGAGGTCGGAGCAAAGCTGACAGCCTGGCTCCTTGCACTCGGCGATTGAATGCTCGACGAATTTCCGTGCCTGCTCAGGCTCTTGCTTGCGCAGGCTACCGGTGCAGATCACCACGTGGCGGTAAAGTCCTTCAACCGCCTCCAGCCGTGACCGATACGGCCCCAGCTCCGGGATCTCCCGGGTGCGGACCAGCCACTGGCCCTCACGGGAAAGCAGTCGTTTCTCAATTTCAAACAGCGGTCGGGTTGGAATTGCTCCGAACATCGTTAGTTCCCTCCGTTACACCAACAAACCCCGGGAGCGCCAGGCGCTGCCGGGGTTCATCGTTTCTATCACGCCATTAGCGGACGCCGGCCCGACGCAGAGCGGCCGGAGTGTACTCCCGCGAGCTGCGCTCGGTGCCGTATTCATACGGCGTGTCTTCTTCGTTGGTCATGCCCATGACCAGGTAGCGACCGGACAGCAGGTCGTACAGGGTTTCGAAGGCATAGGCCGGGATGTTGGCATCGTAGATCTGCATGGCGTGGGCCTCGGCTACGCGCCACAGGTTGCCACGGCCGTCGTAGTGGTCGACCAGGGCGATCTGCCAGGTGTCCTCGTCCAGGTAGAAGTCACGGACTTCGTACACGTGACGCTCCTCGTCCTTCAGGGTCGCCTTCACGTGCCAGACGCGGTGCAGCTCGTAACGGGCCAGGCTCTGGTCGATGTGACCCGGCTTGATGATGTCCTCGTAATCCAGCTCACCACTGGCCAGACGGTAGGAGTTGTACGGGATGTACATCTCTTTCTTACCGATCAGCTCCCAGTTGTATTTATCCGGGGCGCCGTTGTAGAGGTCGAGGTTATCCGAAGTACGCTGACCGTCGGCCGCGGTACCCGGACCGTCGTAGGCGACGTTCGGTGCCCGACGGACCCGACGCTGACCGGAGTTGTACAGCCAGGCGCGACGCGGCTCCTTGACCTGGTTGATGGTCTCGTGCACCAGCAGTACGTTACCGGCCAAACGGGACGGCGCGGTGATGGCCTGCTTGAAGTAGAACATCACGTTCGGATCTTCGGACGGCTCATAGTCTTCCAGCGCGACCCGCTCGGTGAACGACTCGGTGAATTTCACCGGGCTGAAGTCACCGTTTGGCTGCGGCGTGACCTGGGCCACGTTCCGGGTGAAGGAACCGCCGCGGTAACGGGTGATGTGGTTGAAGATGGCTTCCAGGCCATTCTGGGGAATCGGGAACGGCGTGGCGGTCTGGTAATTCTTCAGGCCGTTGCCGCTTTCCACCAGCTCCACCTGGGTCGCGTTCTCGATGGTCTGCTCCATCACCTCGGCCGGGTAGGTACCGGTGCGGCGGGTCTGATAGACCGGGATGAAGTAGTCATCGTAGTTCTTGATCATGGCGATCTGACCCGGGGTCAGATTCTCGGCGTACTGATCCACGTTGCTCTGGTCAATGCGGAACAGCTCCTTGTCTTCCGGGAACGGATCGACGTAACGGCCATCACCCTTGAAGCCGGCCGGCGCGGTGGTCAGGCCGCCGTCCCAGGCCGGGATTTCGTCACCGTTGCCGGCTTTGATCGCACCCATCGGCGTCAGGGTATCGCCGAGCTTGGCCGCTTCTTCGGCACTGACGGCGGCGAGCGCTGAGCCCGAGGCGAACAGGGCGCTGGCGACAGCGCCGTACATCAGGGATCTCATCATTTTCATGGAACTAACTCCTGTTAGTCGTTGGTTGCTTAGAACGAGTAGGAAACCGAGGCAGCAATGAAGTCACGGTCATTGGTCTCGTTGTACTTGCCGCCAAAATAATTGGTGTAGCTGATGTTGGCCTTGTAGGCGTTCTGGTAGGTGGCCTCGAGCCCCAGACCAACGGACTTGTTGCCTTCCTTGAAGTTACCGCCTGGATCCGGCGCGTAGCCTTTCACGTCGTGGCTCCAGAACAGCCGCGGACGCAGGTTCACACCGGCCACGGCGTCCGGGTAATCCCAGACGAACAGGGTGCGGTAGCCCCAGGAGAAGGAGGTGGTGAAGCCGTCACCGCCACAGTTGGTCGGATTGATGTTCAGACGCTTGGTCTCATCGTCCGGGTCGGGGCTCTGGCTACAGAAATCACCAGTGAAGCTGTCGCCTTGCAGCGGTACCGGGCCAACGCCGTAGATACCGGAACGGCCGTAACGGGCCTCGGACTTGCCAGGCAGGTCGTGCACGTAAGTCGCACCGACTTCACCCACGATGATGAAACGGGCCGCGCCCATCACCCGGTCGATGAAGTGGATGGCGGTGGCCTGGGCCTGGGACACGCCGTAGCGGTCGTAACCCTCAACCGCGGTACCGGCATAGGTTCCACCCTTCTCGGCCCGACGCTGCTCCAGCTTACTGACGATCTGACCATCCGGACCACGCTGCTGCAGACCACCGTAGATCAGCTCGAAGGTGTTCCACTGGATCGGCATGTTCGGACGGTAGCTGTACTCGGCGCCCAGGGAGGTGCCGGTCGGCAGGGTGGTGTTGATGCTGATGCCGTACAGGTCGATGCCCTTCGGGTACTCGATGAAGTAGCTGGGGAACCGCGAGGCCGGCTTGGACGGATCGTACTGTTGGGTCTCGTCGGCATCGGACGGGTTGTTCACCACGCCACTGATGTACGGCAGGCGGCTGTGGTAGCGCTGGTAGTAAACACCAAACTCGGCGTTCAGGTCGGTGGCAAAGTAGCGTGCCGCAACACCGAACTGGTCCTTGTCGCCCGGCTCTTTATCGCCAATACGTGGCGCGATGAAGCCTTCCTCGAACGCCTGGGAATCCGGCACCTGGCCGGCCAGCAGGACCGGGCCACAGCCATCGGCGGCGACGTCGGCGGACGAGAAGAAGGTGCCGCAATCGTCGATCCGGAACGGTTCCCAGTCGGTCTGGACGTAGGCTTCAACCGTGATCTCTTCGGTCACGCCGGCCGAGGTATAAAGCATCTCCACCGGCAGCAGCACGTCTTTCAGTTCGGCGCCCGGGGCCCGGAAGGCCGGCACGTCGATCGGGTTGGTGGCGTTGATGCCACCCAGGATGAAGGTGCTCTCACCCCAGTTCACCACCTGGCGGCCGTAACGGATGGACACCGGGGTATCACCGAAGTACCAGTCGGTGAACACGTAGGCGTCGAGCAGGTCCACGCCGGAGGCGTTGTCCTTGGCCTCGGGGTTGAGTTCGCGCTGCTGGCCCACGGGGTCGGTGGCGCGCTCGTTGTCCTTGAGCTCGTAGTCGTAGTAGTAGCTGGCACGGGCCAGCGCACCGACCCGGGTCAGGGTGTCGCTGTCCGGTGCGTAGTCCAGGAACAGCTCACTGCGGCCACGGGCAATGGTGGAATAGGGCTCGTTCTTCTCGAAGTTCAGGTTGCCGTCGTCGAAGTTGTTGGACGAGGCGCCGGTGTTGCTGTAGGCGAACTCCGGGCCCAGGTTACCTTGGGTGATCAGGCTCTTGTCCTGGTCTTCCAGCCGGTACGCGGTACCGACGGTCAGCGTGGTGCTGAAGGAGGCGTCTATCTCATAGATACTGAAATCGAAGGCTGCCGCCGTAGTCGACAGGCAGGCCAGTTGCACGGCCGCCGCCAGGCGCAGGGTCTTCGGCAGCTTGGACTTTGTTGTTGTCATTGCGCTTGCTCCGCAAGTTTTGGGCAAAGCCTCCCCGTTTGGCGAGGCTACCGCCTTGATTTACTTGGATTCGAAAGAGTGTCTGGATTGGGTGGCCCGACCTCGCGGGCCACCTCGGTCATCAAGCTCCGAAAATGTCGCCGATGATGCCGCCATCGCCGCCACCGGTGTCGCCACCGCCGTCACCGCCACCGGAGCCGCCGTCGCTGCCGTCGCCGGCGTCGCTGTTGCCCTCGGCCGAGCAGTCGGTGCCTGAAGTGTCGGCATTTTTGACTACGCATGGGTTGCTCACAGACACGGATCCCAGGGTAAACAGTTCGAGCATTTGTGCGGTCATCTCGGTGAACACGGCGCTGGAGGAGAACGCATCGGCACCTTTCTGACCGGCTGAGATCGGGTTACCGTGAGAACCTTCGAGATACCGCGTGATATAGGGGAGGTCAGCACCCAGCGGTGTGGACTCCGCGTCCATGGCCGCGGCCATAGGATCGGTACCCGCCAGCGGCATGTTCTCACCCTCGATCACGAAACCGGTTTCCGGAATGGTGGTCGACAGGGGGCCGAGCAGATAGTCAACAGCATCAGCCGCGTTCGGGACGGTGTTGTCCGTCGGACGATCAGCGTCATTGGGCACACCGACGATTTCGGTCAGCAAGAGCGGTTCACCCTCATACAGCGGCGCAAACGCCGCGGGGTCGGCAGAATCCAGCAGACCCTGGAACACGTTAAAGTAGATGTTCAACTCGGTCCGGCCCTGGGTCAGGATGCCGTCAGAGGCGTCATCCAAGCCTGGCAGCACACGAGGCGCTACGGACTGGGAGTTCTCTACCAGGCGGGTGAAGCCGCCACCGGTGTTGAAGAAGTTGGACGCCGAGATCGGGTTCAGGTTGGCGTTATCGGCTGCGGCTACGTTGGTCACGTAAGGCACAGCTGCGCCGCCCATGCCACTCAAGGAATGGGTCAGGAAATAGACACGACTGGAGTCGATGTCTAGGTCATTGGTGCAGCTGGAACACGCGTCGATTGCTGCATCAATGGCCTCGAGGGAGGCATTTACGTTGAGCAAATCCAATGCTCCCTGGCGCATGTTGTCCCGAGTGTTTGCGTAATTGGCAAAGTTCAGGAACAAGGTACCGGATTCCGGCTCTTCCAGCTCGGCTGCGGCAACAGCGTTGAGGTTGGCGTCGGCGGCATAGCCGAAGTGACGCTCGGTAGCCTCGGCCGATGCACCAGACTGGGAACTGATTGGGGTTAAACCCACGATGCCGGTGTCGAAAATGCCATGCAGCGGCTGGTCGATACCAATCGTGACAAAGCAGTCATCGGCGTTGTCCGCAATACAAGTCAACCCTGCGGCCGTGGCCATTGGCAGGATCGCTGAGCGATCCGTGGTCGCGGCGTGCTGGTAGATGATGACTGGGTACCCATTAGCCGGCTCGACGGAGTTTGTTGACGGTGCGGCGACAACAATGGGCACAGTAGTATCAGCCTGCTTCTCAGCAAACGGGAACCGATAGCTGACGCGATCCGACGGGGCCGCATTCAGAGTGTCGTCACCCGAGAAGTCTGCAGGCTGCCAGCTGGATGTCTTCAGGATGTCGCCGCTGCCTTCTTCTGGAAGGGACTGGAAGTAAGGCAGGGTAATCTCGCCTTCGTAGACACGAATGTCGATGTCCACGGCCAGGCCGCCCAGACCAGCACTCTGGCGCAGGGCCGGATTTACATCGCCACCTTCCTTCTCACTGAAGATACTCACGGTCCGCGGTTTGGGCGAATCCAGCAGCGGGTCCGCTGCAGTCGCCATGGCCTGAGCCTGGGTTTCTATGTCGATGTTTTCATCGCTGGCTTCGGCGGTGGCCACCTGGATTGCATGCGCAATGCGACGATCGGCATCCTTATCAGCAACCACGTCGTCGTAGGTCACCACCGTGCCGCTGCCGTTGGCGTCGGTGAGGATGGTGGCCAGGGATTCGTCGTACAGGCGGAACGCCGGATCGGTCAGCTTGGTGTAGATGGCGGAGTTAACGGCAGACTCTTCGCCACTGGCGCCTTCACCCAGGGGCTGATCGCTCAGGTTATAGAAGCCGTCGACCAGTTTGCCCAACTCTTCCTGGCGCTGGGCCACCTGCAGGGAGGAACGGAAGTAGGTGATCGGTGCAGCGTTGGCCAGCAGCACGTCTTCCACTGCAGTGGTGGTGATGGCGGTGGCGTAGGGCACGTCGGCAAAAGTCGCACTGAAGCCAGCCGAGGCGTCGTAGTCACGCTTGAAGTCGAAGTAATCGGCAGCCAGTTTCCGGGCCGGCAGCATTGCCTTGCGGAACGGCTGGAAAGCGGCGTTCGACAACACGCGCTCCGGATCGGCAACGGACTGGTAGGTCGGGGATCCAACCAGCGGCTCGCCGTTGGCATCCACAATGTCGTTGGTCAGGGCCAGCACGTACTGGGTCTTGGATTCCAGCGGTGTCAGCGGCAGGACGCGGATCAGGTTGTTCTGGCCACCGTCGATGTCCAGCAGTTCGACCCGGACCTTCTCGGTCAGCAGGTCGCTGAAAATGGCGTCAGCGGCCGCGTCGTTGCCCTGCTCGCGCAGCTTCAAAGCTTCACGGTATTTGGCAGCCGGGGTCAGGCCTGCTGCTTCCGCATCCGTCGGATAGACGGCATCGCCACCGGCGTACTCAACCGGAATCAGGAATACGTTCTGGTCGGGGTTCGGCACCACTTCGCCGTCGACCTCAACAAAGCCGCGAGCATCCAGAATCTGCTGGCTATCAAGGCTGGCGCTGATCTTGACGTCGATGGGCGCCAGCACAGAGGCGCCGTCCAGGAAGCCAATACCCTGGGTGACCGGGTTGGCCGGATCGGTGCCATTCAGCATGGTCCCGTCTTTCACGTCGCTCAGCCCAAACAGTGCATCACTGGGAATGACGAACTCAGTGGCAAGCGGGTCGAATAGGGGGTGCGTACCTTTGACAGTCAGACTGCCGTTGATCTGATACTGCGGATTGGCGTTTTTGTTGGTCTGACCGCCGCTGTCGAGACAGCCGGTAAGCCCCAGGGTTGCTGCCGACACGGCAGTGAACAAAACGTTGCGGATAAACATACTCGTTTCACCTACAGTGGGTTTTTGTAATTCAGCGGATCCTTCGCCTTTAGTCGCACACCACGTAGGTCTAATTGCTAAGGTTCCCGCAAGGTCAAAATTTTTTAAGTGAAAACCCGTACAATTTTTTCAGTCGATTGTTTTTACTAACTTTTCGTGCGTTAAATTTTTTACAAACTCGCCATACCCCTTAACTGTCCGCACTGGTACACTGCGTCTCTATACCAATAACGACCGATTTTTCAGCATGATCCCGGTTTTTGGTGATCATCAGGGGTATCCATTTGGCCTTGCTTCCATTCCGCCAGAGCAAATCCAAGCGCTTCGAGCGACTGGTCCAGCCGCACCTTCGAGCACTGCACTCGTTTGCCTATCGGCTGACCGGAAATCAGCACGACGCCGAAGATCTGGTTCAGGACGTGGTAACCAAACTGTTCCCCAAGGTGGACGAACTCGAACAGGTCGAGGAACTTCGCCCCTGGCTGCACCGGGTGCTGTACCGGCAGTTCGTCGATGGCCTGCGCAAGCGCCCGGCGGGCCGGGAGACCAACACCAGCGCGCTGGATCGGCCGGACCTACAGACTTCCTACCTGGACTCCCTCCCCAGCACCGAGCTGGATCCCATGGGCCACACCGACAATGACCGGCGCAGCACCCTGCTGCAGCGCCTGATCGGCGAGCTGCAACCGGACCAGCGCACCCTGCTGCTGCTCCACGATTCCGAGGGCTGGCGCCAGGAAGACATTGCCGACATCCTCGACGTGCCTCTGGGCACCATCAAATCCAGGCTGCATCGGGTGCGTGCCCAGCTTCGAGAAAAATTGCAATCGGAATTGGAACCTTTTGAGACCCGGCAACGTGGATGCCAGTGAGGTGAATGCAATGAACTGCAGCGAATTCAAAAATGACGTGGATGCCTTCGCCGCGGGCGAACTGGCAGAAACAACCGAACGTACGATGCGCCAGCACGCCGCGACATGTAATGACTGCGCAGTGGCGCTGGCCACCGCCCAGCACATTGCCCGTCACCTGGCGGACGACCGTGTGCCCGAACCCGATCCGGACTTTGAGGCACGGATCCTGAGTCGAGCCACCGGGCAGAAGCGCGGCCCAGGCCACACCCCCATCTGGGGTGGCGCCATTGCGGCGGCCCTGGCCGTCGGGGTGTTCATCGGCAGTCAGTTCACGTCGGCACCGTCGACCAGCACTGAGGTCGTGGACGCGATCCAGCCGGAAGCGTCGGAGTTCGCCGAACCGCAACAGCGCCTGGTGCGTGTTGCCTTCACCTCGGCGCAGGCGGTCGACAACGTCAAACTGACGCTGGAATTGCCGCCTAACATGGAACTGGCCCCCTTCCCCGGGCGCCACAAAGTCAGCTGGAAAGTTAACCTCAAGCCTGGGGATAACCTGCTGGCGCTGCCAATGAATGTGCTCTTCCCTGGCGAGGGAACCCTGGTCGCCCATCTGGGCGAGGGCGAGACGCGCAAGACCTTTAAAACTGACATTGGCAAACACACGGAGCCATCGTCATGACATTAAGGAAGAAACTGAGTTGCTCGCTGCCGCACCTGCTGGTGCTGGGTGTGCTGATGGCACCGGCCTGGGCGGCGGCACAGTCGGACCTCGACATCACCATGCGCATGGTGGCCGACGAAGAGGCACTGGACTCCTCGTTCGTTCAGGAAATGGAACTTCCGGAGTCGGTCACCGAGCTTGAATACGACGAGCCGCTTGAGGCCCTGGATGCCAACGAGCTGTCCTCGGAAGCCCAGGCGCTGACCGAAGACCTGTCCCTGCAGGCGCGGGAAACCCGGGATGCCCTGGAGAACGAACTGCCGGGTGAAACCGGATTCGAACCGCCAGCTGCAGAGCTGCCCCTCCCGGACCTGGGCAACCCCGAGTTGCCCGGTGGCGGGGAGCTTCCCGGTGTGGACCTGCCGGGTGGCGACGTGGATCTGCTGGAACAAGGCAGCTCAACCCTCGACAGCGTCACTGGTCAGTAACCAGTCGGCTCACCCCTCCTTTTTCTGTGCGCCAGCACAGCACCTGCTGGCGCGCGTCTGCTAGGTGAATCCGTCCCGAGTGTGCTAGGTTTAAGCGGTCGTACTGGAGACCCTGTCTTCCAGATGAGTTGTCCCGCTACCTGGTCCGAGGGAAAGGCGTTTGCTGTATCGCTTTCATTTGCCGCTGCTCTTCCTGGCGTGCCTGTTGGCCACGACGCCGGCGCTTGCTGCCACCGACACCACCAGCGCTCGGGAGCAGATGCGTGCGGGCATTGCCGCCTTCCAGAACAACGACCTCGAACGGGCCCGGCAGCTGCTCGAAGCCGCCGCGACCCAACTGGATTCCCGTGCCCTGACCTACAACCTCGGCGTTCTCTATTACCAGTTGGGCGAATACCCGCTGGCCGAGCGCATGTTCCGTCAGCTGCTTGACACCAAGCAGCGGGGTCTTGCCTTCTATAACATCGGGCTGGTTGCCTTGGCCCAGGACAACCCCCGCAAGGCCCGTATCGCCTTCCGCAATGCCGCCGCCATTGCCAGTGCCGAGGACAACCTGGGCAAACTGGCCCGAGCCCAGCTGGACAAGCTCGGCGAACTGCCACCGCCCAGCCAATGGCTGGCGCTGCTGTCGGTCGCCGGCGGCTACGAGGAAAACATCGGGCTATTCCCGGACACCGCGCCCAGCAGCCTGGACGACAGCTTCATCGAGTCGGTGAACGTGGTGTCTGGCTATCCCTGGCGCTCGGGCCGGGACGCCCTGAAAACCCAGCTGCAACTCTATGGCCGGCACTACACCGACGAGCAGGATTTCAATACCCACCTGGCCCGGCTGGACACCGCCTGGGAACGTACATTGGCCGGCTACCGGTTCAGTCTCGGGGTGGGCGGCGATCAACTCTGGCGCGGCGGCAGCACTCAGGAACGACGCGCGCGACTGTCCGGCGAGCTGACCACCCGCGCCTGCCAGCTCGGGTCCGAGTCTGCCCGCTGCACCGTCAAGATCGATGCCGAACAGGTCTACGCCGACACCCGCCTGGATGCCTACGACGGCCAGCACTACCGCCTGGACCTGCGCTATCGGGCAAAACTGGCGGACTGGCGTGGCGACGTCAGGTATCGGCTGGACTACGACGATCGCGACAACTTCGACACCGGCCGGGAGTATTTCAGCGTGTCGCCCCTGGGCCAGACCCTGAAGCTGGGCCTGGGCTATGCCCTGACCGAGGCCCTGGAGCTGGGCACGTCCGTAGGCTATCGGCTGAATTACTATCGGGACAAGAACCGGCTGCAAGTGCCGGAAGGCCTGCTTGTGATCAATCGGCGCGATCACCGACTGACCCTGGGCGTGGATGGGGAGTACCGGTTCAATGACACCCTGTCGATGGCCCTGAATCTGCAATGGGTCGACAACGACAGCAACATCGCCCGGTACGATTACGACAAGCGAACGGCCACCCTGGGTGTGGCCGTTCGACTCTAGGTCCGGTTGTTACTCAACCGTTACTCGATATCGACCAGCACTTCACCGGGCACCACGCGGTCGCCCTTGGCGATGGCCACGGCCTTTACCGTGCCGGCAATCGTCGCTTTGACCTCGGTTTCCATTTTCATGGCCTCGATGATCAGAACCGGGTCACCGGCCGACACCTGATCCCCTTCCTTTACCAAAACATCGACAATATTGCCGGGCATGCTCGTGGTCACATGGCCTTCCTTGGTGGCCTCTGAGCGACCACCGCTCTTGCGCTCGCCGCCATTGCCCGCATCAAGGGACTCCAAATGAATTTCCTCTGGCACCCCGTCAACGGTCATGTAGAAGCGACGCTCATTTTCCCCACTCGGGTTAGCCCCGGTCACATCGATGTCGTAGCTTTCACCGTGGACGGTGATCTTGAACTTGGATGAGACCGGCCCGCCACGTCCGGAGGGCACCGGCTCCAGCGGCTCGGGCTGGAGCGTGCCGTCGCGCCGCTGCTCCAGGAAGGCCTTGGCCTGATCCGGGAACATCGCGTATGTCAGCACGTCTTCGTCGCTCTGCGCCAGCGCCCCCACCTGCTTGCGCAACTCTTCAAGCTCGCGGGGAATGAGGTTGGCCGGACGCTCTTCAACCAGCTCCTCCCTACCCACCGCGCGGCGCTGCAGCTCGGCGTTGACTTCGGCCGGCGCCTGGCCATACCAGCCTTGAAGGTACTTTTTCACCTCGTTGGTAATGGTGTCGTAGCGTTTGCCGCCCAGCACGTTGATCACCGCCTGGGTGCCGACAATCTGCGAGGTCGGCGTCACCAGGGGCGGAAAGCCCAGGTCCTGGCGCACCCGGGGAATCTCCTCAAACACCTCCTGGATCCGGTCCAGCGCGCCCTGCTCTTTGAGCTGGTTGGCCAGATTGGACATCATGCCGCCCGGCACCTGGGACAGCAGCACCGAGGTATCCACGCCGTTGTAGGCGCTTTCAAACTGGTGGTATTTCTTGCGAACCTCGCGGAAATGCCGGGTGGCCTTGTCCAGCAACTCGAGATTCAGGCCGGTGTCGTGGCCGGCATCGTGCAAGGCCGCCACCAGAGATTCGGTGGGAGGGTGGCTGGTGCCCCCGGCAAAGGCGGACAGCGCGGTGTCGATGTGATCGACCCCGGCCTCCATGGCCGCCCACTGGCACATGGGTGCCATGCCCGAGGTGGCGTGAGAGTGCAGGAACACCGGCAGATCCAACGACCGTTTCAGCTTGCCGACCAGCTCCGCGGTCACCGCCGGGGTCAGCAACCCCGCCATGTCCTTGATCGCAATACTGTCGGCCCCCATGTCGGCCATGGCCTGGGCCTGAGCCAGGTAGGCGTCGGTGTCGTGTACCGGACTCACGGTGTAACACAGGGTACCCTGGGCGTGCTTGCCGGCTTTCTTGACCGCCTTGATACTGGTTTCCAGGTTGCGGACATCGTTCAGAGCATCGAATACCCGGAACACGTCGATGCCGTTTTCTGCGGCCTTGGCCACGAAGGCCTCCACCACATCGTCACCGTAATGCCGGTAACCCAGCAGGTTCTGGCCCCGCAGCAGCATCTGCAACCGGGTGTTGGGCAGGGCGGCACGCAGGGTGCGCAGGCGCTCCCAGGGGTCTTCTTTCAGGAACCGGACGCAGGCGTCGAAGGTGGCGCCACCCCAGCATTCCAGGGACCAGTAACCGGCCTGATCGAGCCACTCACAGGCAGGTAACATGTCTTCGGTGCGCATGCGGGTCGCAATCAGGGATTGGTGGGCATCGCGCAGGATTACGTCGGTAATATGAACCTTGTGCTTGGTCATTCTGGATCTCTCCGATATTCGTCTTACAGCCCCGTCTGGGCCGCAATGGCCGCAGCGATGGCAGTAGCAATGGCTTCAGGACGGGTCTTGGTGCTGTACTCCAGCAGCTGGGGGTTCCGCTCGACAAAACCGGTGTTGAAGTGGCCGGCCTGGAACTCGTCGTGGTTCAGAATCTGCTGGTAGTAGGGGATGGTGGTCTTGACCCCATAAATGCCCATGTCGTTCAGTGCGCGGCGGGAGCGCGCAATCAGCTCGGGCCAACCCATGGCCCAGACAATCAGTTTGGCGCACATGGAATCGTAATACGGCGGTATCTCATAGCCGGTGTACATGTTGGCGTCGGTACGCACTCCGGGGCCGCCCGCCGAGTAGTAGCGACTGATCCGGCCAAAGCTGGGCAGAAAGCCGTTCTTGGGATCTTCGGCGTTGATCCGGAACTGGGCCGCGAAGCCGCGATAGCGGATGTCGTCCTGACGAAGCCACAAGCGCTCGCCGGCGGCAATGCGGATCTGCGCCTTGATGATGTCCACACCGGTGATTTCCTCGGTGATGGTATGCTCCACCTGGACCCGGGTGTTCATTTCCATGAAGTAGAAGCTGCCATCGTGATCGAGCAGGAATTCCACGGTCCCGGCGTTTTCATAACCGCACTGGCGCGCGACTCGGCGGGCCAGATCACCGATGTAGTCGCGCTGACGGTCGTCCAGTTGCGGCGACGGCGCCAGTTCAATCAACTTCTGGTTGCGACGCTGGATGGAACAGTCCCGCTCGTACAGGTGCACCACGTTACCGTGGCTGTCCGCCAGGATCTGGACCTCGATGTGCCGGGGCTCGATGATGCATTTCTCCAGAAAGACCTCGGCACTGCCGAACGCTTTTGTGGCCTCGGAAATCACCCGCTCATAGTTCTGGCGCAGTTCTTTCTCATTGTCGCACCGACGGATACCCCGTCCGCCGCCGCCTGAGGTGGCCTTGAGCATGACCGGATAACCGATATCGGCGGCCTGGGCGACAGCGTCCTTGACGTCGGCGAGATTGCCCTTGGAACCGGGTGTCACCGGCACACCGGCGGCTTCCGCCGTTTGCCGTGCCCGGGTCTTATCGCCCATGGCGGCAATCGCCTCCGACGACGGACCGACGAAGGTGATGCCCCGCTGCTTGCAGATCGCCGGTAGCTCGGCATTCTCGGACAGAAACCCGTAACCGGGATGCAGGGCATCACAGCCAGTTTCCACGGCCAGATTCACAATGTGATGGGGGTTCAAATAACCGGACAGCGGGTCCTGACTGATCTGGTAGGACTCGTCGGCTTTTTTAACATGCAGGGAATATTCGTCGGCCTTGGAGTAGATGGCGACCGAACGTATCCCCAGCTCATGACAGGCCCGGGCAATTCTGACCGCAATCTCTCCGCGATTGGCGATCAGCAGCTTCCTGATGGCCATGGATGTTACCTCCAGTTGTGGTTTGGGTTGGCGCTAGCCAACCGAATACGCGCAGGACCGACGTGGCCGGCTGCACGGACAACAAACTTCGCAACGGGTGTTGATCAGAAACGATCAGGTGAACCGGGGCGGGCCTTGGGGAAGATGGGGGTAACTGGTGAGTCGTGCGGGCGGATTGATAAAGCCGAGGGCTGGGCGTTGAGCATCGGCGTGACCGATCGGCAGCAGCCCGAAACCGACTGCGTCAACCGGGTTGGGGTCGGCAGAGGACCATTCGTAGGGGGCGTCGACCAGGGCGGTATGGGACGTACCCAGGCCTTCGGGCAATTGGTCGACCAGAGGTGTGCTGGCACCGGCCATCGCCCAAACCAGAATAACCAGAGCCACCAGCCAAAGCTGGCATTCGCTGATTCGGTTTTCCGAGACTCGCAATGTCGGCATGGCGGTCTTGAGGCCTTCCTGTGCAGGCAGATGGTCCAGAGCTTTGGGAGTCTTACACAACCCACTCCCGGTCATCATTCGTTTTTTTCAGACTTTTAGATCGTTTTTTTCGATGAAAAGCCCGACCAATCGGTCGGGCTTTTGCGGTAAAGACCAGGATTGGAGCCACACAGGCGAGCGAGCTCCAAGCGAGACCTTTTATTAGAAAGCGAGCTTGGCCGAGGCCATCACCTGCTCATACTGCTCGTCGCCATCGCCGGCAATCTCGGCGAAGTTCCAGTGCGCATACTCCACCCCCAGGGTCAGCTTCTTGTGCGGTGACCACAGCAGGTTGACGTGCACCGAGGTTGAGGCGTCGAAGTAGCTCAGGGTGCCAAACGGAGGCGTGGTACCGGTCAGGTCGTCCACGATCTCGGTGTGGGATACCGACAGCGAGCTGCGCCAGTTCGGGCTCCAGAAGTGCCGGTAGGCGGCGGTGGCGCCGAAGGTCTTCAGCGGCTCAACCTCGCCATTGGCCAGGGCCGCGCGGTCCACATCCGGGTAGGTGAACAGCCCCATGTAACGACCCAGGTCCCCATAGCTGTACTGCAGGCGCAGGTCGTCCCGGCCAACGGTGGGGATGCGGGCGCTGAGCGAGACCGCGCCGGTGGTCACGGTGTCGTCGGCGGCATCGTCTTCGATGCTGCGCACCACACCCGCCACCGAGTAGATCCCCAGTTCGTTGCGAATCTGGTAACGGGCCACCAGGTCGGGGTAGGACTGGTCGTCATAGGACTCAGTGCCGAATCCGTCTTCCGGGTTTTCCAGGGCCAGCATCAATTTGCCGCCTGGTGCCGCCAGGGTATAACGCAGCATCGGCTGACGCAGGAAGATAAAGGCCGCCTGCTTACCCTGATCGAGGATTTCCGGCATGGCCGCCAGGTCGGTAAACGTGGTGTAGGTCTGACCGAACAGCCAGTTGTTCCAGGCACCGTAGGCCTGGCGCAGCCGCGGGGCGTAGCTGTTGGATACCACCTCGTTGCCGTCTGCGCTGGCGCCCTGGTTAAAGTCCATTTCCACGTAGGTTTTCAGATCATGGCCCGCCACATCCGAGGTGTTGGTGCCAATGCTGATCCGGCTCTCGCGCGCGCTGAAACCGGTTTTCCAATCGCTTTCACCGTCTCGGGCGGCGGCAGCCAGGCTACGGGGCAAGCCCACTGAATAGCCATTCTTCCAACCATTGCCGTTGGAGCCTGCCAACACATCCGCTTTGATGAAACCGCCGATGGTCACGGTGGTGTCACCAATCCGGATGCCGGTGCCATCTTTCAGCAGGTAGTTGTTCTCGGCCTGAGGCTCGGGCGCCGTGCCGGTGCCGAGCTTGGACTCGAGCTGCTCGATCCGATCCCGCAGCTCCTGCAATTCTGAATCCTGGGCGAAAGCGCCCTGGGCACCCAGCAGGCACGCCGGCAATGCCACGGCCAGAGCCAGGGGTGTCGGCCGCAGGCCAGCCAGGGAAACTCTTCTTGTTGTCATCGCAAACCTCTTAAAACCTGAATTAATCGTTGTTATGGACGCACTCGGAAGCGGCACGGGGAAGGCCTCGGACGGCCCTAGTTTCATACAGCGGAATTATCTACTACATAAATTCCGCCTGGCAGTACCAGTTTCCGAGAAAATCAGACTAGAGGAAGCTTTTTAGATAAACAAGCTCCGAATACAAATTTCAGAACCGTTTACCGATCCACAACGAATAAACTGTTCCATTAACATTGACAGCGGAACGGCGACTGAAGGATCATGGGGCCATTCTGCTATGCGGTATATATTTTCGCTGGAACGCAAAGAGGTTGCCCATGAACATGAACTACACCGCCGAGGAACTCGCCTTTCGCGACGAAGTGCGTGCGTTTCTTGATGAGAAGCTGCCGGCGGACATCGCCGCCAAGGTGAAGAGTTTCCGCCCACTGACCAAAGCGGACCATCAGCGCTGGCAAAAAATTCTCAGCGCCCAGGGCTGGTACGCGACCCACTGGCCTGAAGAGTACGGCGGGGTGAAATGGAGCCCGGTGCAGAAGCACATCTGGGACGAGGAATCTTCCCGCTACGGCGTGCCGCGCTCGGTGCCCTTCGGGGTCAACATGGTGGCTCCGGTCATCATCAAGTTTGGCAACGAAGAGCAGAAACAAACCTACCTGCCGCGCATCCTCAGCGGCGAGGACTGGTGGTGCCAGGGTTATTCCGAGCCGGGTGCCGGCTCCGACCTCGCCTCCCTGAAAACCCGTGCCGTGCGCGAGGGTGACCACTACATCGTCAACGGCCAGAAGACCTGGACCACCCTGGGCCAGCACGCCAACATGATCTTCTGCCTGGTGCGCACCAACACCGAAGTGAAGGCCCAGGAGGGCATCTCCTTCCTGCTGATCGACATGAACACCCCGGGCATTTCGGTGCGCCCGATCATCACCCTGGACGGTGAACACGAGGTCAACGAAGTGTTCTTCGAGGACGTCAAGGTGCCGGTGGAAAACCTGGTGGGTGAGGAAGACAAAGGCTGGACCTACGCCAAGTACCTGCTGACCTACGAGCGCACCGGCCTGGCCGGCATCGGCCTGTCCAAGGCGGCGCTGTCGCACCTGAAGCAGCTGGCGTCCCGGCGCATCAAGAATGGCCGGCCGCTGATCGAAGACCCGACCTTCAGCCAGCGCATCGCCAAGATCGAGATCGACCTGACCGCCGCGGCCATCAGCAACCTGCGCATCATCGCTTCGGTTGAAGGCGGCGGTGTACCCGGGGCGGAGAGCTCGATGCTCAAGGTCCGGGGCACGGAGATCCGTCAGGCCATCAATGACCTGGCCCGCCGGGCGATTGGCCCCTACGCCCTGCCGTTTGTTGAAGAGGAACTGGCAGACGGTTTCGACGGCGACTACCTGTTAGACGAGTTGGCGGCGCCACTGTCGGCCAACTACTTCAACAATCGCAAGCTCTCGATTTTCGGCGGGTCCAACGAGATCCAGAAGAACATCGTGTCGAAAATGATCCTCGGGCTTTAAGGAGGCGACCATGGATTTCCAACTCAACGAAGAGCAGCAGATGCTGCAGGACACCGTGGGCCGCCTGGTGCGCGGTGAGTACAGCTTTGAAAAACGCCTGGAGTTCAGCGAAACCGAAGCCGGCTACAGCGAGGCCTTCTGGGCCCAGCTGAGTGAACTGGGCCTGACCGCCGTACCCTTCTCCGAGGAGCTGGGCGGATTCGGCGGCGGTGGCGTCGAGGTCCAGTCGGTGATGACCGAACTGGGTCGGGGCCTGTGCCTGGAGCCGTACCTGCAATCGGTGGTCTTCGGTGGTGGCCTGGTCGCCCAGGCCGGTAACGAGAGCCAGCGTGAACAATGGCTGACCGGCATCGCCAGCGGTGAACTGAAAGCGGCCGTGGCGCTGCAGGAGCCCCAG
This sequence comes from Marinobacter qingdaonensis, assembly GCF_034555935.1. Taxonomy (NCBI): domain Bacteria; kingdom Pseudomonadati; phylum Pseudomonadota; class Gammaproteobacteria; order Pseudomonadales; family Marinobacteraceae; genus Marinobacter; species Marinobacter qingdaonensis. Next base: position 362,522 of record NZ_JAYDCJ010000003.1, read on the forward strand.
AGCTTCTACGACCTGAATGATGTGGAGACCCGTGCCGAGAAATCCGGCGACGGCTACCAGCTCAACGGCCGCAAGGCCGTGGTGATCGGTGGCCACTGTGCCGACCTGATCCTGGTCTCGGCCCGCACCTCCGGTGACAGCCGGGATGCCGACGGCATCAGCCTGTTTGCCCTGAGCCCGGACACCGCCGGCGTCGAGCGTCGCAGCTACCCCACCATCGATGGGGCCAAGGGCTGCGACATCGTCCTGAACAACGTCCAGGTCGGTGCCGATGCCCTGCTCGGCGGCGAAGGCCAGGCCGGCGCGGTCATCGAGTACCAGAGCGGCCGTGCCATTGCCGCCCTGTGCGCGGAAGCGGTCGGGGTAATGGAAGTGGCCAACGAACTGACCCTGGACTACCTCAAGCAGCGCAAGCAGTTCGGCGTACCCATCGGCAAGTTCCAGGTGCTGCAGCACCGCATGGTGGACATGATGTCGGAACTGGAGCAGGCACGCTCCATGGCGATCCTGGCCGCCAGCGTGGCCGACGCCGAGCAGAGCGATGAGCGCCGGCGCATCCTGGCGGCGGCCAAGAACGTGATTGGCCGCAGCGGCCAGTTCATCTCCGAAAACGGCATCCAGTCCCACGGCGGCATTGGCATGACCTGGGAGTACAACTTTGCCCACTACGCCAAGCGCCTGATCACCATCAACCATCAGCTGGGGGACGACGACGTCCAGCTGGAGCGTTACGCCCGCCTGATGCAGGCGAGCTGACCCCCACTTCCTGTGAGTCCGGGACCTCCCCCCTTCAGTACGAGGTCCCGTTCGGGGGTGTCCGCCAGGCCACCCCCTTTTTTTTTGCCAACGACGCGAGGTGATCCAATGACAACAAGCACCACCCCGACCGACGCCCGGGATCTGGCCAAGGCCGAATGGCAGGTTCGCACCCAACTGGCCGCCGCCTACCGGCTGGTGGCCCTGTTTGGCTGGGACGATCTGGTGTTCACCCACCTGTCGGCCCGGGTGCCCGGCCCGGAGCATCATTTCCTGATCAACCCCTACGGCCTGCTGTTTCACGAGATCACCGCCTCGTCCCTGGTGAAAGTCGACCAGGACGGCCAGGTGGTGGCCGCCGGCGGCCTGGAACGGGTCAATCCCGCCGGTTTCACCATCCACAGCGCCGTGCACATGGGCCGCGAGGATGCCGGCTCGGTCATGCATCTGCACGCCGCCGATGGCGTAGCGGTCTCGGCCCATCGGGACGGTCTGCTGCCCCTGAGCCAGACCGCCATGCTGTGCCTGGACCACCTGAGCTATCACGACTACGAAGGGGTGGCGCTGAACCTGGACGAACGGGAACGGCTGATCCGGGATCTGGGCGACAAGTCGATGATGCTGCTGCGTAATCATGGCGTGCTGACCGCCGGGCAGGACGTTCCGGAAACCTTCACCTACCTGTACTTCCTGATGAAAGCCTGCGAGATTCAGGTCAAGGCCCAGAGCTGCGGGCCGACCAGGATGCCGTCCGAGCAGGCGATCCAGACCACGGCCGACCAGTCGCAGAATCTGGGCGCCGCCGCCAAACTGACCTGGCCGGCGCTGCTGCGCCTGCTGGACAGCAAGAACCCTGGCTACGCGGTCTGAGACCACCCATTCACGAGAAGGAAGATGCTCATGCTGACCCCGTCACTGACCGAACTGCGTGACTACCAGGGCCAAGTGATTGGCCACAGCCCGTGGATGACGGTATCCCAGGCCATGATCCAGGCCTTTGCCGACGCCACCGGCGATCACCAGTGGATTCACGTGGATGTTGAACGTGCCCGTGCGGAGTCACCCTGGCGCAGCCCGGTGGCCCACGGATTCCTGACCGTCTCGCTCATTCCCCGGCTCAATACCCAGGTGCTGCAGGTCAGTGGCACCAGTGCCAGCATCAACTACGGCCTGAACAAGCTCCGGTTTCCGGCCGCGGTCAAGGCCGGCTCCGCCATCCGCACCCGGATGGCGCTGCAGGAGCTGACCCAGGTCGACGAACACCGCTACCTCGCCAGCTACCACACCACCGTGGAAATCGAGGGGGAAGACAAGCCCGCCTGCGTGGCGGAGAATCTGGTGATGTACGTCACCGGCGGCTGACGCCGCCGGTTCCGGTGACCGGGCTCAGGCCCGGCCTTCGAGCGCGGCCCGCATTCTCAGGGTTACCAGCACCGTGTTCAGGTGGGGTACGGCAATGCCGTGGTGCTCGGCCAGGGCCACCACGTTGCCCAGCACCGCATCGCGTTCGATGGGCCGGTCATTGAGGTAGTCCAGGGCCATGCTGTTCTTGTACGGCGGCATCTTGCGGGTGCCATCGATGTTCTGCTCGATCAGTCCCTCGTCCATGGGATAACCCTCGGCCTCGGCCACCGCCATCACTTCCCGGATCATGGCCCGGATCAGCGCTTCGCCGCCCTCGGTGTCGAGGATGGTCCGGGTATCGGCGCCGTTGGCGATCACCGACAGCGGATTGAACGGGGTGTTCCACAGGCACTTGCGCCAGCGCTCGCCGACCACCGCCTCACTCAGGTCCACCTTGATCCCGCCCGCGATGAACAGTTCCGACAGCTCGCGACAGTGGCCATCGATGCCCTTCGGATAGGCGCCCATCACCAGCTTGCCGTAGGCCTTGTGCTCGACCACACCGGGCTCGGTGCGACTGGCGGCAATGAAGGCCAGGCAACTCAAAATTGGGTTGTCCGGGTAGGCCTCCGCCAGCTCGCGCTCGATGCCCAGGCCATTCTCGATCAGCACCAGCCGGGTGTTCGGCCCCATCCAGGGCCGCACCAGTTCGGCGCGATCCACCCCGGGCAACACCTTGACGCAGAGGATCAGGTAATCCGGCGCCGACGCGGGGGTATCGCCGTCCCGGTAGACCTGATCCGGTTGATAGGACAGGTCGCCGAGCGGGCTGGTGATGCGGATACCCTGCGCTTTTACAACCTCGTATTCGGAGCGCAGTACCGTGCTGACCGAACAACCGGCACGTTTGAGAATGGCGCCGTAAAAGCTGCCGATGGCGCCGGCACCAACGATCAGGATGCTGGGTTTACTGCTCATTCGGATGCCGCCTTGTCCTTCCATTCCTCTTCCTGCAGGGCCCGCCACATCAGCTTCCCGGTGGGGGATTTCGGCAGGGCGTCGACAAACTCGATCAGGGTCGGCACCTTGTAGGCGGCCATCTGCTCTTTGCACCAGCCGCTGATGTCCGCCACCGAGGTTTTGCCCTCGGCCTCGGGCGTCAGCACAATGCAGGCTTTCACCGTCTCACCGCGCTTCGGATCCGGCGAGGAGATGATGCACACTTCCCGGATCGACGGATGCCGGTACATCAGCGCCTCCACCTCCGACGGCCAGACCTTGAAGCCGGACGCGTTGATCATGCGCTTGACCCGGTCGACCATGAAGAAATAACCGTCCTCGTCGTAATAGCCCAGGTCGCCGGTGCGGAAGAACCGCTTGCCGTCGATCTCCACGAACGCGGCCTCGGTTTCAGCCGGCCGGTTCCAGTATCCGAGGGTGACCTGGTTGCCGCAGGAGATGATCTCGCCGGTCTCACCCGGACCCTTTTCCTCCAGGGTGTCGACATCAATGATCCGGCTGTCCACGTCGAACACCGGAATACCGAGACACTGGGGTTTGGGCTGGGCGTTGGGGTTGATGTGGGTCGCCGCCATGGTCTCGGACAGGCCATAGCCCTCGATGTAGTCGAGCCCGGTCAGGGCCTTGAGCTTTTCCGCCACCGCGACCGGCATGGCGGCACCGCCACCGCCGATCATGTTCAGGCTGGACAGGTCGTACTGGCCCAGGTCCGGGTTGGACAGGAAATCCACCGCCATGGTCACGATGTTGGTCCAGCCGGTTACCCGGTAACGCTCGATCAGCCGCGCCGCCGTGGTGCGGTCCCAACGGGTCATGATCACCGAGGTGGAGCCGATGTACAGCGGCCCGTTCATGGACCCGGTCATACCAGTGACGTGGAAGAACGGCAGGGTCGCCAGCTGGACGCTGTCCGGGGTACTCAGGTTCCAGAATACCCGATGCACGGCGGTGGCCATGACCGAGCGATGGGTGTGCATGCAGCCCTTGGGGGCGCCGGTGGTGCCGGAGCTGTAGGGAATCACCGCCAGATCCTCGGGACCGGCCAAGTGCTCGCTCGGGGTGTGGCCGGCGGCCATGGCCGACTCCCAGCTCACCATGCCCGGCTGATTCCCGGACCAGGCCGGCGCGGCGACCTCGGCCGGCAGGTCCAGATCCGTGTCCGGGTCGATGTAGGTGCTGTAGGACGCCACCACCACCTGCTCCAGGTCGGTGTCCGGAATCAGCGGGGCAATGAAGTCCGCCAGTTCCTGGCCGGCCAGGCACACCCTGGCGCCGGTGTCGGCGATGTAGTGTTCCAATTCGGCCGACCGGTTCATCGGGTTGACCGGAATCACCACCGCATCGGCACGCAGGATGGCGTAGTAGGAAATCACGTACTGGGGCGAGTTCTGCATGTACAGCAGCACCCGATCCCCTTTCGCCACACCCTGGGCCTGCAGATGGCCGGCCATGGTCTCCACCTCCTGCAGCAGACGGCGGTAAGTGATGGGGGCATCGTAGAAAATCAGCGCGTTATGGTCCGGGAACCGGCGGGCCGAAATCTCCAGGTTGGTAAACAGGCTGGTTTTCGGCAGCGTCATGGTTTTTGGCAGCTCTTTCGGCCAAACCTTGTAGTGACGTGTGAACATGGTGGTCGTTCTCCCAGGTGAAATCAGTCGGCCGCCACGGCGGACAAATCCAATTCATTGCTGCCCCCGGGCAGGGGCTCTTGATGACGTAACGGGGTGATGGCGATGGCCTTGTCCCGGAGCACCGAGACATCGGCCTCCGGCGCCGTGATGTGGCGTGAATCCCGATCGAACCCCAGCCACCAGTACGGCAGGCTGCGAGCGTCCCGGCCGGCGACCAGGCGGGCACGCTGGATCGAACCGGTCGACTGCCGACACCAGCGGGCGTGACTAATGGCCGAGGCGTCGCAAGCCGGGAAATTCACGTTCCAGGCCCGAACCACGTCCGGCTGCCAGAGCTCGCGGATCACCGCCTCGCCGAACCGCTGCACCGGGTCCCACTGGATACCGTCCCGGGACATGAAGGCCTGGCTCAGGGCGATGGCGGGAATGTTCATGTGCACGGCACTGAGCACGGCACCGACGGTGCCCGAGTACTGCACCGAATCGCTGATGTTGGCACCGCAGTTGACCCCGGACAGCACCAGATCGGGTGGGGATTCCTCGAACCATTTGGCCAGGGAATAGAGCACGCAATCCGCCGGGGTGCCGGACACCGCGTAGCGCCGGGGACCGGTCTCGTAGACCCGCAGCGGATCGTGGATAGAAATGCTCTGGCCGGCGCCACTGCGATCATGCTCCGGCGCCACCACCCAGACCTCTTCCGCCAGGTTGCGGGCAATGGCTTCCAGCACCGCCAGCCCCGGGGCGTTGATGCCGTCGTCGTTGGTGATCAGGATGCGTTGAACAATAGGTTCACTCATGCCGGTCTCCCCTCGCTGGCGATTTTCCATCCAACCTGGGCCAGCAGACTGGCCCGCTTGCCCACCTGCAGGGCGTTGGCGTTGGCGGCGTTGCCATCCAGCGCCCGTTTGTAGACGCCCTGGAGAATGGCCGCCAGCCGGAACAGGGAAAACGCCAGGTACACGTGCCAGTCGTCGATGCCGTCCCGGCCGGTCCGGGCGCAGTAGCGGTCCAGGGTTTCCTGCTCGGTGGGAATGCCCAGCGCCTCCAGGTCCTCCCCCTTGAGCCCACGCATGCCTTCCAGATCAGAGGGCAGATGGTAAGGCAGGCAATAATAGGCCAGGTCCGCCAGCGGGTGGCCGAGGGTGGACAACTCCCAGTCCAGGATGGCGATCACCTCGGGCGAGTCCGGCGCCAGCATCAGGTTGCCGAAGCGGTAATCACCGTGGGCGATGGCACACTCGTCCGTGGACGGCAGGTTCTCGGGCAGCCACGCCATCAGCCGATCCATCTCCGGCAGCTCGTCGGTCTTGGACGCCAGATACTGCTTGCTCCAACGCGCCACCTGCCGGGCGACGTAACCTTCCGGCCGACCGTAATCCGCCAGGCCAATGGCATTCACATCCACCGAATGCAGCGCTGCCAGGGTATCAATGGCGGAGTGATGGGCCGGCAAACGCTCCTGCCGGTCCAGCGCCCGCAGGGCCGAATGACTGACAATCCGGCCTTCCAGGAAATCCATCACGTAAAACGGCGTACCAATAACCTCGCTGTCCTCGCACAGCACCCGCACATTCGGCACCGGCACCTCGGTGTGCTCGGACAGCGCCCGCATCACCTTGTACTCCCGCTCCACCATGTGGGCCGACGGCAGGGTCTTACCCGGCGGTTTCTTCCGCAGCACGTAGCGGCCGCCGTCGGTCTCCAGCAGAAAAGTGGGATTGGACTGGCCACCCTGGAATTGCTTGACCGCCAGGCGGTCGCCCACTTCCGGCAGGGTGTCCTGCAGCCAGGCCAACAAACGGGACTGGTCAAATTCATGCGCTGGCAGAACATCCACCAGTTCAGGCGTCATACTCATTACTTGTCTCAGCCTTGTTCAAATAGCGTTACGGCGGCCCGCACCGGGTAAATTGGACGGTGGGTGGGGTGTCTTTGTGCAGGGAAAAAGCTGTCTGAGCGCAGCGAGTTCTTTTTCCCGGAAGAAAGACACCCCACCCGGCGGCCGCCCCGCCAATCACGATGGCCCGCCCTTAACAGATGGTCTCGCCACCGTCAGCGACAATCACCTGGCCGGTGATGTAGGCGCTGGCCTTTGTTGATAAAAAGACCGCCAGGCCGGCGATGTCGACCGGATCACCGATGCGTCGCAGCGGCGTCTTGTCTTCGGCGCGTTTGACCCGCACCGGGTCTTCCCAGAGGGCCTTGGCGAAATCGGTCTTGATCAGACCCGGTGCGATGCTGTTGATGCGGATGCCTTTCGGGCCCCACTCCACCGCCAGATTCCGGGCCAGGGCCGCTTCCGCGGCCTTGGAGACACCGTAGGTACCGATGGTGGTGTTGCCACGAAGACCGGCGATGCTCGACAGCAGCACTACCGCACCCTCGCCTTTCTCCGCCATCTGCGGCAGCACCATGTTGGTGAGCCAGAAGGTGCCTTTGACGTTGGTGTCCATGATCTTGTCCCAGGCCTCGTCGGTCATTTCGGACGTCGGGCCATAGACCGGGTTGGTGGCGGCGTTGCACACCAGTACGTCGATGGCACCCCAGGCTTCGTTGGTCTTGGCAACCAGATTCTCGAGGTCTTCCTTCTTGCCGACGTGACAGGGAATGGCAATGGCCTCGTAGCCCTGCTCTTTCAGTTCACTCGCCACCTGTTCGCAGGCCTCGGCCTTGCGGCTGGAAATGACAACTTTCGCACCCAGGCGGGCCATTTCTTCGGCGATGGAGCGACCAATGCCCTTGGTGGAACCAGTCACCAGGGCAACCTTGCCGGTCATATCAAACAGCGGGTTGTTCATCATTCGATCCTCATGCTCAGTGCTCGGGGAACGAACGTTGAGACGCCTGCCGGGACTGTGCAAAACAGGGATGTTTTGCTCAAGCCTACAAGGACGTATTCACGGCGTGTCCCGGCAGGCGTCTCATCGTTTGTTCATGCTCCCAACGGTTCGGGGCAAATCAATCTCAGCGGTACTGGCGCAATTCCAGCTTGGCCACGGAATCCAGATGCACCTCATCCGGGCCATCGGCCAGTCGCAGGGTGCGCACCTTGGCCCAAGCCGACGCCAGGAAGGTGTCCTGGCTGACACCGGCGCCGCCATGCACCTGAATGGCCCGATCCAACACCTTGAGCGCCATGCTCGGGGCAATCACCTTGATCATGGCGATCTCCTGACGGGCGACCTTGTTACCCACGGTGTCCATCATGTGCGCCGCCTTCAGGGTCATCAGTCGCGCCTGCTCAATTTCGATGCGACTGCGTGCAATGTCCTTGCGAATAGAGTCAAAGCTGGACAGCGGCTTGCCGAAGGCCTCGCGCTCGTTGGCGCGCTTGCACATCATCTCCAGCGCGCGCTCGGCCACGCCGATGGTGCGCATGCAGTGGTGAATCCGCCCCGGCCCCAAACGGCCCTGGGCAATCTCGAAACCGCGGCCCTCGCCCAGCAGGATGTTGCTGGCCGGCACCCGGACGTTCTCATAATGGATCTCGGCATGACCGTGGGGGGCGTGGTCGTAGCCGAACACCGTCAGTGGCCGGATCATCTTCACGCCCGGGGTGTCCAGGGGCACCAGGATCATCGACTGCTGCTGGTGCTTGGGCGCTTCCGGATCGGTCTTGCCCATGACGATGGCGATCTTGGCGGTGGTGGTCATGGCGCCGGAGGACCACCATTTACGGCCGTTGATCACGTACTCGTCGCCCTCGCGCCGGATCTCACAGGCAATGTTGGTGGCGTCCGAGGAGGCCACGTCCGGCTCGGTCATCGAAAAGCAGGAGCGGATTTCACCGGCCAGCAGCGGCTTCAGCCACTGGTCCTGCTGTTCCTGGTTGCCGTAGCGGGCGATGGTTTCCATGTTGCCGGTGTCCGGTGCGGAGCAGTTGAACACCTCCGGCGCCATTTCCGAGCGGCCCATGATTTCGCACAGGTGGGCGTATTCGAAATTGGTCAGCCCGGCCCCGTAGTCGCTGTCCGGCAGGAACAGGTTCCAGAGCCCGGCTGCCTTGGCCTTGGCCTTGAGCTCCTCAATGATCGGCACCGGGGCCCAGCGGTTGGCTGCCTGCTCGACCTGCTCATGGTGCAGGGCTTCGTTCGGGTAGATGTGGGCTTCCATGAACTCGGTCAACTGCGCCTGCAGCTGTTTCGCCTTGTCAGACAGCTCAAACATGTCCGCTTCCTCTTGTTGTGTCGGGCGTTGATTCGTTGATGGGCACGCCTTCGGGCCGGTCACTGCCGGACCGGATCCGAAAGGTGCCCTCGGCCATGGCCAGCAGGTTGCCCTGGTCGTCGTGGACTTCGCCGGTGCTGTTGAAGATCCGGCGGCCGCCGGCGCGCTTGCGACCGGTGACCCGGATGGTTCCGCTCGAGCACTGGCCGGTAAAGGTGGTGGTCAGGGACAGGGTGATCGCCTTGCGCATGCGGCCGGGGTAAGGGCAATAGGTGCCGGCCTGGGCCATGGCGATGTCCAGCAGGGAGGTCAGCACCCCACCGTGAATCACGCCACCCAGGTTCAGGTGCCGGGGCTCCAGCGCCAGCTCGATCACCGCCTCATCCTCTTCCCAGCGGCCCTGGCGATAACCCAGCAGGCTGTGGAAACCGGGCAGCTCGGTGCCGTTGATCAGATCGGATTCGTCCTGGCTCATCAGACTTTCATTCCCGGCAGGTTGAGGGAGGCGGTATTGCCGCCGTCCACGGCCAGCGCCTGACCGGTGATGTAACTGGCGTCGTCGCTGGCCAGGAACAGGATGGCGGCGGCGATTTCCTCGGGGTCACCGTAACGGCGCAGCTCACAGCGGGAGCCCAGTTTGTGGGCCTTCTCATGGGCGCGGGCGTAATCGAACACCGCCCGGGTCATGCCGGATTCCACCAGGCCGGGGCAAACCGCGTTGACCCGAACATTGTCAGCGCCAAGATCGCAGGCGGCGGTCATGGTCAGATTGACCACGCCGGCCTTGGACGCGCTGTAGGCGTTGCCGCCGGCGCCCGAGCGCAAGCCGGCCACCGAGGCGGTATTGACGATGGCGCCGAGCTTGCGGCCCTGCATGTGGGGCGCCACGTGCTTGATCAGCAACATGCTGCCGACCAGGTTCACCGACAGCACCTGCTGCCATTCGGCTCGGTCGTTCTCGGTCACCGGCGGGTGACTGCCGCCGGCGCTGGCAATGCCGGCGATATTGCAGAGCACATCGATCTTGCCGAACTGGTCCAGGGTGTCGGCAACCAGGGCCTGGACCTGATCCTCCTCGGCCACGTCCATCACCCGGCGCAGGAACTGCGCGCCCTCCGGCAGGCTGTTTTCGGTTTCCACCAGGCCAGCCTCGGCGACGTCCGCCAGCACCACGCGGGCGCCCTCCCGGGCCAACCGCAAGGCCGTGGCCCGGCCAATGCCGCTGCCGGCACCGGTAACAATGGCAACCCGATTGTCGAATCGCGCCATGCCCTTGGCTCCTTATGTTGTGCTTGTTGTTGTCTTGGCAAATCTTAGTTTCCACATAATTTGTCACGGCTTCCGGTTTTGAGTCAATATATTCGAAAAGTAATTTCACTAGATAAAACACAACAGCACCGGAGTGGCCAAAAATGAAAAACAATATGAACGAAATGTCCGTGCACGCGCCCCTGATCCCGGGCGAGACCTTTGACGCCATTGGACACCAGATCCAGCGTCACGCCACCGAACGCGGCGACCACCCGGCCCTGATCACCGCACAGGAGCAGGTGTCCTGGGCCGACCTGCTCGAGCGGGTCAACCGGATTGCCAACCGGCTCCGGGCGGCCGGCCTGTCCCGGGGCGATACGGTGGCAGCGCTGTCGGAGAACAGCGTGGACTACGTGGCCCTGTACCTGGGCACCCTGGTGGCCGGCGGCTGCATGGTGCCGCTGTCGGGCATGGCCAGCGCCGAGTCCCTGGTGCTGATGCTGGAGGACAGCGGGGCCCGGTTCCTGTTCGTGTCGCCGAAACACCAGCCCCTGCTGGCGGAAGTGCGGCCGGGCCTGCGCAGCCTGGGCGCCGATCGCATCCTGGCCCTGGCAGACCAGGACGCCGGCATTGGCCAACCGCTGGCCCAGTGGCTGGGCGACGTGTCCGCCGAGCCCCAACCGGCCGAGGTCAGCCTCGACGACCCGTTCAACATCATCTACAGCTCCGGCACCACCGGCACCCCCAAGGGCATCCTGCACGACTACCGCTTCCGCCAGCGCCAGATGGTGCGCATGAGCCGGTTCGGGCTGGATGGTGACGCCATCAACCTGGTGTCCACGCCGCTCTACTCCAACACCACCCTGGTGTCAGCGCTGCCGACGGTGTTCTTTGGCGGCACTCTGGTGCTGATGCCCAAGTTCAACACCCAGGGCTTCCTGGAACTGGCCGAGCGCCACCGGGTCACCCACGCCATGCTGGTGCCGGTCCAGTACCAGCGCATTCTGGCCGAGCCGGATTTCGAGAAATTCGATCTGTCCAGTTTCAAGCTCAAGCTGTCCACCAGTGCGCCCCTGCGAGCCGAGGTGATCGCCGACGCCATGGCCCGTTGGCCCGGCAATCTGCGGGAGGTCTACGGCCTGACCGAAGGCGGCATTTCCACCTCGCTGGATTGCGCCGCCCACCCGGACAAATGGGGCTCGGTCGGGCTGCCCACCGAGGGTGCCCAGGTCAAGGTCATCGACGAGCAGGGGCAGGAACTGCCGCAAGGCGAGATTGGTGAAATCGTGGGCCGGGCGATTTCCATGATGCGCGGGTACGTCAACCGGCCGGAGCAGACCGACGAGATGCTCTGGACCAGCCCCGAGGGCGAGGTGTTCTACCGCAGTGGCGACATGGGCCGGATCGATGCGGACGGTTTCGTCTACATCCTCGACCGACGCAAGGACATGATCATTTCCGGGGGCTTCAACATCTACGCGGTGGATCTGGAGCAGGCCCTGCTGGCCCATCCGGCGGTGGCAGACGTCGCGGTCATCGGCATCCCGAGCGAGCACTGGGGCGAGACGCCCCTGGGTTTGGTGGTGCGCAAGCCCGGGCACAGCGACACCGAGGCCGCCATTCTCGACTGGGCCAACAACCAACTGGGCAAATCCCAGCGCCTGGCCGGGGTGGAGTTCCGGGATCAGCTGCCCCGCTCCACCATTGGCAAGGTGCTCAAGCGCGAGCTGCGCGCGCCCTACTGGGCCGAGCGCGCGCAGGCCTGAGCCTCAGCGCCGGGCCAGCCGGTCCAGCGCGGACTGACAGTCCTCGGAGCGGAGCCGGGCGGAGAACACCTCCCGCTCCCGCTCCAGGGCCTGCTCCACCTGCGCCCGCCAGGGCGCGCGAATCAACCGCTTGCTGGCGCGCAACGCCTCCCGGGGCTTGCCCGCCAGCCGCTCGGCCTGGGCCAGGGCCTCGGTCAGGGCGTCGCCGTCAGCCACCGCCTTGCTTGCCAGGCCACAGTCCCGGGCCTGCTCGCCGCTCAGCACCTCCCCAAACAGCAACAGATCGGCCGCCCGCCGGCTGCCCAGGTGCAGCGGCATGGTCACAGTCGAGGCCGCCTCCGGCACCAGTCCCAGATCCACGAATGCGGTCTTGAAGGTCGCACTGCGACCGGTGATCACCGAGTCACAGTGCAGCAGCAGGGTGGTGCCAATACCGATGGCCAGGCCCTCCACCGCGACAATGACCGGGGTGTCGCAGTTCATCAGCGCCTCAATAAAAGCCAGGCCGGCGGACGGTTTCGGGTTGGCGTCGGTGGCCCGGGCCCGGAAATCGTCCAGGTCGTTGCCGGCGGTAAAGACACCGCCAACCCCACTCAGGACAATGGCGTGTATCGACTCGTCGCCGTTGGCCCGGGTCACTTCCGCGGCCAGGCTCTGGTACATGTCACGGGTCAGGGCGTTCTTTTTCTCGGGCCGGTTGATGGTCAGCTGCAACACCGCGCCAGACTGCTGAATATCAATCATTGGACTATCCTGTCGGAACGTTAATCGGAAACTGTGTCCAATCATCCTATTGCAAAAGACCAATCTTGTGATAGATTCAGAGAACACAAATTCACCCTGCAGTCATTAGTTCTGCACAGTGAAACAACAACAAAACGAACACAACAATCAAGAGGTCCGCCATGAACCTGTTCGCGAACGCACGCAAGTCTCTGACCGTCTACGCCTCGGCCCTGGCCCTGGGTGTCTCCGCGGCCATGAGCGCGGCTCCGGTCGCCGCCCAGGACACCGTCACCTGGAAAGTACAGTCACACTGGCCCGGCTCCAGCAGCTCCTACACCGACAGCCTGGTGCGCCTGCAGCGGGTTCTGGATGAGCGCACCGATGGTCGTCTGCAACTGAAGCTGTACGAGGCCGGCGCCCTGTTCAAGGCCAAGGAAACCTTCAACGCGGTCAGCCGCGGCATCCTGGAAATGGGCACCATCTCCCCCGCCTACGCCCAGGACAAGGTGTCCCTGGCCGGTATCGCTTCCGGCCTGCCGTTCGCCTTCCGCAACGTCTGGGAAGCAGCCTACTTCCACCAGAACATGGGCTTTGAGCAGATGCTCCGGGATGAGGCCGCCGAGCATGGCGTCTACTGGGCCACCGACAAGGTCTATCCGACCGAGATGGTGGTCAAGGAGCCGATCAACACCTGGGACGACTTCACCAGCCTGAAGATCCGCTCCTCCGGCGCCCTGCAGACCTTCCTGACCGAGGCCGGTGCGGCCGCCTCCTACATCCCGGGCAGCGAACTCTACTCGGCCCTGGACTCCGGCATTGTCGACGGTGCCCACTGGGGTGCGTCCCAGGGTGCCTCCAGCATGGGTCTGTATGAAGTGGCCAAGCACCATGTCCAGCCGGCGCTGAACATCGCCGGTACCGACGTCATCATCGTCAGCCAGAAGGCGCTGAACAAGCTGCCCGAGGACATGCAGAAGATCGTCAAGGACGCCCTGGCCGAGCAGTTCTGGGTCCGCACCAACGAATACCAGTACAAGGAGCGCATCACCCTGGCCAAGGCCATCGCCGAGCAGGGCGTGCAGGTCAACGTGCTGCCGGACGAGGTCCAGGACAAGCTGGTGCAGACCGCCCAGAAAATGTGGGATGAGGAAGCCAAGCGCGGCGACAACGCCAAGAAGGCGCTGGCGATGCTGAAAGACTACCTGGCGGAACTGGGCTACCTCTAATCGCCCGCCATCCCGTCCCAACGAAGGCCGGAGCATTGCGTCTCCGGCCTTTTTGCCCCGCAACACAATCACCGTCCTTCTGGAGAATGCCATGAGTGTGCTGACCGCATTCATGAGAGGGGTTACCCGTCTCAACGACTTTGTCGGGCGCTGGATAGCCCTGCTCATTTTTGCGATGTTCGCGTTCCTGCTGCTGGAAGTGGGTTTCCGTTACCTGCTGAACGCCCCCACCGTGTGGACCAACGAGCTGACCCAGATGCTGTTCGGCATCTACGCGGTGATGTCCGGCGGCTACATCATGGCGCACCGGGGCCACGTCAACGTCGACCTGCTGCAGGCCCGGCTGGCGCCGCGCAAGCGCGCCGTGCTCGATATGTTCACCTCGGTGGTGTTCTTCATCTTTACCCTGGCGCTGCTGTGGTTCGGCATCGACATGGCGAGCGAATCCATCTCCGGCTGGGAAACGTCCTACTCGGCCTGGAACCCGTGGATCTGGCCGGTCAAGCTGGCCATCCCCGTGGGCACGGGCCTGCTGGTCCTGCAGGGACTGGTCAAACTGCTGGAGGACATCGCGGTGGCCTTCAACCTGGATTACTACACCCCTGAAGCGACGGAGTCGGAAGGAGAGCAGTTGTGAGTATCGAAGCCCTGACCCTGCTGTTCTTCGGCGCCCTGCTGTTCTTCCTGATACTGGGCCTGCCCCTAGCCTTTGTCCTGGGCGGCGTCTCGGTGGTGTTCCTGTATTTCACCTGGGGCTTTGACTCCTTCTACATGGTGGCCTCGCAAATCTGGGGCACCATGGGCAGCTTCACCCTGGTGGCCATTCCGCTGTTCGTGTTCATGGCCATGGTGCTGGAGCGCACCGGCGTGGCCCGGGATCTGTACCGGATGATGCACCTGTGGTGTGGCGGCCTGCGCGGCGGCCTGGCCCTGGGCACCCTGGGGATCTGTGCGGTGTTCGCCGCCATGGTCGGCATCAGTGGCGCCGCGGTGGTGGCCATGGGCACCATCGCCCTGCCGTCGATGCTCGAGCGCGGTTACGACAAGAACATGGCCCTGGGCGTGATCAACACCGGCGGTGGCTGGGGTATCCTGATCCCGCCCAGCATCCTGATGATCCTGTACGCCCTGATCACCGGGGTGTCGGTGGGCAAGATGTTCGCCGCCGGCATCATGCCGGGCGTGCTGCTGATGGTGCTGACCGCGATTTACATCCTGGTACGCAGCCACCTGCAGCCGGAACTGGCGCCGGCGTTGCCGAAAGAGGAGCGCGCCAGCTGGTCCGAGAAATTCCGGGCCCTGCGGGCGGTGCTGCTGCCGATCGGCGTGGTGGTCATGGTGCTGGGCTCCATCATTGGCGGCATCACCACCCCGACCGAAGCCGCCGCCATGGGCGTGCTGGGTGCGCTGATTTCCGCCGCCGTGTACCGGCAGTTCAAGTGGAGTGTGCTGCAGGAAGCCGCCATCCGCACCTTCAAGCTGACCGGCATGATCATGTGGATCCTGTTTGCCGCCCACGCTTTCAGTGCCGCCTACCAGAGCATGGGCGCCCAGGAACTGATCGAGAGTATGATGGCGATGATTCCGGGCGGGCCCTGGGGCATCATCATCGCCATGATGGTGATCGTGTTCCTGCTGGCCATGGTGCTCGACCCGGTCGGCATCATGCTGATCACCCTGCCGGTGTTCATGCCCATCGTGGAGAGCCTCGGCTTCGATCCGATCTGGTTCGGTATCCTGTTCGTGATCAACATGGAAATCGGCTACATGACGCCGCCGTTCGGCTTCAACCTGTTCTACCTGAAAGGGATCGTGCCGCCGGGCATCACTATGGGCGACATCTACCGCTCGATCATCCCCTTTGTCCTGGTCGAGATCGTCGGGCTGGGGCTGATCATGGTGTTCCCGGAAATCGCCACCTGGCTGCCGGACCTGTTCTTCTAACCCGCTCCTGATCCGCCACCTGCCAGGCAGGTGGCGGTTTTTCCCACCAGGGATTACTCTCAAAAGACGGCCCCAGCGCAGACCGGGGCCGCCAACAAGGAGAGTTCCCATGACCCAGCCCGTCCCCAGCTTGCCCAGCCTGGCCCGCGCCCTGCTGTCGGCCCTGGCTGTCACCCTGACCCTCGCCACCCTGCCGGCCCAGGCCCGGGACCTGAACGAACAGACGATCCGGGATTTTGTCGACACCCTGGAAGCGGCGGAAAGTCTGGAACCCGAACTGGACACCCTGAGTGACGAGGTGCTCGCCGAACGCCAGGCCGAGCAGCCCGACTTCAGCCGGGTCTTTTCCGACCTGGTGGCGTCCATGCGTGGCGACCCCCTGTACGATGACCTGGAGGACATTGCCCAGGACCACGGGTTCACCGACCTGCAGGCGTGGGCCGGCACCGGTGACCGGATTTTCCGGGCCTGGATGGCCATCGAACTGGAGCAGGAAGCCCCGACCTCGGATCAGGAGATCGCCCAGGCCCTGGCGGAAATCGAAAACAGCCCGCACATGACCGAAGCCCAGAAGGCGCAGATGCGCGCGATGATGGAAAACGCCATGAGCGTGATGGAGAGCGCCCGCAACGCGCCGCCCGAGGATGTGGCGGCGGTGCGCCCGCACATGGACCTGCTGCGGGAGTTCAGCGAGGCCGAGTGACCACCGGCACCGCGGTCGTCAGGCACAAAAAAACCGGTCCCGGGTAACGGGACCGGTTTTTTCGGTCGGCCGGAGAGCCCTGGGGGTCAGCCGAACAGGTTGTAGGCGAACACGATGATCACCGCCACCGGGGTGACGAACCGGATCAGACCGTACCAGAGGCTGAAGGCACCGCCGTCCAGCGCCAGATCCAGCTTCAGCGACTCCTTGGCCACGAACCAGCCCACGAAGATGGCGGTCAGCAGCCCGGACAGCGGCAGCATGATGTTGGCGGTGAAGAAGTCGAGCAGGTCGAAGATGGTCTTGCCCTCGAACCGTTCGAACATGCCCAGCGGCGCCACATCGGCCCAGAGGTTCAGGGACAGGATCGAGGTAATGCCGAGCAGCCAGCACAGCAGACCCACCAGGATGGCGCTGCCGGTACGGGCCAGGCTGGTCTTCTCCTCGACCCATTCCACCACCGGCTCCAGCAGCGAAATGCCGGAGGTCCAGGCGGCGAACAGCAGCAGCACGAAGAACAGGGTGCCGAACAGGGTGCCCATGGGCATGTTGCCGAAGGCCAGCGGCAGGGTCTGGAAGATCAGGCCGGGACCGGCGCCGGCCTCCAGGCCATTGGCGAACACCACCGGGAAGATGGCCAGACCCGCCAGCAGGGCCACCACCGTATCCATGATCGCCACGCTCACCGCGGTGCGGGCGATGGACACGTCACGCCCCAGGTAGGAGCCGTAGGCCATCATGATCGCCATACCCAGACTCAGGGTGAAAAAGGCGTGGCCGAGGGCAATCAGCACACCGCTGATGGACAGGGCGCCGAAATCCGGCGTGAACAGGAAGCTCACCGCCTCACCAAAATGCCCGGTGGTGGCGGCGTAACCCACCGCCAGCAGCAGCAGGATGAACAGCGCCGGCATGAGGATGGTCGCCACCCGCTCCAGACCGCCCTTCAGGCCGCGGGACACCACCAGCACCACCAGCCCCATGAAGATGGTGTGCCAGATCAGCAGCTGGCCCGGGCTCGACAGCAGGCCACCGAACAGCTCGCCGATGGACTCGGCGGTGCCGCCGCTGAAGTCGCCCATGGCGGCGTGGCCGATGTAGGACGCCGACCAGCCGCCGATGACCGAGTAGAACGACAGGATCACGAAGGCGGCGATCATGCCGACCACCGCCGAGATCCGCCACAGCGGCGAACGCAGGTTGCGCTCGGCCACCAGGCGCATGCTGGTGATCGGGTTGTGGCGGCCATTCCGGCCCAGGAACACTTCCGACATCATGATCGGAATACCGATGATCGCGATGCACAGCAGATACACCAGTACGAAGGCGCCACCGCCGTTTTCACCGGTGACGTAGGGGAACTTCCAGATATTGCCGAGACCAACGGCGGAGCCGGCGGCCGCCAGGATGAAGGCCATGCGGGACGACCAGAGCCCGCGAGCCGCTCCTGTGCCGTTGTCCGAAGCCGAAGTGGACTGAGTCATGATTGTGTCCTGTGCGTTTGGCTGAGGATAAGTATAGGACCAGATCCGCCCAGGCCGGGCCCAGGCGATTGGAGCGGGATTCTGCCAGCACTGGCCGCGGGATGCCAGAGCCGGCCGGGCATCAGTCCGGGCGGAGCCGATGGCCGGTCGGAACAGGTGAGGCTAACTAGCCGTTTTTACTGATAAAGCGCGACACCAGGTCTTTCAGGCCACGGGACATGGCGCTGAGCTGGTCACTGCTCTTGCGGGCCGAGTCGGCCTGTTCGTCACTGTGATCGGCCAGCTCGGCGATGTTGGTCACCTGGCGGTTGATCTCATCCGACACCTGGCTCTGTTCCTCGAACGCCGCCGACATGCTGATGAAACGGTCGGAAATGCTCTGGATCGAGGTGACAATGTCCCGCAGCGAATTTTCCGCGCCCCGGACCTTGTCCAGGCCCTGGCCGGCGACGGCTTCGCCATCCCGGGTGGCCTGCACCGCGGTCTCGACCTGACGACCGAAATCGTCGATCACCTCCTGGATGCGCACGGTGGACTCCCGGGTACGCCGGGCCAGGGAACGCACCTCGTCCGCCACCACCGCGAAGCCCCGCCCCTGCTCGCCGGCGCGGGCGGCCTCGATGGCGGCGTTCAGGGCCAGCAGATTGGTCTGCTCGGCAATTTCGGAGATCAGGTTGGTGGCCTCGCCAATGCTGTGGGTCGACTCACCCAACTGGCCGATGGTCTGGCCGATGCCGTTGACCCGGCTGACCAGCTGCTCGATCGCCTCCAGGGCCTCGGCGCTGCGCTGGCTGCCGACGCCGGCCAGGCGATTGGCCTCCTCGGCCTCGCGGGCATTGGCCGCCACCGATTCGGTGACCTCCTGGATGGACGCGGTCATTTCATTGATCGCCGACGCGGTCTGATCGGTCTCGGCGCGCTGGCGGGAAATGGCCGCCGCGCCCTCGCTGATATAGCCATGGGACGCGCGGGCCTGCTCGGACAGCAGCTCGGCCTGATCCTCGATGCGGGCCAATGCGGTCCGAATTCGAGCGTCCTCACTCACCATTACCATCCCCAGCTGCGAGAACAGGCCGTTTTCACTGCTGTAGGTGCGGGCGACCACCGGGTCCTTGAAGGCATCGGGGCGCAGGTTCAGCAGTCGGTTCAGGCGTCCGGTGACCGAGCCCAGCAGCAGCCCGGCGCCCAGGACATGGCCGAGCACGATGAGGCCCGCCGCCAACCCGGTCTGATCGAAGGTCAGCGCCACCAGGCTGAGCGCCAGGGACAGCAGCATCGGCCAGCCGGAGCGCAGCACCGACACCAGCCGGTCGGTCACGCTCTGGACCGATTTACCGGCGGACAGCCGGCCGTACAGCGCCTCGGCCCGGGTCACCTGATCCCGGGTCGGTTCCACCCGGACCGACTCGAAACCGACCACCTTGCCGTTCTCCCGGATCGGAGTGACGTAGGCGCTGACCCAGTAGTGATCACCGTTCTTGGCCCGGTTCTTGACCACGCCCATCCAGGCCTTGCCGGCCTTGAGGTACGCCCACATGCCCTGGAACACCGGCGGCGGCATGTCCGGGTGTCGAATGACGTTGTGGGGCTGGCCGATCAGCTCGTCACGGGCAAAGCCGCTGATCTCGACAAATTCGTCGTTGCAGTAGGTAATCACGCCCTTGAGGTCGGTGGTGGTGATCAGGCGCCCACCCTTGTGCATCTTGACTTCGCGCTGGGTCACCGGGAGATTCTTGCGCATGGAAATCCGCTCTCTGTCTGGTCCTTGTAACAACGGCAGGTCGGGAGCCGGTATCGGCTCTCGGGGGGCAGTCAACGGGCACTGGCCCACGGTCGTTGGCTTAACGGCCGGTGCCCGGATATCTTGAGTAAGGAGAGCTACCTACGCCGGGCTGGCCAGGCGGGCCCGGGGATGGAAACGGGCGTTGAGCCAGAGCGACAGGGCAATCACCCCGCCCCCGACCGCCAGCCGGAGCAGGTCCGCATCCCGGTTCCAGATCAGCAGGTTGACCAGCAGACCGGCAGGCACCAGGGCGTTGTTCATGACCGCCAGGGTGCCGGCGTCGACGTAGCAGGCCCCGCGGTTCCACAGGAACAGCCCCAGCCCCGACGCCGCCAGCCCCAGCCAGGCCAGGATGCCCCACTGCAGGGAGGTGGACGGCAGCCGGTCCGGGTTGCCGAAGATCAGGAACGACGGCAGGGCGATGATCAGGGCCCCGAAGAAGAAGTAACCGAAGGTGCGGTAGGCCGGCAGGGTCAGCGGGTAGTGCTGCATGACGTGCTTGTAGCCCACCTGGCCGGCGGCAAAGGTGAAGTTGGCCACCTGCAGCAGCAGGAAGCCGGTGATGAAGTCCTCACTCAGGCCATCGTAGCGGATGATGCCGGCACCCACCGTCGCCACCGCCGCGGCCACCAGGGCGACGGGGGAGAAGCGCTTGAACAGCGCGTCGTCGATCAGGGTCACGTAAAGCGGGGTGAAGATGGTGAACAGCAGCACTTCCGGTACGCTCAGGTAACTGAACGAGCGGTACAGGCACAGGTAGGTAATGCCAAACTGCAGCATGCCGGTGGCCAGGATGCCCAGCTTCAGGCCGGACGGCACCCCACGCCAGCGGGTGAAGGGCAGGAACACCAGCGCCCCCAGCAGCACCCGGCTGAGGACCGCAAAATCGCTGTCGACCTGGCCGGCCAGAAACTCGCCGATCAGGCTGAAGGAAAACGCCCAGAGAACCGTGACAAAGACCAGTAAACCCATCGTACCTGCCATCCGTTGAATTCGAGGCGCGTACTTTACCGGTTTTGGCCGGTCGTTGCAGCGGCGCAAGGGCGCACAAATGCCGATGCCCTGCGGGCCACCAATGGCGTATCATGCCGCGCCATGGACGAATCACACCAGCCCCTCCCGGAACGCCGCCAGCCCCTGGTCACCCGCACCCTCGCCGAATGGCGAACGCTGGCGATCCTGGGCGGCCCGATCCTGATTGCCCAGATCGCGCAGATGGCCAACGGCGTCATCGACACGGTCATGGCCGGCCACGCCAGCGCCGAGGACCTGGCCGCGGTCGGCATCGGCAGCAGCCTGTGGATGCCCCTGTTCCTGTTTTTCATGGGGCTGCTGGGTGCCTTGCAGCCGATCATTTCCGGCTACAACGGCGCCCGGACCCTGGACCGGATCATGCCCACCACCTGGCAAGGCCTGTACCTGGCCGGCGCCGGTTCGGTGATCATGATTGCCCTGCTGACCCAGGTGCACCCGGTGCTGGCCCTGCTCAACCTGGAGCCGCGCACCGCCGGCATCACCCAGGGCTACCTGGACGCCTTCGCCTGGGGGGTACCGGCCATGCTGCTGATGACCGCCCTGCGCGGACTCACCGACGGCCTGGGCCACACCCGGGTGATCATGGCGTTTTCGGTGCTGAGCACCCTGATCAACCTGCCGCTGAACTACATCTTCATCTACGGCAAATTCGGCCTGCCGGCCATGGGCGGTGTCGGCTGCGGCTGGGCCACCTCACTGTCCAACGGCATCGCCGCCCTGGCGCTGCTGGTGTACCTGAACCGCAGCGAAACCTATCGCCGCTTTCACCTGCTGGCCGACTGGGCGGCACCCAAGCTGGCCGACCTCGGCTACATCCTGCGCATCGGGGTGCCCATCGGTTTTACCATCTTCGTCGAGGCCAGCATGTTCTCGGTGATCGCGCTGTTCCTGGCACCCCTGGGTCCGGTGGTGGTGGCCGGGCACCAGATCGCCCTGAACGTGGTATCGCTGCTGTTCATGCTGCCGCTGAGCATCGGCATGGCGCTGACCCTGCGGGTGAGTTTCCTGATGGGGGCCGGGGCGCCCGACACCGCCCGGCTGATTTCGCGCAGTTCGCTGCTCTTGGCGGCGGCCACGGCCCTGGTGTTTGCCCTGCTGCTGTGGCTGTTCTCCGAGCAGATCGCCGCCCTCTACACCGGCGAGGCCGAAGTCCGCCAGGTCACCGTGCGCCTGCTGCTGTTTGCCGCCCTGTTCCAGATCGCCGACGTGATCCAGGTGACCTGCATCAGCGCCTTGCGGGGCTACAAGGACACCCGGATTCCGATGTTCATCATGGTGTTTTCGTTCTGGGGGCTGGGGCTGCCGTTGGGCTATGCCCTGACCTTTACCGACCTGATCTGGCCGGCCATGGGCGCCGCCGGCTTCTGGGTGGGACTGACCGGTGGGCTTACGTCAGCGAGTATGCTGCTGGGCTGGCGGTTGTTCCGCTTTGCCCCTGGCCCAGATCGGCAAAAATGATGCGGTCTCGGCCGGAGGCCTTGGCCTCGTACAGGGCCGCATCGGCGCGCTCGAGCCAGCCGTCCACCGATTCCCCGGGCTGGAATTGTGCCACGCCAAAGGACACGGTAATGGCGTTGTCCCGCAACTTTAGGTGCTTACGCAACAGAAACTGGAGATTGGCCAGCACGGTCTCCAGGCCGGCACCCTCGGTGCCCGGCAGCAACAGCACGAACTCCTCGCCGCCGTAGCGGAACAACTGGTCCGTGCGCCGGGTGTGTTGTTCGATCAGGGCCACCAGATCCACCAACACCTCGTCGCCGGCACTGTGGCCGTATTCGTCGTTGATGCGCTTGAAGTGATCGATGTCCAGCAGGGCGATGGCGCAGGGGGTTCGGGAGCGCTCGGCGTTGGCCACCGCGCGATCCAGCTCCTGATCCATGGAGCGCCGGTTGGCGACCCCGGTCAGCGGGTCGATGGTGGCCAGATGCTCCAGCCGTTCGCGCTGGCTCTGGTTGCGGAAGGCAAACACGTAGGCGCAGGCGCTGACCACCAGGGAGGTGGCAATGAAGGACCAGAGATGCACGCCCGAAGCAAAGATCTCAGTTTGCACGGCCAGCGCCAGGATCGCCGCCAGATTGACCACCGTGGCCACCCGCGGCCCGGTCAGGAAGAAGCTGGTGACCAGACAGGGGAACAACCACAACAGACCGGGCTCACCGACGATGCGGGTAATCACCACCGCGCTCAGGGAGGTGGTCACTGCCATGAACAAACCGCTGCGCTCGGTGCGCCCGGTGAGCCAGGCGTGCAGCACACTGACGCACACGCACAGCACAATCACGCTGTCGGCCAGCCCGGCCAACACTTCGCCCTGCATGAACCGGAACACGGCAAACGGCGCCACGCCAAGAATGGCACAGGCTCCGAGCAGGGTGATGATGGACAGGCGAAAATCGGTTCTGAGCCGATAGAACATCGCGGAGAGGCTCCGACCTAGTTATTATTTAGCCTGCTAGCATAGCCCAAGCGTAGTCTCCAGTCCTCTGCCAGGCCAAAGATTTAACAAAGCGATGACAGATCGTCACAAACTGTGAATCAGCGCTCACTCTTTGGCTCTCAACGTGTCACTGTTAAATCGAGTAAAACAAATACACGGAATGCCGCAAATATAGAGCCGGGCCCTCGTTGTCGCTACACTGTCGCCATGTCTGACCGTTCAGAAGGATCCTTGAGCGTGAACAATCTTGTCCGAATCGCACCCGGCGCCCTGGAGCTGGGCCGACCGTTGCCCTGGAACGTCTATGACGCCAATGGTAACGTGCTGCTGCGTCAGGGCTATGTGATTCAGACCGACACCCAGCTCGAGCAGCTGTTCGAGCGCGGTCGGTTCAAGCCCCGCAAGATCGAACGACCCCAGGACGAAGTGGTCGAGGACACCCGCCAGCGCAACCCCTTTGCCGACTATCCGGACCTGTTGCATTCGCTGGAAGCCACCCTGGAAGCCATCACCGACCACGACCCCTCGGCCCAGAAACGCCTGACGGGCCTGACCCGGATGATCATGCGCACCTGCGCCGAGGCCCCGGACGCCAGCCTGGCCCTGGTGCACCTGTATTCCATCGGCCCGACGGTGCTCGAGCAGGTGCTGTTCCACGCCATCCTGAGCCAGTTCATTGCCCGCCAGTTTGGCCTCGAGGACAACCGTATCAGCGTCCTCACCGCCGCCGCCCTGACCGCCAACCTGGCTCTGGTGCCGGTCGCGGACCAGCTCAACGCCTCCAACAAGCTGCTCACCGACGATCAGCGCGGGGTCATCCGCCGGCACCCGACCCGGGCCATCCAGGCGCTAAAAACAGCGGGCATCGACAACAAGCTGATGCTCCGAATCATTGCCCAGCACCACGAGCAGGCGGATGGCTCCGGCTACCCCGAGGGCCTGAGCGGCACCGAGATCCGGCCCGAGGCGGAAATCCTGGCGCTGTCCGAACGCTACGTGGCGATGATCACCAAACGCGCCTACCGCAACCGGCTGACGGTGACCGAGGCCCGGCGGCTGGTGGCGACACTGGCGGACGGCAAGTATCGCCCGGCCATCCCCAAGGCACTGCTGCAGGTGCTGGGGGAGTTTCCGCCGGGGGTACTGGTGCGTCTGGACAACAACGAAGTGGGCGTGGTGACCGGCCGCCCGGTGCGGGCCCGCGGCCCCTTTGTGAAGGCCATCATCGGGCCCCGGGGCAACCGCTACAGCGGCACCTTCGAGCGGGACGCCAGCGTACTGGAATTCAACATCCGGGGCGTGGAAGAGCCGGAAATCATGCCGTCCATGGACTTCAGCCGGATCTGGGGCTTCAGCGCCTAACGCAGCCCCAGCGCCTGGGCGTGATGTTCCAGATGCTCGTCGATGAACGAGGCGATGAAGAAGTAGCTGTGGTCGTAACCCCGGTGCATGCGCAGGTTGATGTGGTGATGGAAGGTCTCGCAGACCGCCGCCAGCGCGTCCGGATTCAGCTGGGTCTCCAGGAATTCGTCGGCGGTGCCCTGATCCACCAGCAGCGGCAGGCGCTCCCGTGCGGTGGGAATCAGCAGGGTGGCGTCCCACTCCTCCCAGGCCCGGGCGTCATCCCCCAGATACCCGGAAAACGCCTTCTGGCCCCAGGGGCATTCACTCGGATTGGCGATGGGCGCAAACGCCGACACCGAGGCGTAGCGGCCCGGATTCTTCAGGGCGGCGATGAGGGCGCCATGACCACCCATGGAATGACCGCTGACCGAGCGCTGGTCGGTGACCGGTAGCGAATGCTCCACCAGCTGCGGCAGTTCCTTCACCACGTAGTCGTACATCCGGTAATGGGGTGCCCAGGGTTGCTGGGTCGCGTTGATGTAGAACCCGGCGCCGGTGCCAAAATCGTAGCTGTCGTCTTCGCCCGGCAGGTTCAGCCCACGCGGACTGGTGTCCGGGCAGACAATGGCCAGCCCCAGTTGGGCCGCCCGCTTCATGGCGCCGGCTTTCTGCATGAAGTTCTGGTCGGTGCAGGTCAGCCCGGACAGCCAGTACAGCACCGGTACCGGTTTCGCGTCCCGGGCCACCGCGGCCGGTGGCAGGAACACGGCAAACTCCATGTCGCACTCCAGGGTCGCGGAGTAGTGGCGGTAGCGGCGATGTTCGCCGTCAAAACAGACATTGGTGGAGAGCAGTTCCATAGCATCCTCGCCGGAAAAGTGGGTGGAACGGGGGTAGTCTCAGTCGTCCGCGCTGGCGTACTTGGGCAATTCAATGCCGCAGCCGGCCCGGGCCAGTTCGGCCAGGATGGCGGTACGGGTGACAATGCCAATCAGTTTGCCATGATCCACCACCGGGTACACCTTCGGTTTTCCCGCACCCAGGTTCTGGGCCAGGTCCACCACCGCCAGTTCCGCCGACACCGTCACCGGCTCCCGGAACATCACGTCATCGACAATCGGATCGCCCTCGCAGTGGTAGCTGCTGACCAGCAAGGCATGGATGCAGTCCTGCTCCGAAACGAAGCCCAGCACATGGCGCTGGTCGTCCACCACCGGCAACCCGGTGACGTGGTTGTGCAGCAGGTTCTTCACCACGCGCGTCAACGGCGTGCCACACCGAATGGGTTCAATGTGATTCCACATGACGTCCGAGACTTTCAGTGAGCGCATGGGCAGGCCTCCTCCCGTTGAAGCGACTGGACCCGACTCCGGCCCGGGCCCCTCTCTATAACCATAGGCAATGCACCCCAGAAAGGAAAACTGAAACCCCACCAGGGAGTTTACAGATGCGTTTTATTGCTTAAACTCAGATGGTTACGCCCCAAAAGGGCCCAAACCGCTAACTTCGGGAGATCCCCATGGAAGCCATTTCTGACTTTGTTGGACAACTCAATTCCCTGGTATGGGGCCCGCCCATGCTGGTGCTCATTCTCGGTGTCGGCCTGTTTCTCAGCCTGGGCCTGAAGCTGATGCCGGTGCGTAAACTGGGCGCCGGCTTCCGGTTGATGTGGCAGGGGCGCAAGGCCACCGGGGCCGAGTCCGAAGGGGAAATCCCGCCGTTCCAGGCCTTGATGACCGCCCTGTCGGCCACCGTCGGCACCGGCAACATCGCCGGTGTCGCCACCGCCGTGTTCCTGGGCGGCCCCGGCGCGCTGTTCTGGATGTGGCTGACGGCCCTGGTCGGGATGGCCACCAAGTATTCGGAAGCCGTCCTGGCGGTACGCTTCCGGGAAGTGGACGAACGCGGCGACCACGTCGGCGGCCCCATGTACTACATCCGCAACGGCCTGGGCCAGAAATGGGCCTGGCTCGGTGTGCTGTTTGCCATCTTCGCGGCCATTGCCGGCTTCGGTATCGGCAACACCGTGCAGGCCAACTCCGTGGCCGACGTCATGGAAGCCAGCTTCGGCGTACCGGATTGGCTGACCGGGCTGATCCTGATGGTGCTGGTGGGCGCGGTACTGATCGGCGGCATCCGGCGCATCGGCCAGGTCGCCAGTGCCCTGGTCCCGTTCATGGCCATTTCCTACCTGGTCGCCGGGCTGCTGGTACTGGCGATCAACGCCAATGAAATCCCGGCGGCCCTGGCCCTGGTGTTCGAACACGCCTTCAGCCCCATCGCCGCCGAGGGCGGTTTTGCCGGCGCCGCCGTCTGGGCCGCCATCCGCTTCGGGGTCGCCCGGGGCATCTTCTCGAACGAGGCCGGCCTGGGTTCGGCACCCATCGCCCACGCCGCCGCCCAGACCAAGAACCCGATCAACCAGGGCATGGTGGCCATGCTCGGCACCTTCATCGACACCCTGATCATCTGCTCCATCACCGGCCTGGTGATCATCACCTCCGGCACCTGGACCGCCGGCGTGTCCGGCGCCGAGCTGACCTCCATGGCCTTTGCCGAGGCGCTGCCGGGCATCGGCAACTACCTGGTGGCCATTGCCCTGGCCGTGTTCGCCTTCACCACCATCCTGGGCTGGTCGTTCTACGGCGAACGCTGCATCGAGTTCCTGTTCGGGGTGAAGGCCATCGTGCCCTACCGGGTGGCCTGGATTGTCGCCATACCGGTAGGCGCCACCCTGAATCTGGGCTTTGTCTGGCTGGTGGCGGACACCCTGAACGCCATGATGGCCCTGCCCAACCTGGTGGCCCTGCTGCTGCTCAGCCCGGTGGTGTTCAAGCTCACCCGCGAGCATTTTGACCGGCAGAAAGCCGTCGGCAACGCCTAGCCCCTTGTTTTTTGGGCCTGCTCCACCCACCTAGGGAAGTAGGCCCGAAAACGACCGACGGTTACGGGCCAACCGACCGAAGACCCAACAGCACGAAGGAGAGCCGTGTATGAGTTTACGTCTTGGAGATACCGCACCGGATTTCGAACAGGATTCCAGCGAAGGCCGCATCTCGTTCCACGACTGGTTGGGGGACAGCTGGGGCATCCTGTTCTCGCATCCGGCCGACTTCACCCCCGTGTGCACCACCGAGCTCGGCCTGACCGCCAAGCTCCGTGACGAGTTTGCCAAGCGTAACGTCAAGGCCATCGCCCTGAGCGTGGACCCGGTCGATTCGCACCAGGAGTGGATCCGGGACATCAACGAGACCCAGGGCTGCACGGTCAATTTCCCGATCATCGCCGATCAGGACCGCAAGGTGTCGGAACTCTACGACATGATTCATCCGAACGCGGACAGCAGCCTGACCGTCCGGTCCCTGTTCGTGATCGATCCGAACAAGAAGATCCGGCTGATGATCACCTACCCGGCCAGCACCGGCCGCAACTTCAACGAGGTGCTGCGGGTGGTGGACTCACTGCAGCTGACCGACGACCACAAGGTGGCCACCCCGGGCAACTGGGAACGGGGCGGCGATGTGGTGATCGTGCCCTCTCTGCAGGACGAGGACGAGATCCAGCGCCGGTTCCCGCAGGGCTACAAGGCGGTTAAATCCTACCTGCGGATGACGCCGGATCCGAAAGCCAACTGGGGCGGCAACTGATCAGCCGCGACCAGTCGGACACAAAAAAGGCCGGGCAGCGCACGCTGCCCGGCCTTTTTCATGGCTGCCGGCACCAGGCCGGCGACCCTCAGAATGCCGGTACCACGGCACCCTCGTAGCTGTCCTTGATGAACGCCTTGACCTCATCGGACTGCAGCGCGTTCGCCAGCTTCTGCATGGCCTCGCTGTCCTTGTTGTCCGGGCGCGCGACCAGGATGTTCACGTACGGGGAATCGGACCCCTCGATCACCAGCGCGTCCTCGGTCGGGTTGAGACCGGCTTCCAGCGCGTAGTTGGTGTTGATCAGGGCGATGTCGACCTGGTTCAGGATCCGGGGCAGGGTTGCCGCTTCCAGCTCCTTGAAGTCCAGGTCCTTGGGGTTGTCGGCAATGTCACGCGGGGTCGCGGTGATCTTGCTGGCATCCTTCAGGGTGATCAGACCGGCTTTCTGCAGCAGCAGAAGGGCGCGGCCACCGTTGGTGGGGTCGTTCGGGATGGCGACCACGGAACCCTCTTCCAGATCGTCCAGTGAATCGATCTTGCTGGAGTAGGCGCCAAACGGCTCAACGTGGACACCGGCGACGGTCACCAGGTTGGTGCCACGACCGGCGTTGAACTCGTCCAGATACGGCTTGTGCTGGAAGAAGTTGGCGTCCATCCGCTTCTGGTCCACCTGGATGTTGGGCTGGATGTAGTCGGTGAATACCTTCACATCCAGCTCCACACCCTGCTCGGCCAGCGCCGGCTTAACGAACTCCAGGATCTCCGCGTGCGGGACCGGGGTGGCGGCTACGGACAGTTCTTCGGCGGCAACCGCACCGGAGAAGGTGGCGGCGGCAGCCAGGGCTGCAAACGTCTTCTTCAGATTCATAACTCAATTCTCCTGTTAACCCATGAAACACATGATATACGCGTGATGGCTCACCCGAGAGCTTTGGCCCGCTGGCCGGCCAACCCTTCCGAAAACGTGGAGCGCCAGGGATGGCGCGACCGAGCCCTACAGGGACGTATTTACGGGCGTTTTTCGGAAGGGTTGGCCGGCCAGCGGCTTACCTCGAAGCGAGCCTACTTACGGCTGAAATACAGCACCAACCGGTCTCCGACCATCTGCAAGACCTGGACGAAGATCACTAGCAGCGCCACGGTGATGACCATGACGTCGGTCTGGAACCGCTGGTAACCGAAGCGGATGGCCAGATCACCCAGACCACCGCCACCGATGACGCCTGACATGGCCGCGTAGGACACCAGGGTAATGGCGGTCACGGTAATGCCCGCAATGATCCCGGGCAAGGCCTCCGGCAGCAACGCTCCGAACACGATCTGTTTCACGCTGGCGCCCATGGCCTGGGTGGCTTCGATGATGCCCCGGTCCACTTCCCGCAGCGAGGTTTCCACCAGGCGGGCAAAGAAGGGCGCGCCACCGGCGACCAGCGGCGGGATGGCGCCGGCCACCCCCAGGGAGGTGCCGATCAGCATGACCGTGAACGGAATCATCACGATCAGCAGGATGATGAAGGGCACCGACCGCAGCACGTTTACTACGAACGACAGCACCGCGTAGGCCACCGGCTGCTCCAGCAACTGACGCTTGCCGGTCAGAAACAGCAGCACGCCGATGGGCAAGCCAATCAGCACGCTGAACAGCAACGACATGCCCACCATCACCAGGGTGTCCCAACTGGCCCAGCCGATCTCGGACCAGTCCACGTTGCTCAACAGGGTTTCGGTCAGAAATTCCATCAGCGCAGCACCTCCACGTGAACGTCGGCGGCCTCAAGCGCGGACATGGCGACGTCCAGGTCACCGCCGACCAGGGACAGGGTCAACTGGCCATAGGGGGTGTCCTTGATGTGGTCGATGCGACCGGACAGGATGCTGAAATCGACACCGGATTCCCGCGCGACGCTACCCAGCAGCGGCTTGTAGGTGGCGTCACCCTTGAAGGTCAGGCGCATGATGCGGCCTTTGGCCTTCTGCAGGTCTTCCTGCATTTCCTCGCGGTCGATGCTCTCGCTCTCGAACACGAAATCCCGGGTGGTCGGGTGCTTGGGGTGCAGGAACACCTCGCTGACCGGGCCCATTTCCACCACTTCGCCGGCGTCCATCACCGCCACCCGGTCACAGACCCGGCGCACCACGTCCATCTCATGGGTGATCAGCACGATGGTCAGGCCCAGCTCGCGGTTGATGTCCGCCAGCAGCTTCAGCACCGACTGCGTGGTTTGCGGATCCAGGGCACTGGTGGCCTCGTCGCACAGCAGGATGGTCGGGCGGCAGGCCAGGGCCCGGGCAATGCCGACCCGCTGCTTCTGGCCGCCGGACAGCTGGGACGGGTATTTGTTCGCATGGTCAGTCAGGCTGACCCGGGCCAGCAGTTCCTGGACCCGGTCGCGAATGTCGGTCTTGGAGTAGATGCCCGCCAGCTTCATCGGGAAGGCGATATTGTCGGCCACGGTCTTCGACGACAGCAGATTGAAGTGCTGGAAGATCATGCCGACCTTGCGCCGGAACGCCCGCAGCTCGGCCGGGCTGTACTCGGTAATGTTCTCGTCGTCGATCAGGATGCGGCCACCGGTGGGCGGCTCGAGCAGGTTGATCAGACGGACCAGCGTGGACTTGCCCGCGCCGGAATGGCCGACGATGCCGAACACCTCGCCGGTTTCTATGGTCATATCCGTGGGGTGCAGCGCGGGGATCGCCCGGCCAGCCACCTGATACGACTTCTGTACCTGGTCAAATACAATCACGGTCAGCGCCTTGTGGGTGCAGCGTTAAAACCGGCGATTATAGCCTATTCACCGGGCAAACCCGAACCCCGGCACCCGGGCCCGGGTGGGTAGTTGCCCGTACACAAACGGTTACCGACACCCAAGTGGGCCGTGCACTAAACTCAACAGCAACAGACACCACAACAACCAAGCACGACTGAGTTTCGAGGCCCCATCATTGACCGCCAAGACTGACCACGCGCCCGTCCGGATGACGTCCACCCAGGCCTGGGTAAGCTACCTGAGCAAGGTGGAACTGCCCGTGCTGGCCAACACCCTCCGGCGCATCAACGAGTTGACCGACAGCCGCAACAGCACGGTGAACGAGCTGGCCAGCGTAATCCTGAACGACGCCCAGCTCACCTCCCAGGTCCTGCGGCTGTCGAACACGGTGTTCTACAACCAGACCCGGACCCAGGTCAGCACCGTGAGCCGGGCCATCACCCTGATTGGCTTCGACGCGGTCAAATCCATGGCCATCTCCTCGCTGATCGTTGACGCCCTGCTCCAGCGCAACGACCGGCCGCACCTGCTGCGTTGCCTGGCCCGGGCCATCCACGCCGCGGTGCAGGCCCGCTGCCTGATGCCCAAGCGCAATGAAACCGCGCTGGAAGAGGTGTTCATCGGCGCGTTGCTGATGAACATCGGCGAACTGGCGTTCTGGTCCTGCGAAACCGACCAGGCCAACGAACTGGAGCAGCACCTGCGCCTGGAGGAACCGCCGGTCCAGGCCCAGAAGGCGGTCCTGCACACCACCTTCACCGAGATCACCCGGGGCCTGGTGGAGGCCTGGTCACTGGGTCCGTTCATCAAGGACGTGGTGGCGCCGGGCCAGGCCAACTCACCGGCCGCCAGCCTGGTGCGTCACTCGGTTGAAATGGCACGGGTGTCGGAACAGGGCTGGCGGGGTGACGAAATGGACGGTCTGCTGGACCAGCTGAGCGAGGATATCGGCCAGAGTCCGGCGGTGATTCGCGATCAGATCAAGGTTAACGCCACCGAGGCCGCCCGGGTGGCGGTGTCCCTGGGCAT
The DNA here is from genome assembly GCF_034555935.1 of Marinobacter qingdaonensis. Lineage (NCBI taxonomy): Bacteria > Pseudomonadati > Pseudomonadota > Gammaproteobacteria > Pseudomonadales > Marinobacteraceae > Marinobacter > Marinobacter qingdaonensis. The sequence continues at coordinate 394,592 of NZ_JAYDCJ010000003.1, forward strand.
TCCCCAGGTGACGGCGCTGATGCCGGGTAACGAGCAGGCGGGCAACAGCGGCAGCACCCAGGCGCCGCAGATGGATGCCGAGCTGCAGCTGGAGATCCTGCGCGATCTGACCCAGAGCCTGGCCGAGAAACCGGACATCAACGAGGTCTGCCTGCTGGTCATCGAGGGCATTCACCGGGCCATTGGCATGCAACGGGTGGCGTTGCTGATGGGGGATCGCAGCGGCAACGACCTGGTCCCGCGCAAGCTCAGCGGCCGCGGCACCGAGGCCTGGCGCGAACACTTCACCCTGCCCAGGGACGGTGCCGGCGCGCTCGGTGCGCTGGTGCCGGAGGGCGGCTGCTGCATCTACCAGCCCGACGCCAACGCCCGCGCCATCGAGTACGATCGCTGGTTGGGCCGGGTACCGGCATTGGTGGGTCCGTTGCGGGCCGGTGGCCGCCTGGTGGGCCTGTTCTACGCCGACAATGCCGCCGGCGACTACACCCCGTCAGAGCAGCAGCTGGCGGCGTTCGGCCATTTCATCCAGAACGCCCAGCTGTGCCTGACCCTGATGGCGGCGAAGTAACGGCAGTCAGAGTTCGTACAGTTTGGTCACGTGCAGGATCGGTCCAGTCGGCGCCCCCGTCGGCGAGCCGCCCCGCGGCTCCAGACTGATCGCCAGGGTTTTGCTTTGAGACAGCGCCGCCCGTGCCTCGTCGGTCAGCTGGACCCGATGCACGCCGCCCGCCGGGATCACCCCCAACGACAGCGGCCCGCCCTGCTCCGGCACAACCCAGAGTTCGTAATCCTTGCCAGCCTCAGCGGCACTGGCGGCCACCGACCGCAATTTCAGGGAACGGTCCGCCCCGGACTCGCTGACCAACCAGAGCGGATCGCTCACATTCGCCTGCACGATGGCGCCGGAGAGTTGTTGGCTGGGTGCCGGCTGTTGCACCACCAACACCGCCAATACCAGCACGGCGGCGGTGGCGACCAGGCTCCAGCTTGGCCAGAACCAACGAATGCCGCCGCCAGAACGCTGATCAGCGGCCGCTGGCCACAAACGCTGCTCGATGCCTCGCCATACTGACGTTGGCGGCTCGACCGGCGACACCTCAGCCGACAACTGAGCCAGCTTCGCCTCCCAGAACCAAACTTCCCGACGGACCCGTCCAGACACCATCATCCAGCGTTCAAACCGGCGCCGCGCGCGACCCTGCAAGGAGCCCAGCACGTATTCCGCCGCTAAGCTCTCAATTCGCTCATCTGTCATCTTCATCGTTCGAGACACCTCTTAAGAGCGATCAGGCCACGCCGTATCCAGCTTTTGACCGTACCGATGGGCGAACTCAGGGCCTGGGAAAGTTCGTCGTGGGTCAGTCCCTTGTAATAGGAGAGCAGAATGCTGTCCCTCTGGTTGTCGCTGAGCTCATCGAGGCAGCCGGTCAATTGGGCCGCACCAGCATCCCGCAACGACTCGTCCAACGGACCGGCCCGATGGTCCTCAACCTGTTCGAGCTGATCCTCACCTGCGTGCTGCCGTACCTTTCGGGCACGCATTAAATCCAAGGTCCGGTACCGGGCAATCGTCATCATCCAGCCCAGGGGCGTGCCCCGATCACTGTGGTATTCCCGGGCGTGATGCCAAATCTGGATAAACGCCTCCTGCAAGGCCTCCTCCGCCAGCTCCCGCTGGCCTGCCAGTTTCAGGCAGACACCAAACATCCGCCCTGAGATTGATTCATACAGTTGCTGGAAAGAACGCCGGTCACCCTGGCCTACCCCTACTAAAAGGCGCATCAGGTCGTCCTGATTGACGTCGATCTGAGACATTTCCGCTCCAATGATCACTGCTAAACGGGTTACGCGCCGGCGTTCTGGCGAGATGCAGAGTTGAGGCTAACTTTTTTAAATGGAAAGTGCATCTAACCGTTCCACCCGCCCGTTGCTTCCTCTGCACAACACAACAACGGACGAGGAACACGTTATGACTCTAATCGCTAAACGATCGGCCCTGGCCGCCGCCGTGGCGGGGCTCTGCCTGGGCGCTAGCCTCGGCAATGCCTCCAGTCACCGTGAAGCACCGTTTATCACCGAAATGCCTAAAGTCGACGGCACCGACTTTTATATGTTCAGGAGCTACGAGACCGGTCGGGAAGGGTTCGTCACCCTGATCGCCAACTACCTGCCGTTACAGGACGCCTACGGTGGCCCCAATTATTTCGACCTCGACGAGGACGCCATTTACGAGATTCACATCGATAACGATGGCGATGCGGTGGAGGATCTGACGTTCCGGTTTGAACCCGAGGACAGGTTCAACGACATTCAACTCGCCGTCGGCGACACCGGCGCCGAAGAAATGGTGTCGGTACCGCTCAAAAACATCGGCGACGCAACGGTCGACGGCAACGTCCAGGCCCAGCAGCAGTACTCGGTGAAAATCATCCGCGGTGATCGCCGGACCGGGACCGTCCAGACCGCCACCAATGCCAGCACCGGCATGGAGAGCTTTGACAAGCCGCTGGATAACATCGGCGGCAAGTCGTTCGCGGATTACGCGACCTACGCTGACGGCCACATCTACAACATCAGCATTCCCGGTTGCAGCACCAACGGCAGGGTGTTTGTCGGCCAGCGCAAGGAGGCTTTCGCCGTCAACCTGGGCGAAATCTTTGATCTGGTCAACACCAATCCCCTGGGGGCTCGCGACGGCGAAGGCCCCGGCGATCTGGCCGACAAGAACGTGACGTCATTCGCCTTGGAAGTACCCACCACCTGCCTGACCGGCACCGCGGTGAACTCCGGTGGAGACCCGGTCATTGGTGCCTGGACCACCGCGAGCCTGCGCCAGGCGCGAGTCCTGAATCCAGCGCCCGCGGCCAATGGCAAGGGCGCTACCGTGCAGGGCGGCGCCTACACCCAGGTGTCCCGACTGGGCATGCCTCTGGTGAACGAGGTGGTCATCGGGCTCAAGGACAAGGACCGGTTTAACGCCAGCGAACCCAAGGACGACGGCCAGTTCCTCACCTATGTGACCCATCCGACCCTGCCTGAATTGCTGGAAATCCTGTTCAGCGGCGCCGGTGCCGAAGCGCCGAACACGTTTCCGCGCAACGACCTGGTCACAGCTTTCCTGACCGGTGTCGACGGAGTCAACAAACCGGTCGGGGTCACCGCCTCGGAAATGCTGCGGCTGAATCCGGCGATTGCCACCACACCGGCGGGTAGCCAGAACGACCTGGGTGTCCTCGGCGGCGATAACGCCGGCTTCCCGAACGGCCGCCGGCCAGTCGACGACACCGTGGACGCCGCCCTGCGCGTGGCCATGGGGGCGCTGACGTCGGATGCGCCGAATCGCGACACGCCGTTTACCGATGGCGTGCAATTGGACCCGGCCGAGCTCAGAACCACCTTCCCTTACCTTGCGACCCCGGTGGCCGGCTCGCCCAATTGATCAGGAGGATGCCATGAGTGCCTATCTACGAATGATCATCCTGGCGGTTGCCGGACTGGTACTGGTCGGTTGCTCCGATGGCAACCCGGCACCCCGTGATACCGTGTTTCCGGTGGACTTCACGACTTTCGTGAAGACCGAAGTACAGAAACAGTCGGTGGAGCTCGAACCGGTCAACATCAATGAACGGGAGTTCAATTTCAACGACCAAAACAACCCGCAGGCTTTCGATGACCTGTTCCAATAAGCAAACCACTCGCCGGCGCAGGGCAATCCTGCGCCGGGCGATTTCACTCCCTGCCCTGCCGGGCAGGGCTTTTTGGCTTGGGTGCGGCCTGGTCGGCGCACTGATGCCGGCCGCGACCTTCGCGGCGCCGGGCCCAATCCAAAAGGACTTCGCCGACGCTGACATTCTGACGACGCTGCCGGACTCATCAACAGGTTCCGCAACTGCACCGGCCAATGCCACCGAGTTGGCCGACCAGCTCCAGGCGTTCATCAGCCAGGCTCGAGGCACCGGCGACCCCCGCTTTCTCGGCTATGCCGAACGTCTGCTCGAGGACTGGCCGGAAGCTCAGCTCACAGACCGGCTGCGCGTGCTGCGCGCCACCTTGTCCCAGAGCCTGCACCGCTTCGAGGCGGCCCGGGCAGACCTGGAACAGGTGCTGGCGGACACCAACCAGCGCCAGCAAAGGATCCAGGCTCGATTGACACTGGCCAATCTCGAACTGGTGCAGGGCCACTACCAGGCTGCCCGCCGGCAGTGCGACGCCCTGACCCGGGATTACCCGGGCCTGATCGCGGAGAGCTGCCTGGCCCAGATGCAGGCACGGACGGGTGAGGGCGCGGAGGCCTATGCGCGGTTGCAAAACCGGCTGGCGGCCGCGCCGGGCGCGGACCCAACCAGCCGCGCCTGGGCCCAGGGCACCCTCGGGGACATCGCTGCGCAACTCGGCCGCGAGGCCGCCACCGAACACTGGCAGGCGGTGCTCAGGGACGCACCCACGGATCTCTACACCCGGGCACTGCTGGCGGACTGGCATCTGGAGCGGGGCAATTACCGGGCTACCCTGGACCTGACCGCAAGTTATGAACAGGTGGATGGCCTCGGCGTACTTCGGGCCATTGCCCTGCAACAGGTCGCTCCCGAACAGGCGAGACACCTGACCCAGGCTCTCCGTGCCCGCTTCGAGGAAGCCCAGTGGCGCGGCGCCTTGCTGCATCAGCGGGATTTTGCCCGGTTCCTGCTGGATATTGAGCAACGCCCTGAACCGGCCCTTGAGCATGCATGGGCGAACTGGCGCGAGCAACGGGAACCTCTCGACACCCGGCTGGTTCTGCGGGCGGCGATGGCGGCCCAGGATCAGGACGTGGTTCAGGAGGTCCGGCAATGGCTGCGGCAGCAAGGCCAGACCGACAGCCGTTATCCGGAGATGCCCCAATGACCGAATCGCGCCGATCTAATTTTCTGACCCTGGCCCTGCTGATGCTGCTGGCCAGTCCAGCCCTGGCCCATAAAGCCAGCGACAGCTTTCTGTATCTGGACACCAACAGCGACCGGGTCCGGATTGATGTGGCGCTGCGTGACCTGGCCCTGCTGCTGCCCATCGATACCAACAAGGACCGGCAGGTGACGGGCGGCGAGTTGCGTCAGCACCGCTATGCCATCGAGCAAATCATCAAGGATCGTGTGGTGTTTTCCTCCGGGGCCCAGACCTGCGAACTGACCGCCCTGGATTGGGGGGTTGGCAAGCACAGCGATGGCGCCTATGCCGCGGCCCAGTACCAGATTGTCTGCCCTGACGGCGCGTCTCCCGATCGCCTGGATTACACCCTGCTGTTCGACCGGGACAGTCTGCATCGGGGACTGGTCCAGGTCAGTAGCGACAGCTCGACCCGGCTGGCGGTGATGGCCCCGGACAAACGCCGTCTGGACCTGTCACCGGCCGCCGAAACCGGCGCCTGGCAGACCTTCTCAACCTTCGTAACAGAGGGCGTCGTTCATCTGTTGATCGGACTGGACCACATCCTGTTCCTGTTGGTTCTGATGCTGCCGGCCACCCTCCGTCAGCCCGAGCGCACCGACCGGGGCACCCGGTGGCTCCCGGCGCGACAACAGCTCTGGGAGCTGGCTGGCATCGTCACCGCCTTTACCCTTGCGCACTCGATCACCTTGAGCCTGGCCGCGTTGAAACTGGTGAGTCTGCCCATTGCCTGGGTCGAAACGGTGATCGCAGCATCGATTGCCGTGGCCGCCGTGAACGTGGTCTGGCCGATTCTGGGTCGGCACACCTGGCGCCTGGCCTTTGGGTTCGGCTTGGTGCACGGCTTCGGCTTTGCCAGCGTGCTGTCCGATCTCACCGTGGACACAAGCAGTCTGGCCATCGCCTTGGGCGGCTTTAACGTGGGCGTCGAGCTGGGGCAACTGACGCTGATCGCGCTCGGCTTCCCGCTCCTGGCGATATGGGCCCGAGCCACGCCGCTTTACCAGAAAGCCGTGGTCCCCGCGCTCCTGGTGGCGGTGATGGGCATCAGCCTGGTCTGGGTCTGGCAGCGGATACCGGCGGTGTAAAGCCGCCGGTTCCGATCAGTGCAGGGCCCGCATCTGCCGCGGGTAGAGCGCCGCGGTCACTTCCGGTTCTTCCAGCAAGTCCGCCAGCTCCCGATCCACCGCGGTTTCCTCACCTTCGTCCGGCAGCGGCTCAAACAGCGTGCTGAGCCAGGCCGCCATCGACGGCACCTCCTCGCGGCGGTAATCGGTGGACAGCGCCTTGATCCGGCGGAAGCCAATGATGCGCTGGTGCTTGGGGTCACGGATTTGTTCGAACCCGCGCCAGTACACACGGTCCCGGGTGTGCAACTGGACAAACAGGGTGTCTATGGGGGTGGTCTCGCCGGTGTCGTCCGATTGAGCATCGGCATCGGCGTCGGCTTCCGCCTGTTTCTGGCGGATGGTGGTCCAGGCCGGATACAGCACGGCGACTGCGTCGGCCTCCACATGCTCGCGGGCAGCGCGGAGGATCAGTCCCCAGCGGGCCTTGTCGGCATCGGTTTCCAGGGAGTTAATGGGCAAGTCGTAGCTTTGTTCGCTGGACAGGACAATGGCCATCATCGGAGCGTCGAGCTCCCCCATTGCCTCGGCCTGTGCTACTGACACCAGATCGTCGATTGCCATCGGTTGGTTCATAATACGCTCGCCTCCTCGATGCCATCAGGGTCTGTCAGGAAAACCGGGGTCCTCCTGACAGACAGCATAGCCTGTTCCGACTACAAAGATAAACGTGGAGTTTCGGCGAGCGGATCACAACCCCTAGCCGTCGAAGGCGTCGTCCAGGCGCTCGTACTGGCCGAACCAGGGACTGGCTTCCTCCAGCTGGGCCGCCAGCTGCAGCAGACGCACCTCGTCGCCATGGCGCCCACCAAACTGCACGCCCACCGGCAAGCCGGCCGCGGTCCAGTGCAGGGGCACGGACATCGCCGGGGTACCGGTCAGGTTGGCCAGTTGGGTGAAGGGGGTGCGCGCCAGGCTCTCCAACGCCATCTGATCGACCTGGCCGGTGCGGTGCACCAGCTTGCCGGCCTTCAGGGCCAGCATCAGTTTGGCGGCCAGTTTCAGGGTCGCCGGCGTGTCCAGCTCGCCAATGCGCGCCGGCAATTGGCCGGTGGTCGGGCACAGGTACAGGTCGTAGCGGTCGAAAAACACCCCCAGGGCCCGGGCAAACTGGTTCCATTGCTGCCGGCGCCGGACGTAGTCCGACAGCGGCATGCTGTTGCCCAGCATGCCCAGCAGCCGGGTTTCGAGCTCGAAGTCGTCGTCACCGGCGCCAAACTCCTCCCGGGCCCGCGCCATCAACGCCGACACCTCGCCAAAATACAAGCCAAGGTAGCAGCGGGCGAGCGCCATGCCGTCGTAATCCGGCTGGGCATACTCGACCTCATGCCCCAGGTTTTCCAACACCCGGGCGGTGGCCTCAACCGCGGCGACGCAGTCCGGCGCCACCTCGGTGCCATAGGGCGAGGCGGTGAACACCCCGATCTTCAGGCGCCCCGGTGACTGCTGCATCAGATCGGCAAACGGCCCCGGCGGTGAGGGAATGGCAAAGGGATCCCCCGGGGCCGGGCCACTGAGCAGGTCCAGCATGGCGGCGCTGTCCCGCACGGTGCGGCTCACCACGTGATCGGAGGAGGCGCCGGTCCAGGCCTCGCCCACCAGCGGGCCACTGGAAATCCGGCCCCGGGAGGGTTTGAGCCCGAACAGGCCGTTGTAGGCGGCGGGAATCCGGATCGAGCCGCCACCGTCGTTGGCACCGGCCATGGGCACGATGCCGGCCGCCACCGCAGCCCCGGAGCCACCGCTGGAGCCGCCGGGCGTGAGCTCGGTATCCCAGGGGTTGCGCGACGGGCCCCAGAGCACGGATTCGGTCACCGCCTTGAGCCCGAACTCCGGCGTGGCGGTGCGCCCCAGAAACACCAAGCCGCCGTCGCGGGCCCGGCGGACAAACTCCGAATCCTGGGCCGCGACGTTCTGGGTCAGGCTGCGGCTACCGTAGGTGCACGGATGCCCCGCCTGTTCCTGGGCCAGGTCCTTCAGCAACAGGGGAACGCCGGCGAAGGCCGCCTGTTCGGGAAAACGCTGTTCCAGGGCCTCGGAAAACTGCGGGTAGCAAACGGCGTTGAGGGTGCCGTTGACCCGGGTAGCCCGTTCGATGGCCGATTCGCAGATTTCCCGGGCCGTGACCTCGCCCCGGCGGACCAGGTCGGCGAGTGCGGTGGCGTCGTAGCGCAGGTATTCAGATTGTTTCATGTTCGGTTCCGTTTGTTATTGTGATAGCCGGACGGTCACGGATGTAACGCCTATGACGTGGAGAGTGAAGAGCTTACGACAGCTTGCCGGGGTTTTCATCCTGGCCGGCAGCCTCCTGCCCAGCCTTGGGGCCCAGGGCCAGGAGACCGACACCGGGGACAACTGGACCCAGGTGGTACGGGCCTCGCCTTACTGGGTCAGCCAGGGGGTGTACAGCAACATCCTCACCATTCGCGGCTGGGTCCTGCGCGAATCCGGCTACTGCGCCGAGACCGACCGTCACATCCTGTTCGACATGCGCGGCCAGTTCCTGGCCTGGATCTCCGACGGCGACAGCCGCGAGGACACCCAGGCACTGCTGAACCGGACCCGCCAGCGGCTGCATGCGGACGGCCGGGTCGACACCTGGCTGCCGGGCAAGGCCGGCCAGACCGGTTATCCCTTCGCCCTCGCCTGCGATCAACCCCACGTCAACCTGCCCGAGGCGGTGGCCCGCTACCTGGGCACCCTGCCGGCAGACCGGTTGTGGGGCGCCTGGGATGACCTGTCGTTTGCCTCAAGCGAGCAGCCAGGGTCCCTGCACCAGGCCCTGCTATACGTGCATCAAACCCGTCAGGACCAGGGCCGGCTGGCGCTGCCCCAGGCCCTGCCCCGGTATCTGGCCGGCCAGCTGCTGATCGAAAGCGGTGGCCGGGTCCGCGCCCACTCCGGGGCCAACGCCCGGGGCATCCTCCAGCTGTCGCCCTCGGCGCTGGCGGACTGCCGGATCAAGCCCCGCAACTACTGGCACCGGCTGGCCCAGATCGACTGCGCCCTGCGGCTGATGCATCAGAACGCCCGCAACCTGCGGCCGGCGTTCGAGGCCCGCTTCGGCCACCTGCCCGCCAACAAACAGCAGCGCCTGTTCACCCTGCTGCTGGTCCAGGCCTATCACGGCGGCGCCGGTCGGGTGGAGGCGCTGCTGGCCGACGACGAGCTGGCCCGACCCGCGAGCTACTTTGCCCGCCACCACGAACGCTTTACCGCCGGCGACATCGCCTTCGGCATGGTGTTCCACAACCTGGGTCGGGATCGACTGGGGCTGGCCTCGCTGTACTATGTCGCTGACGTCCAACTGGCGACCGAAGCCCTGTGCCGCTCGCCCCGGCTCAACACCACGGAATTCTGTGCATGGAACTGACCCTGATTCCGGACAGCCTCAGCCTGTCCGTTGCCCTGTTTCTGCTCGCCTGCTCGGCCCTGACCTCCATGATCACCGCCAGCCTGGGGGCGGGCGGCGGGGTCCTGCTGCTGGTGTTGATGGCCAGCTGGCTGCCGCCGGCGGCGATCATTCCGGTGCACGGCATGATTCAGCTCGGCTCCAACGGCGGCCGGGCGGTGTTGACCCGCCGCCAGATCGACTGGTCGGTGATCGCGGCCTTCGCGCCCGGCGTGGTGGCCGGTGCCCTGCTCGGCGCCTGGCTGCTGGTGGACCTGCCGGCCACCGTCTGGCAGCTGACCATTGCCCTGTTCGTGCTGTTCCTGTGCTGGGGTCCGTCCCTGCCCAAGGCCTCGTTCGGGCCGGCGGGCATTTTCCTGGCGTCCGGGCTGACCAGCTTCGTCAGCCTGTTCGTGGGCGCCACCGGGCCGCTGGTGGCGGCGTTCATCAAGCAGATCCACCGCGACCGCTTCACCACGGTCGCCACCTTTGCCGCCGCCATGACCCTGCAGCATGCCCCCAAGGCCCTGGTGTTCACCGTCGCGGGCTTTGTGTTTCCCGACTGGCTGCCGTTTATCCTGGCCATGATCGCCTGCGGCTTCGCCGGCACCTGGCTCGGCCTGCACGCGCTCAGATCCCTCAGTAACCGGTGGTTCCACCGCATTTTCAACGTGGTGCTGACCGCGCTGGCGTTGCGGCTGGTGTGGCAGGCGGGGGTGGGCTCTGGCTGGTGGGGCTGAGAGTCAGGCCGAGGGCGGCTGCTCGTCTTCGGGCACCGGCACCACCACCACGGCGTTGCGGCCTCGGGATTTGGCGATGTAGGACCCTTCGTCCGCCCGGGCCATGACCTCGCGTGGGCCACTGTCGTTGGGGCTGAGTTCGGTCAGGCCGATGCTGGCGGTCACGCCAAAGTCGCGGCCATCCTGCTGGATGCGCAGCGCCTGGACCCCGGCCCGGATGGCTTCGGCCAGGGTTTGCGCCCGCTCCAGGCCGCAGCCGGGCAGGATGATGCCGAATTCATCGCCGCCCAGGCGCGCCACCGTGTCGGCCTTGCGCACGGTGTCGGCGAACAGCGCGGCCAGGCGTTTGAGCAGGTCGTCGCCGAGCAGGTGACCGCCCTCGTCATTGACCGGCTTGAAATGGTCCAGGTCGATCAGCATCAGCACCGACGACACCGACTGCTGGGGCACCGCGGCCAGGCATTTCACCAGGGAGGCGCTGAACGCCCGGCGATTGAGCAGCTGGGTCAGGCTGTCGTGGGTGGCTTCCCAGGACAGGCGCTCTTCCTCGCGCCGGCGTTCGCTGTCGTCGCGGATCACAAACACCATCCGCTCGTTGTGCCGGCCCTGGCGGACATGGAGCATGGTCAGGTCAATGTCGAACCGCTCGCCGCTTCGGTTGTCCAGGGTCGCGTACAGGCTGTCGACGTTGGCACCGGTCAGGAAGGCCTGATGCCCCAGAGGGGTGTCGCCGTCCCGGATGGTAACCAGGTTAAAGAAGTTCTGCTGGACACAGTCTCCGCCGGTGCCGAGGAACTGGCAGGCGGCCTGGTTGGCGTAGCGGATGCGACCCTCGACGTCAACCATCAGGACCCCTTCCTGCAGCACCCCGAGGATGCTCTCGGCCCGCTGCTGCTCCTCCCGCAGCGCCTCCTCCACCTCCAGCTGGTGGGAAATGTCGCGCACCACGGTGATGCTGCCCAGGGTCTTGTCCGGGGTGTCGATGACCGCGGTCATGACGTCGGCCCAGATCAGCTCGCGTTCGCCCTGGCTGGGAATCCGGAACCGGCCCCGGAACACCTCGTGGTTCTTCAGCGCCTGCCTCCAGCCCCGGATGACCTCGGCCTGGTCCGCCTCGTACACCCCGCTCATCAGGTGGGTATGCTGCAGTTCCGAGCCCGGTCGGCCGATCAGGCACTCAAAGGCGGGATTGACGAACTCGATGCGCCCGAGCACATCCGACTGCACGATGCCAATGGGCGCGCTCTGGGTCAGGGACCGGAAGAAGGCCTCGCGATCGGCCAGCGAGCCGAGCACCTCGTCGCGCTCGTCCATCACCGTGTTGAAGATCTCCGCCACCTGACCAATCTCGCGCCCACCGGCGACCTGCACCGGCGCCGTGCGGATGCCCAGGTGGCGTTCGTTGATCTGCTGGCCCAGGGTCGTGAGCGGGGCCATCAGGCGCCGGAAGGTCAACAGCGCAACCGGCGCGATCACGGCAATGACCGCCAGCAGGGTCCAGACAAACCCGTCGGCCATGCGGGTAATCGGCGCATAGGCTTCCCGGGCCGGCCAGACCGCGGCCACGAACCAGGGCACCTGGTCCATCTGCTGCACCGACATGATGGTCTTGTCGCCATTGCCATTCTGGGTTTGCCGGGTGCCTTCGAACCCCTCCATGGCCGCCGTCAGCACCGGATTCTCGACCCGCACCGGCACCATCACAGCGCCGGTTCGGCCGTGGGCCAGGGTCACGCCGCTGCGGGTCGCCACGCCCAGGTAGCCGGTCTCGCCAATCCGGGTGTTGGCGAACTCCTGCATGAAGGTCTCGCCCCCCAGCCGCAGGGCGCCACCGATGATGCCGATGAATTTCTGCCGATGATCGAACACCGGCGCCGCCACCATCACCGCGGGTTGGTCCTGGTAACTGGAGACAAAGGGCTGACTGATCACCGGCGTGAGGAACCGGGAGGCGTCCTGGAAATAATCCCGATGGCTGACGTTCACACCGACTTGCTGGAATGCTTCCGGGTATTCCGACAGTACCCGCCCCTCGGCATCGATCAGGTACAGGCCGTCGAACAGATGTTGCAGCGCGGTTTGCTGCCGGATCAGGATCCGGGCCCGGGCCCCCAGCACGGCCTCATCCATGGTGAAGCTCTCGGCCACGTGGCTGAGGGTCTCCAGGCGCAGCGCCAGCTTGTCGTCCAACTCGCTCGCCACCAGCCGCGCCATGGTCTCGACCTGCTTGGTGGCCTGCTGCTCCAGTTCGCCCCGGCTCAGCCAGGCGCCAGCCAGGGACACCACCAGCGCCGACAACAGGATCACCACCACGACCAAAACGACCGCGCGGTTCACGAGGCTTCCGAACCAGCGTCTAATCATCACCGGCGTCCAGCTGGGAAAGGGGGGTGGGTCGAAAGGATGGTCGGTCTCCAGGGCTTACCGATCGGGCGATGATCCGGTCCGGGCGTCATGGCTTTGAATAACCGCAGTTTACCAGAGACGCCCCATTTGTCAGATTACACCTTGCAATCGCAGTGAGAATATTTATCATTTACATCACTATTCTAGAAACCGGGGTCGTCTCTGATGTCCGATACTGCCGCGCTCGCGTCCTCCGAATCGCTGAATCCCCTGCTGGCCCGACTGCTGGAAATGGGCGGTCCGGTCATGATCGTGCTCATTGCTCTTGCCGCGATCGGCGCCATTACCTTTGTCTATCTGATCCTCACCGGCACCCTGTACGCCCCCCGACTCAGCGGCCGGATCAAAGCCCTGGTTGCCGACTGGCAGCAGGCCCCCGACCGGGTGCGCCCCTATGACCTGCGTCGTCAGGCCGGCCGCTACGCCCGGATGAACCCGCTGCTGCACCTGGTGCTCGACACCATCGAGGCACGCCAGCAGGGCCGGGACCTGCAGCAGATCCGCACCACCGTGGCGCGGGATGCCCAGCAGGCACTCGAACCGTTCGAGGCGCCCCTCAAGATCATCGAGGTGATTGCGGCCCTGGCGCCGCTGCTGGGTCTGCTGGGCACGGTCATGGGCATGATGGAGGCGTTCAGCGCCATGGCCGCCACCGAGGGCCGGGCCAACGCGTCCCAGCTCAGTGGCGGCATCTACGAGGCCCTGACCACCACCGCGGCCGGCCTGGTGATTGCCATCCCGTTCGCCGCCCTGGCCGCCTGGGTCGAATTCCGCCTGCGTCGGATCCACAAGACCGTCAATGCCACCCTGGTCACGGTGCTGAACCAGGACCACACCGGCGCCAGGGCCGATGCACCATCGGCCGAGCCGGCCCCGGCCAAACCGGACCCCAGCGAGATTCGTCACCAGGGACGGCCCCGGTTCGCCCATGCAACTGGTTGAGCCCCGCCCCAGCCGTCCCATGCCCATCCGGATGACACCACTGATTGATGTAGTGTTCATCCTGCTGGTGTTCTTCATGCTGACCAGTCGCCTGCTACCCGTGGGCCACCTGGAGCTGGCCAATGCCACCCCGGACCGACAGGCCGCCGACGGCCAGCCCCTGCCCGAGCTGACCGTGCTGAACGACGGCCGCATCCGCTGGCAGAACCGGACCCTGGCGTCTGAGGCCCTGGTTGCCGAACTGGTGCGGGCCGGCATCACCGAAGTCAATGTCGGCACCCGCCCCGAAACCGGCCTCGGGCATTTCACCCAGACCCTGGGCCAGCTTGATGCCGCCGCCATCCAGAGCCACTGGAAACGGGACTCCGGAACCACGCCATGACCGATCTGGTACCGCCACCGGCCCACGCCGGCAAAGGTCTCATGGAGCGGGTAGAAGACGCCCTGCTGCCGCTGATCAATCTGGTCTTCCTGCTGCTGATGTTCTTCATCGTCGCCGGCCAGTTGGCGCAAGAGCCACTGCCGGAGCTGCCCGGCACCCGCGCCGAGGGCCAGCCCCAGCAACCGGATGCCGACCTCATGGTGCGCGCCAACGGCGACTGGCTGGTGGCCGGACAGGCCGTCGCTGCGGACCAGCTTGCGGCGCGACTGCCGGCGCCGGAGGACGCCGGGGCACTCCGCATTGCCGCCGCCAGCAGCCTGAGCATGGCCCAGCTCGAGGAACTGTTCCGGGCACTGGAGCAGGCCGGCTTCACCGAAATCCTGCTGCTCACGGAGCCGGAATCGTGACCCGACCATCGCCCCGCACCAAGGCCCTATTGCTGGCGCTCGCCGTCAGCCTGACCGCTGCCGCGGTCTGGTTGTTCAGTCCGGAGCCACCCGCCAGGCTGGTGCCGCTCGGCGAAGCCGCGGTCAACACCGCCCCCGCGTTGCGTATCAGCCTGGCCGGTCAGCCCGAGCCGGAAACAGAGTCCACCCCGGCACCCGTACCTGAGCCAGAGCCAGAGCCAGAGCCTGCACCTGAACCGAAGCCAGAACCAGAACCAGAGCCTGAACCAAAACCCGAGCCCGAACCGGAACCGGAACCTGAGCCTGAGCCAAAACCAGAGCCCGAGCCTGAACCACAGTCCGATCCAAAGCCGACCCCAGCCGAGCCGACGTCCGAGCCGGCGGCCGCCGCTGCCGACAGCGCCGACCAGGCCTCGGATCAACTGCCCCAGGATCGACAGATCGAGCTCAATGCCGGGCGCTCGGAGGCCGTCGACAACTACCTGAGCCGGCTCAGCCGGCACCTCGGTCGATTCTACGAGTATCCCCGCCGGGCCCGGCGGCTGGGCCAGGAAGGCACGCCGGTGCTGGTGTTCAGTTTCAACCGCCAGGGCCAACTGCTGAGCTACCAGCTGGCGAATGCCTCCGGTCACGCCCTGCTCGACGACGCCGCGCTGGCCATGCTCAAACAGGCGGAGCCCCTGCCAAAAGTGCCCGCCGACATGACCGGCCGCAGTTTCAGCTACGCCCTGCCGGTGCGCTTCCAGTTGCGTTAATCCCAGGCGCCGTAACTGGGCCAGTCTGCAGCACGGCCGGACCAAAACGCACCGCTCAGGTGCGCCAAGGTTGCTGCGACCGGCGCCGCCGGATGCCTGCCCTGCCCGAACCAGCCCCACCCAAGCTACTGAAAAAACTGAGATTAGCTAGCCAAGCCCAAACTCTGGCACGGACTTCGCACCGGTCCCGTTAACGGAACCAATGTCGGTTTCGTTCACAGCGACAGAAATCTTTCAGACGACGGCGTCTGTTCACCGCTGCAGGTCAAGCAGCCCGGGCGGTGGGCTGCGCCGTCTTTTTTGTGGGCCAGAGGACCGAGCTATGTCTTATATTTTGCCTGCCGAGTTCGCCACCAAGATGGTGGACGCCGGTGAATCCAAGATCTACATGTCAACGCGGGACACCCTGATCCGGGCCTTCATGGCCGGCGCCATCCTGGCACTGGCCGCCGCCTTTGCCATCACCGTCGCGGTCCAGACCGGGGTGTTCCTGATTGGCGCCGTGCTCTTCCCCATCGGCTTCTGCATGCTCTACCTGATGGGCTTCGACCTGCTCACCGGCGTGTTCATGCTGACGCCGCTGGCGCTGCTGGACAAGCGCCCGGGGGTGACACCGAAAGCCATCCTGCGTAACTGGGGCTGGGTTTTCCTGGGCAACCTTGGCGGCGCCCTGACGGTCGCCTTCATGATGGCGTTCGTGTTCACCTACGGCTTCAACACCGATCCCGGCGCGGTCGGCGCCAAAATTGCCTCCGTGGGCGAAGATCGTACCCTTGGCTACGCCGAATACGGCGCCGCCGGCTGGGCCACCATCTTCATCCGCGGCATGCTGTGCAACTGGATGGTCTCCATGGGCGTGGTCGGCGCGATGATCTCCACCAACGTTGCCGGCAAGGTTCTGGCCATGTGGATGCCGATCATGCTGTTCTTCTTCATGGGCTTCGAGCACTCCATCGTGAACATGTTCCTGTTCCCGTCCGCCATCATCATGGGCGGTGAGTTCTCGGTCATGGACTACCTGTGGTGGAATGAGATCCCGACCGTACTGGGCAACCTGGTTGGCGGCCTGGCCTTCACTGGCCTGACCCTGTACACCACCCATGTGCGCACCGCCCCGAAGCGTCCGGCCCCGGCCGCCTTCGACGACTCGGCGCTGGCCAACCGTGCCTGAACCCGGTTGCATTCCGGCCGCCGCACCGGCCGGATTGCCCCCACCGGCGCACCCGCCGGGCGGGGGCTGACTGATGGCGACGGCACTGGAAATCTCGGTCGGGCAGTACTCCGATCGCGGTCGCAAGGCCGAGAACCAGGATTTTCACGGTCTGCTGGTGCCGGAGCGGCATCAGCGCTCGACCAAGGGCATCGCCATTGCCCTGGCCGACGGCATCAGTTCCAGCAACGTCAGCCAGGTCGCCAGCGAAGCCGCGGTGACCGGTTTCCTGAACGACTACTTCTCCACCCCCGACACCTGGTCGGTCAAGCAATCGGCGCAGCGGGTGCTGCGCGCCACCAATGCCTGGCTCCATGCCCAGACCCGCCAGAGCCAGTACCGCTACGACCGCGACCGGGGCTATGTCTGCACCCTGAGCGTGATGGTGTTGAAGTCCCGGACCGCGCACCTGTTCAATGTGGGCGATTCCCGAATCTACCGGGTCCAGGGCCGACGCCTGGAACAGCTGAGCACCGACCACCGGCTCTGGCTGTCGCGCACCGAGAGCTGCCTGACCCGGGCCATGGGCATGGAAGACCGGCTCGACCTCGCCTACCGCCAGACCTCACTGGCCGTGGGTGACCTGTTCGTCCTGGTCACCGATGGCATCTACGAGCACCTGCCCGAGACCGCGATCACCGACCTGCTCCGGCACCACGGCACGGACCTGTCCGCGGCCGCCGAGGCCATCGGTCAGGCGGCCCTGGCGGCGGGCAGCACCGACAACCTCACGGTACAGATCCTCCGCATCGACCAGTTGCCGGAGGCCAACGAGTCGGCGGAACTGCACCGGGAACTGAGCCATCTGCCGTTCGCCGGCGACCTGACCCCGGGGCAGGTGCTGGATGGTTACCGGATCGTCCGTCAGCTGCACGCCAGCGCCCGCAGCCACGTGTTCCAGGCGGTGGATGAGGCCAGCCAGACCCGGGTGGTGCTGAAGGTGCCGTCCACGGACCTGCGCGACAACCCCGGCTACCTGGAGCAGTTTGCCGCCGAGGACTGGATCGCCCGGCGCATCCACAATTCCCATGTGGTCCGGCCGTTCGCGCCAGAACGGCCCCGGAGCCGGGTCTACCTGGTGACCGAGTTCATCGAGGGTCGCACCCTGAAACAATGGCTGCTGGACCACCCATCCCCGGCCCTGGAAACCGTGCGCGGGCTGGTCGAGCAGATCGGGCGCGGGCTGCGGGCGTTCCATCGGTTGGAAATGGTGCATCAGGACCTGAAACCGGAAAACGTGCTGGTGGACGCGGACGGCCGGGTGACCCTGATTGATTTTGGCGCCACCCGGGTCGCCGGCCTGCAGGAACTCAGCACCGACGACGCCGACCTGACGCCCCGGGGCGCCGCCCTGTACGCGGCGCCAGAGCTGTTCCTGGGCGAGCCGGCGAGCTGGCGCTCGGACCAGTTTTCCCTGGCGGTCATCACCTACCAGTTGCTGACCGGGCGGCTGCCCTATCAGGCCGAGGTCCCGAAAATCCGCAGTCGTGGTCAGCTGCGCCGGCTGACCTATCAGCCGGCCCGCCCGCTCCGGGAGGATGTGCCGGTGTGGGTGGATCAGGCTCTGGCCCGGGCCCTGCACCCGGACGCCCACCGCCGCTATCCGGCGCTGTCGGAGTTCCTGCACGACCTGCGTCAACCCGGCGCCGACTGGCACCGCCGGCAGCGACCGCCGCTGATCACCCGACACCCGGTGACCTTCTGGCAGAGCGTCTCCGCGCTGTTGCTGCTGGCGCTGCTGGCCGCGCTCGCCCTGGGCTGAACCGGTGCTGGCATGAACCCGCCCGGGCCAGAACTGGCCCGGCCAGCAGGGGCTTGCCCGACCCTCGGGCGGCGGCTTGCCCGGAACCCGGCCGCGATTCGACAGGACTCTGCTTACTCACTGTTTTATATAGTCTTTTCTTTACTGGCACAGGGTTTGTACTGGCATTGGTGTCCAAGGAACTGCCAAGGACACTCTTTCAATCCAACCGTCATGGAGCAGACAATGCCAACCCCTTGTTATATCAGTATCGAAGGCCAGACCCAGGGCAACATCACCGCCGGCGCCTTTACTTCCGATTCCGTCGGCAACATCTACGTTGAAGGCCACGAGGACGAGGTGCTGGTGCAGGAATTCAGCCACGTGGTGACCGTGCCCACCGACCCCCAGTCCGGTCAGCCGTCGGGCCAGCGCGTGCACAAGCCGTTCAAGTTCACCTCGGCCCTGAACAAGGCCACGCCGTTGATGTACAACGCCCTGGCCTCCGGTGAGATGCTGCCGAAGGTGGAGCTCAAGTGGTACCGCACCTCCGTCGAGGGCAAGCAGGAGCACTTCTTCTCCACCATCCTCGAGGATGCCACCATCATCGACATCCAGTGCACCATGCCGCACTGCCAGGACGCCGCCAGCGCGGACTACACCCAGCTGGTCACCACCTCTCTGTCCTACCGCAAGGTCACCTGGGAGCACGCCGTGGCCGGGACCTCCGGTGCCGACGACTGGCGCTCACCGTTCGAGGCCTGATGGCCCAGACCGGTTCGCGGGTTCACTGATGGGCCGGTTTTGCCGGCCCGCCAGTAGCGGGTATGATCAGAGGCGGACATGGCCGATGTAAGTACCCGCTTGATGAACCATTCAATGGCCCGGCAACTGGGCCAACTGATGTGCGACACCACCTTCGATTCGCTCTGGCTCCCCGCCGGCGAATGGACTGGCCGGCCGCCCGACAACGCCCTGCGCTGCCGGGTGGGCTCGGGCCAGGCCACCTACCACCGATTCGATCCCGAGCGCCGACAGCACCTGATCACCTACGGTGTGCGCATGATCGAAGCCAAGCAACGGCCGGAAACCGCCCAGGGCTGGCTGTCCAGCCGGGAAATCCTGAAGCGGGGCTACTTCGACGGCCAGCTCAGTCCGCTCAACCTGCTGGCCCACACCTGCTGTCATGAGTTCGCGCACCTGCTGCAACAGAGTGCCGGCAAACGCTACCGCGGTTCCGTCCATAACCGGCACTTCTACCGGATTCTCGATGACCTGCACCGCAGCGGCCGGGCCGAGTCCGTCCGCCGGGACCTGGCGTCCCGGGCGGCCGAGCAGGCGCTGCCACTGTCGGCCGCGACGTTTACCCTGGAAGATCCGGCCCGAACCCGGGCGCACTGGCAGGTGGGAGAAGTGGTGGCCTTCGAGGCCGGCAAACGGGTGGTGCAGGGGCGGATCCGGCGGGTCAACCGCAAGACCTGCACCATCGAGGGCACTGGCCTGGCCCGGGGTGTTCGCTACCGGGTGCCACTGCAACTGCTGCGCAAAGCCGGCTAGCGCCGGTCAGGACGCCACCTCGGCGGCGCTGACCGCGTGCTGGGCCAGCAGGCCGCGCAACTCCGGAATGCAGGAACCGCAATTGCTGCCGCACTTCAGGCTACGGCCGAGGGCTTCGACACTGGTGTGGCCGGCACGAATGGCGCTGGCAATCTGGTGTTCGCCAACCTGGAAGCAGCTGCAGACCAGGGCGCCGACGTCCTCGGTATCCACCGCCCGCGCCGCCAGCAAGCAGTGGCGTTGCTCCTTACTCAGGCGCTCGGCGCCAAAACACTGATCCAGCCAGGCCAGATCCGGCAGTTCGGACGCCACCGGCTCCACCAGCAGGACCGCCAACAGCCGGCCGTCCCGGATGCGGGCGGCGCGGAACCGGCCGCTGGCCGGGTCGTCCATCAGCACCTGGGGGGCACCGCCGAGCCAGGCATCCGCCTCCCGCGCCCAGTCCACCGGCTGCTGGCCCGCCAACCACCAACTGTCGCTGTGACTCAGGGGCTGTCGACTCCAGTAGCCACCGGGGCTGGCCTTGTCCGGCTGCCAGTCGGTCCCCGGCCGCCGCAGCAACCGGGCCTGCCAGCGACAGGCCACCGGGACCAGGCTCGCCACCCCGTGCTTGCCCTCCGGTTGCCCGGACACCGGATCGGTCACCGGCTGCATCAGCGCCGTGGCCTTGCCCCGGGACGCATAGCGGTCGTTCCAATGAATCGGCACAAACACCTCCCCCGGACGCTGGTCCCCGGTGACCCGGACCCGCCCGACGAAGGCCTCGCCGCTGGCACCGGTGAGCCGGCCCAGGTCACCCTCCGCCAGGTTCAGGGCGCAGGCGTCGTCGGGATGAACCTCGATAAAGGGCTCGGGCCGGTGACTGAGCAACCGGGGCGCCAGCGCGGTGCGGGTCATGGTGTGCCACTGGTCGCGGATGCGGCCAGCGTTTACCACCAGGGGCTGAGCCGCCGTGGGCTGCTGACCGGGCGCGGTGGTGTGCACCGGAATCAGCCGCCCGCGACCGTCGGCGGTGGCAAAACGACCGTCGCTGAATAGCCGCCGGGTACCGTCCAGGCGACCGGTCGGGCCCTGGAACACCGGCCACTGCACCGGTTCCAGCTGCTGGTAGCGGGCATTCGACAGCGCGCTCAGGGCGCTGATGTCAAAGCGCTGATGACCGCCACTGGCGCGCGCCGCCACCCCCGAGAGCGCCGCATGTTCGCGGAAGATGTCGGCCGGCCCCTGGTAGCCGAAGGCCTTGCCGTACCCCAGCTCCCGGGCCACGGCGCTGAGAATCCACCAGTCCGGCTTGACCTCACCGGGCAGGGGCAGGAACGACCGCTGCCGGGAGATGCAGCGTTCGGAATTGGTGACCGTGCCATCCTTTTCGCCCCAGCCCGCGGCCGGCAGCAGGATGTTGGCGTGCACGGTGGTGTCGGTCTCCGCCACGCAGTCGGACACGATCACCGTCGGGCACCGGGCCAGGGCGTCCTGCACCCGGGCGGCCTGGGGCAGGCTGACGGCCGGATTGGTGCCCATGATCCAGAGCACCTTGATCTCGCCCCGGTGCACGGCGTCGAACAGATCCACCGCTTTCAGGCCCGGCCCGGTCGGGATCCGGTCCGCGCCCCAGAACTCGGCCAGCCGGACGCGGGCGCCCGGGGTGTCGTAATCCATGTGGGCGGCCAGGGTGTTGGCCAGTCCACCGACCTCGCGACCGCCCATGGCATTGGGTTGCCCGGTCAGGGAAAAGGGCCCGGCCCCGGGCTGACCGACCCGGCCGGTGGCCAGGTGACAGTTGATGATGGCGTTGCACTTGTCGGTACCGGCCACCGACTGGTTGATGCCCTGGGAAAACCCGGTCACCGTGCGCGCGGTGTCGGCAAACCAGCGGTAGAAGGTGGCGACCTCGTCGACCGGCAGATCACAGTGCCGGGCCACCGCCGCCAGGTCCGGTGCGCTCTGACGCGCGGCCGCTAGGGCCTGTTCGAAGCCCTGACAGTGATTGGCCAGGTAGGCCCGGTCCACCGCGTCCTGGTCCGACAGCCAGACCAGCAAACCGTTGAACAGGACACTGTCCGTGCCGGGTTTCAGCTTCAGGTGCAGATCCGCCAGCTCCGCGGTCGCCGTCCGCCGCGGATCAATGACCACCACCCGCCGGCCGGTCCGGCCGGCCGCTTTCATACGCTGGTACAGCACCGGATGGGCCCAGGCGGCGTTGCTGCCGGCCAGTACCAGCAGGTCGGCCAGTTCCACATCCTCGTAGCAGCCGGGCACCACATCCTCGCCAAAGGCCCGCTTGTGCGCCGCCACCGCCGAAGACATGCACAGCCGGGAATTGGTGTCGACGTGGGGCGTGCCGATGAAGCCCTTGGCCAGCTTATTGGCGACGTAATAATCCTCGGTCAACAACTGCCCGGACAGGTAGAAGGCCACCGAACCGGGGCCGTGCTCTGCGATGGCCTGGCGAATGGCGCCGGACGCAGCCGCCAGGGCCTCGGGCCAGTCCTGGTCCTGGCCATTGACCCGGGGGCGTAACAGGCGGCCACTCGGCACCAGGGTTTCCTGGAGCGCGGAGCCCTTGACGCACAACCGGCCCTGGTTCGCCGGATGGGCAGGGTCGGGGCTGACGCCGTCGGCGCTGGCCGAGACGCCACAGCCCACTCCGCAGTAGGGGCAGGTGGTCCGTACACTGGTAGGCGGCTGGGTTCTGCTGTCCACGTCCATTCCTCTCTGCTGACAACGAAAAAGCCCGCTGGCCGCAACCGGGGTGTCCGGGGCGGGCAGCGGGCTTCTTTGCCTGATCTCGTTGGTGTGTCTCTGTGTCTGGTGGTGCTTGCCAGGTAGGGGCAAGGGAACCTGAGAGCGCACTGGAGAGCGCCCTTCAAAGCACTCTTCAATGCACTCTTAAAAGGAACCTGCAATATCAGGGCCAGCGGTGCCCCAGGCCCCGGCACCGGCCCGTGCCGGGGCCTGGCGGCCGGTTGCCGATCAGGGCGCGATCCGGAACCGCCCGGGGCGCGGCTCACAATGGTGCATAAATGGCGCAGCACGCACTAAAACGATTCGAACCCTGCCGGACCCCGACCCGCCTGGATTTGCACCGATTGGTTTAGCGGCCTGTTTTCACAGTTTTTTTCGTGACTGGCACAGGCTGTGCAGAAGCACCTCATGAACATTTTAGATCATCAGAGCTCCAGCAGGCATCGGCGCCTGCCTTCCGGGACACGGAGGGCAGGCGCTTTTTTTTGCCCGGAAGCACATTGCGAGGTAAGCACCATGACGACATCCCTGACCACCGTCTCCGGGTCACTCCGGCACCTGGCCGGCCTGGCCGCCGCGGTTTCCCTGATCGCCAGCGCACCCCTGGCCCAGGCCGCCATCGGCGAGCCGGAAAAGCCGGACCTGAAGCTGGGCTTCATCAAACTGACCGACATGGCGCCGCTGGCCGTTGCCTGGGAGCAGGGCTTCTTTATGGACGAAGGTCTGTTTGTCGAGCTGGAAGCCCAGGCCAACTGGAAGGTCCTGCTCGACCGGGTCATCACCGGTGAACTGGACGGCGCCCACATGCTGGCCGGTCAGCCCCTGGGCGCGACCATCGGCTACGGTACCCAGGCCGACATCATCACCGCCTTCAGCATGGACCTGAACGGCAACGGCATCACCGTCTCCAACCAGGTCTGGGAGACCATGAGCCAGCACATCCCCCAGGAAGACGGCAAGCCCGTGCACCCGATCAGTGCCAGTGCCCTGAAACCGGTGGTGGAAGCCTCCCGCGCCGAGGGCGAACGGTTCCGCATGGGCATGGTGTTCCCGGTGTCCACCCACAACTACGAGCTGCGCTACTGGCTGGCCGCCGGTGGCCTGAACCCGGGCTTCTACGCGCCCCAGCGTGGCGACACCAGCGGCACTCTTGAAGCGGACGTGCACCTCTCCGTGACGCCCCCGCCGCAGATGCCGGCCACCATGGAAGCCGGCACCATCCAGGGCTATTGCGTGGGTGAGCCGTGGAACCAGCAGGCGGTGTTCAAGGGCATCGGTGTGCCGGTGATCACCGACTACGAGATCTGGCCCAACAACCCGGAGAAAGTGTTCGGCGTAACCCAATCCTGGGCCGAGGAAAACCCCAACACCCACCTGCACCTGCTGCGGGCCCTGATTCGCGCCGCCCACTGGCTGGATGAGAACAACAACGCCAACCGCGCCGAAGCGGTGGAGATCCTGGCCCGGCCCAGCTACGTCGGCGCCGACGCCGAAGTCATCGCCAACTCCATGACCGGCACCTTCGAGTACGAGAAGGGCGACGTTCGCGAGGTACCGGACTTCAACGTGTTCTTCCGTCACCACGCCACCTATCCGTACCCGTCCGACGCCATCTGGTACCTGTCGCAGATGCGCCGTTGGGGCCAGATCCCGGATGCCAAACCGGACGACTGGTACATGGAAACGGCAGCCCGGGTCTACCGCGGTGACATCTACGCCCAGGCGGCCCAGTCCCTGATCGACGACGGCCTGATGCAGGCCGAGGACTTTCCCGACTTCAGTCAGGACAACTTTGCCCGGCCGTACCAGGGCGAGCTGATCGACGGCGTCGCCTTCACGCCGCGCCAGCCCAACGCCTACATCGACAGCTTTGAGATCGGCCTGAAAGGCGACGACACCCCGTAACCGGTCGCCGTACCGAGGAGAACGACATGACTAGCCTCACCACCACCAACTCCGGCTCCGAGTCGCCCCGCTGGCTGAACGCCCTGGCGGAGCGGTTCAGCGCCGCTGAACTGGCCCGGCAGGGCAAGCAACTGCTGCTGCCCATGCTCGGCATCCTGCTGTTCCTGGGCTTCTGGCACCTGGCCGCGCCCCAGGTCAACACCTCCCTGGGCAGTTTCCCCGGCCCGGTCCAGGTCTGGGAACAGGGCGGCCAGCTCTGGCAGGAGCATACCGCTCAGAGAGAAAGAGCGGACAAGTTCATCACCATGCAGGAGGAGCGCAACGACCGCATCCTGGCCAAGAACCCGGACGCCGAGGTGAAGATTCGCCCGTACTCGGGCGCGCCCACCTTCCTGGACCAGATTGGCACCAGCCTGGTTACCGTGCTGGCCGGCTTCCTGCTGGCCACGGCCATCGCCGTGCCCCTGGGCATCGTGTTCGGCCTCAACCGGCACTTCCAGGCCGCGGTCAATCCGCTGATCCAGATCTTCAAGCCGGTGTCGCCCCTGGCCTGGCTGCCGCTGGTGACCATGGTGGTGTCCGCCACCTACGTCAGCGACGATCCGATGTTCGAGAAGTCGTTCCTGACCTCGATGATCACCGTCACCCTGTGCAGCCTCTGGCCCACCCTGATCAACACCAGCGTCGGCGTGGCCGCGGTCAACCCGGACCTGCTGAACGTGTCCCGGGTGCTGCAGCTGTCGTTCTGGACCCACGTGCGCAAGGTGGTGCTGCCGTCGTCGGTGCCGATGATCTTTACCGGCCTGCGGGTGTCCCTGGGCATCGCCTGGATGGTACTGATCGCCGCCGAGATGCTGGCCCAGAGCCCGGGCCTGGGCAAGTTCGTCTGGGACGAGTTCCAGAACGGCAGCAGTCAGTCCCTCAGCCGCATCATGGTCGCGGTCCTGGCCATCGGCTTTATCGGCTTCCTGCTGGATCGGCTGATGCTGCTGATCCAGAAAAAAGTCGCCTGGAACGAATAATGGAAAGTGCACGCAAGCGTGCCAAGGAGAGTCCCATGACTAGATCCCATCTCGAACTGACCGGCGTGGAAATGGCCTTTGATACCCCCAAAGGTGCGTTCGTCGCCCTCGATAATGTCAACCTGAAGATCAAGAAGGGCGAGTTCGTCTCGCTGATCGGCCACTCCGGCTGTGGCAAGTCCACGGTGCTGAACATCGTCGCCGGCCTGCTGCAGGCCACCAAGGGCGGCTGCGTACTGGACGGCCACGAGGTGAATTCGCCCGGACCGGAGCGGGCCGTGGTGTTCCAGCACCACGCCCTGATGCCCTGGCTGACCGTGTACGAGAACGTGGAACTGGCGGTGCAGCAGGTGTTCCGCAAGACCATGTCGAAAACCGAACGCCGGGACTGGATCCACCACAATCTGGAACTGGTGAACATGGCGCACGCCGCCAGCAAGCGCCCCGGGGAGATCTCCGGCGGCATGGCCCAGCGGGTGGGCATTGCCCGGGCGCTGGCCATGAAACCAAGCGTGCTGCTGATGGATGAGCCGTTCGGCGCCCTGGACGCCCTGACCCGGGCCCACCTGCAGGACTCGCTGATGGACATTCAGCAGGAGCTGAACAACACGGTGATCATGATCACCCACGACGTGGACGAGGCGGTGCTGCTGTCCGACCGCATCATCATGATGACCAATGGCCCGGCCGCGACCGTGGGCGAGGATCTGCGCATCGAACTGCCACGGCCCCGGAACCGGGTGACCCTGGCGGACGACCCGGCCTACGTGCACTACCGGCAGGAGGTTCTGAAATTCCTGTACGAGAAGCAGCGCAAGCTGGAGAACATTGCGCCGCGCCGGACCGCCCGCCAGGCCGAGTCCGACACCGACGCCGAACCCGCGAAGGCGGCCCGGGCCTGAGCGGGCCCGGCCGTCACTTCAGCACATCGGCCATGGACACCAGGGCCCGGGCGACCTCGGTCAGCTTCTTGCCCTGGTCCATGGCCAGTTTCCTCAGTACCCGGTGGGCCTCGTCGTTGCTGATCTTGCGATGATCCATCAGCAGTAGGACCGCCTTCTCCTGGGTTTTCCGATCTTCCAGCGCCTCCTTGGCACTCTGCAATTCGTCCGTCATCTGCTGCAGGCGACGGGTCTGTTCCTGCACCAGGTCAAAGATCGACCGGCCAAACTGCTGGCCGACGCCGGCGCTGTCCCAGCTCTCCCCCGCCCGGGCGTCCTCGCCGGAATCGCACAGCACCAGCATCGGTTGCGCCGGCGGCTCCTGGCGGTCCAGGGTGGCAATCAGGGTTTCCTGGTGCGCCAGGGAATTGCGGGCCTCGGCAAACCGTTCCACACAGCGGGTGTGGAAGCTGCCTTCGACCGCGTCTTCCACCTTCTTCAGTTCGTCCATGCGCTCGGACATCAGGGCAAACCAGCGGTCCGCCAGCTCCGGATCCAGGGTCTTGTAGCGCCCCACCGAACAACCGTGCTGGCGCAGGCGTTCGATTTCCGCCTCCCGGTCGTGGGCGCGCAGGCTGTGCCAGAGTTTGCGGCTGTCCTCGTCGGCAAAACTGACAAACACCTCAAAGCACCGTTCCTGTGCCTCAACAAGGTGCATCATGCGCTTTGACAGTGCGCTGTCGAAGGCACCGCTGGAGAATCCGGCCGAGCCCACGGCCCGTTCCTGGCCGCAGAATTCCTTGCCGTTCATCAGGTGCACCATGGCCACCAGCAGGCCGGCGATGGACGGATCCACGGCGGTGTCGGCGGCCTCGAAGACCACGGTGATAAAGGCATGGATCAGGCTGCTGTACGCTTCGGTCGCCTCCGCCACGGACAGGGCCTGGGCATCGACACGGGCACGCAGGGCCGGCAGTTGCTCCAGGCCGTGCAGGGCACTGGCGATGTGGTTGAGCAGGTGACTGCTGACCGGATGGGCGGTCAGGGCCTCGTGCACTTCCGCCAGCGCCTGCTCGAACTCCGAGACCAGGCGGTCCGATTCCCCGACCATGGCCCCGCGCTCGTCTGCGTATTTCTGGCCGCCGGACCCCAGGTACAGGTTCGAGGCGCCGCGCTCGCGTTGCAGGCCATGCACCAGGTTGCTGATGCTCTGGACCACCTTGCCCATCTGCAGAAAGTACTGCAGGTTCATCAACTCGCACTGGCGCGAGGCGATCAGGTAGTCCGCTGCGGTGGGCGCGGCAGGCGTGTGTTGTTGGCGTTTGGTGTTCATAAAACCACTCCCGGCGTCTGGCCGTTCTCTCTCAGTCACCAAAACTTGAGCAATTACCAGGCCAGCCGAGGCCTCAAAGTCGTGCAATCCGCCCCAGCACGGGGCAAAAAGCCCGGGGCAAACCCGACGACGCCGGGCCGGAAATCTGCATCCCACTGATTTATAAGCACTAGTAAAACTGGCACGAAGATCGCTAAGTCCTTAGCAAGGATGAATGTCCCGGCCAAGGATTCGGCCGGACCATCAGATCATTGTTGTTGGCATTGGCGCCGGACCATCGACTCCCCTTGGGACCAGATGCTCCGGCTTTTTTTGTTGCGTAGAAAAGGTGGGAGTGAGGCGATGGCCCAGAACAGCGAGCGCACCCTGGTGGTCTGTGGCCACGGCATGGTGGCCCAGCGGTTCCTGGAGGAGCTGGTGGACCAGGCCCGTGTGCCCTTCCAGCGGATCGTGGTGTTCAACGGCGAGGCCCGACCCGCCTACAACCGGATCCAGCTGTCGGCCCTGCTCAGTGGCGACGCCGAGGAAGACAGCCTGACCCTGAAGCCCGACGACTGGTTCGATCGCCACGGCATCACCGTGCACCACGGAGAGCCGGTGCAGGCCATCGACCGTCAGGACCGGACCGTGATCACCGCCACCGGCCGGCGCCAGCACTTCGATACCCTGGTGCTGGCCACCGGCTCCCGACCCGGGCGGCTGGGCATTCCCGGCGAGGATCTGGCCGGGGTGCGCTATTTCCGCGATCTGGACGACACCCACCATCTGATCGGCCAAAGCCAGAGCCGGCCCAGGGCGGTGGTGATCGGCGGCGGTTTTCTCGGCCTGGAAGCGGCGGTCGGCCTGCAGCGCCGGGGGGTGTCGGTGACCGTGCTGCACCGCAGCGGACACCTGCTGAATCGCCAGCTCGATACCGGCGCCGGCCAGCTGCTGGCCGAGGCCCTGACGGACAAGGGCCTCAACATCCTGACCGGTACCTCGCCGTTGCAACTGCTGGGCCGGGACGCGGTGCGGGCGGTCCAGCTCAGCGACCAGACCCTGATCAGCGCCGACCTGGTGGTGATTGCCACCGGCATTGTTCCCAACCGCGAACTGGCCGAGGCCGCCGGCCTCGACTGCGGCCGGGGCATCCGGGTCGATGCCCGGCTGCAAACCAGCGACCCGGACATCTACGCCCTGGGCGAATGCTGCGAACTCGACGACCAGACCTTCGGCCTGGTGGAACCCGGCTACCTGCAGGCGCAAATCCTGGCCCAGGTCCTGGCCACGCCGGCCCGGACCGCCGGTTTCCAACACCCGGTGCTGGCCACCCGACTCAAGATCAGCGACCTGCCGGTGTTTTCCTGCGGCCTGCCCGGACCGGCCAGCGGCACCGAATCGCTGATCTCCCGCGACCTGGAAACCGGCCGCTACAGCCACCTGCTGGTGCGCGACAACCGCCTGGTGGGCGCCATCCTGCTCGGCCACACCGGCGACGGCCCCTGGTACCAGCAACTGATTGCCGAGGGCACCGACATCACCCCGTTCCGGGCCCAACTGCCCTTTGGAAAACCATTTTGCGAGGCCGCGGCCTGAGCCGCGTCCCAGGAGAGAGGACGACACCATGAGCAAGAAAACCCTGATCGTGATTGGCAATGGCATGGTTGGCCATCACTTCCTCGAGCAGTTCGTCGCCACCGACGCCCGTGCCGAGTACCAGATCCTGGTGTTCGGCGAGGAGAAGCAGCTGGCCTACGACCGGGTGCACCTGTCCGAGTACTTCACCGGCTCCACCCACGCCGACCTGGCCATGGGCACCGCCGACTGGTACGCCGAACAGGGCATCGACCTGCACCTGCACGAGGCCGTCACCGGTCTGGACCGGGACCGCCAAACCGTGACCACCGACAAGGGCGAGTACGGCTACGACCAACTGGTGCTGGCCACCGGTTCCTTCCCGTTCGTGCCGCCGATTGAGGGCCGGGAGCACCCGCACTGCTTCGTCTACCGCACCCTGGACGACCTCGACGCCATTCGCGCCAGTGCCCAGGGCGGTAAATCCGGGGTCGTGGTCGGCGGTGGCCTGCTCGGCCTGGAAGCCGCCAACGCCCTGAAGAACCTGGGCCTGCAGGCGCACGTGGTGGAATTCGCCCCGCGCCTGATGCCGGTGCAGCTGGACAGCGACGGCGGCGCCCTGTTGCGCCATAAGATCGAGGAACTGGGTGTCCAGGTGCACACCGAGAAGGCCACCACCGCCATCGTCGCCGGCGAGGACGCGCGCCTGCGCATGAACTTCAGCGACGACAGCCACCTGGAGACCGACCTGATCGTGTTCTCCGCCGGCATCCGGCCCCAGGACGCCCTGGCCCGCAGCAGCGGCCTCGAGGTCGGCGAGCGCGGCGGCATCGTGGTCAACGACCAGTGCACCACCTCGGACCCGCACATCCACGCCATCGGCGAATGCGCCCTGTGGGACCAGCGCATCTTCGGCCTGGTGGCCCCGGGCTACACCATGGCCCGGACCCTGGCCGCGGTGCTGAACGGCGACCAGGACGCCGCCTTCGCCGGTGCCGACATGAGCACCAAGCTGAAACTGCTCGGCGTCGACGTCGGCTCCATCGGCGACGCCCACGGCCAGACCCCGGGCGCCCGCAACATCCGCTTCAACGACGAGCAGGCCGGCCATTACCGGCGCATGGTGGTCAGCGAGGACGGCAAGACCCTGCTCGGTGCCATCCTGGTGGGCGACAACAGCCATTACGACACCCTGCTGCAGTACGCCCTGAACGGCATCACCCTGCCCGCCAACCCGGAAACCCTGATCCTGCCGGAGAGCCAGGGCGGCGCCCCGGCCCTGGGTCCGGACGCGTTGCCGGAGACCGCCTCAATCTGCTCCTGCCACAACGTCACCAAGGGCGACATCTGCGGCGCCATCGACGCCGGCTGCAGCGACCTCGGCAGCGTCAAAGCCGAGACCAAGGCCAGCACCGGCTGCGGCGGCTGCACCGCGCTGCTGAAAACCGTGGTCGACAACGAGCTGGAGAAACGCGGCGTCGAGGTCAGCAAGGACCTGTGCGAGCACTTCCCGTACAGCCGCCAGGAGCTGTTCCACCTGGTCAAGGTCAACGGCATCCGCACCTTCGCCACCCTGATCAAGCAGCACGGCAAGGGTCACGGCTGCGACATCTGCAAACCGGCGGTGGGCTCGATCCTGGCCAGCTGCTGGAACGAGCACATCCTGGCCACCGACCACGTGCCGCTGCAGGACACCAACGACACCTTCATGGCCAACATGCAGAAGAACGGCACCTACTCCATCGTGCCGCGCATCCCCGGCGGCGAGATCACCCCGGACAAGCTGATCGTGCTCGGTGAGGTGGCCAAGCAGTACGACCTGTACACCAAGATCACCGGCGGCCAGCGGGTGGACCTGTTTGGCGCCACCCTGAGCGAACTGCCGGAGATCTGGGAAAAACTGATCGCCGCCGGCTTCGAAACCGGCCACGCCTACGGCAAGTCGCTGCGCACTGTGAAGTCCTGCGTCGGCAGCACCTGGTGCCGCTACGGCGTGCAGGACAGCGTGGGCATGGCGATCCTGCTGGAGAACCGCTACAAGGGCCTGCGTGCCCCGCACAAAGTGAAGATGGCGGTGTCCGGCTGCACCCGGGAGTGCGCCGAGGCCCAGAGCAAGGACTTTGGCGTGATCGCCACCGAGAACGGCTGGAACCTGTACGTGTGCGGCAACGGCGGCATGCGCCCACGTCACGCCGACCTGTTCGCCACCGACCTGTCCGACGAGGAACTGATCCGCACCATCGACCGGGTGATCATGCTCTATGTGCGCACCGCCGATCGGCTGCAGCGCACCAGTGTCTGGATGGAGAACTTGGAGGGCGGCCTGGACTACCTGAAGCAGGTGGTGCTGGAGGACAGCCTGGGCATCTGTGCCGAGCTGGAAGAACACATGGCCGGCATTGTCGATACCTACCAGTGCGAGTGGAAGACCGCGGTGGAGGATCCGGACAAGCGCAAGCGCTTCCGGGAGTTTGTGAATGCGCCGGAGAAGAAGGACCCGGTTCAGGAGTGGACGACTGAGCGGGATCAGCGGCGGCCGGTGTTGGAGTCCGCCTAGCCCAGGAGTTGGGTGTTGGAGCGCGGCGCCATGGGGGTACTTTTCCTCTGGGAAAAAGAACTCGCTGCGCTCGGACAGCTTTCTCCCGGCGGAAAAGCACCCCCATACCCCCTCGCTCACCGGGCTCCGGTGATGGAAAAACCAAAGATTGTAGGAGAGTGAAGATGAAAGCTCGGACTTGTTGGGAAGGCGTTTGTACGGTGGCCGATTTGGTGCCGGAATCCGGAGTTGCGGTCTGGACCGCCGCCGGCCCGGTGGCAGTGTTTTACCTGCCGCATCGGCTGCCGGCCCTGTTCGCCATCAGCCACACCGACCCGTTCAGTGGGGCCAACGTGTTGGCCCGGGGTATTACCGGCGACCTGAAGGGTGAACCGGTGGTGGCGTCGCCGCTGTACAAGCAGCACTTCAGCCTGGTTACCGGCCAGTGCCTGGAGGACGACACCGTGGCGGTAAAAACCTACCCAGTGCTGCTGGACGGCGAAACCATCCGCCTGGAAGTCCCGATCAGCCAATCAGAATCCGCCGTCGCTTAAAAGGCGACGCTCCCAGGGTCGAACAAGTCGATTTGGGGGTGGGGTTTTATTTTTCTGCCGAGAAAAGCTGCCCGAGCGCAGCGAGTTCTTTTCCCAAAGAAAAATAAAACCCCACCCCCGAAGCGGCGACCGCTCCGCACTATAACGCCTATCCCTGAACGGCCCCCCGGTTACCCCGCCACCGCTCCCGCAAACCCAACACCACAATGGTCAGCGCCGGCAGGAAGGTGACTGTGACGATGGCCGCGCCCACCAGTCCGAATAACACGATGGCCCCGACGCCGCGGTAGAGTTCAGTGCCCTCACCGGGCAGGAACACCAGCGGTGACAGGCCACAGAGGGTGGTCAGTGTGGTCATGGCGATGGGCCTCAGGCGCGTTCGGACGGCGTCGGTGACCGCTTCCACCACCGAGCCACCGCGATGGCGCAGGTTCTGGCGGGCCTGGTCGACCACCAGGATCGGGTTGTTGACCACCGTGCCCATCAGGATCAGGAAACCCAGCATGGTGATCATGTCGAACGGCTGGCGCAGGGGCTGCAGGCCCAGCAAAGGTAGCCAGCCGCCCACCAGATTCATCAGCGCCAGGCCGACGATGCCGCCGGCCACGCCCAGGGGAATGGCGGTCAGGATCAACAGCGGGAAACCCCAGTGCGCGAAGATGGCGACCAGCACCAGGTAGACGATGGCGATGGCGATCAGGAAATTGCCGCCCAGGGCCTCGCGGGTAGCGTTGAGCTGATCGCTGGCGCCGGAGATGTCGACGTTCACCTGCGCCGGCAGCGTGCCCTGCTCGCGCATTACCTGCAGCAATTCGGTGCGCACCCGCTCCACACCGGCTTCCAGGGGCACGTTACCCGGCGGAATAACGTTCAGGGTGACGGTGCGGCGGCCGTCGACCCGGCGCACGGTGCTGGTGTCCACGGTTTCTTCGATGCTGGCGACGCTGGCCAGGGGCAGGGTCGCGCCGCCGGGGGTGTGCACCATCACGTCGGGCAGGCGTGCCAGCGGTGAACCCCGGCCCTGCTGGCCATAGAGATAGATATCGATCTTGTCGTCATCGAGGAAAAAGTCGTCCACGTAGCTGCCTTCGGTCAGGGCTGCGACGGTGAAGCCGATGGCCTCGGTGTCCAGCTCCAGTTCCGCGGCCCGGTCCCAGTCCGGTCGCACCTGGATCAGCGGTTGCGCCAGCGTCAGGGTGGACGGCTGGCTCTGGATGCGCGGGTTGTCGAAGATGGTCTCGGCCCGGCGGTAGGCGGCGTTTGCGGCGCGGTAAACCTCGGCCAGGTCCGGTCCGGAGATGTCCAGGTTGATGCTGCGGGTGCCGCCGTCGTTGCTGGAGATGATCGAGCCCTTGGCGGCGAAGGCGCGCATGCCCGGGAACTGCTCGTAGACCCGGGTAATCTCGTCCATCAGCGCCTCGATGTGGGTAGGTTCCAGGGTCTCGGCGATGATCCGGATGCGCGTTGGGGTGACCTGCATGTTCAGGTAGGCCATCGGCGGCACCGGGGTATCGCCGGCGGCGTAGGCCTGGCCGTCGGCGTTCACGTGGGGCAGGAAATGGTCTTCCACCTGCTGGCCGATGGCGGCCATCTCCTCCAGGTTGTAACCGGGCGGCGCGCTCATGGCGGCGAAGGTCTTGGGCTCTTCGCCCTCGGGCAGGTACTCGGCCGGCGGCGTCAGCGTCAGGATCACCCAGGCGCTGACCAGCACCGTGACCGCAATCACCAGCGCACGCCGGACCGGGCCGGCCACCAGCCAGCGCACCGCCGCCATCGCACCCGTGGCCCAGCCGCCGCTCAGGGTGTTGCCGTAGGCGTCGGTGGCGACCTCGCCGCGGCCGAAATCCAGGCGCGCGCACAGGGTCGGGATCACGGTGATGGCCACCAGCATAGACGCCAGAATGGCGGCGGAGATGGCAATAGCGACGTCGGAGTAGAGCTGCCCGGCTTCCTCCTGGATGAACAGGATGGGCAGGAACACCAGGATAGTGGTGGCGGTGGAGGCCAGCACCGCCGGCCAGACCTCCTTTACGCCCCGCAGCGCCGACTCGAACCGGTCCAGGCCCAGGCGCCGGTGGCGTTCGATGTTTTCCAGCACCACGATGCTGTTGTCCACGGTCATGCCGATGGCGAAGGCGATGCCGGCCAGGGAAATCACGTTGATGGTGCGCCCGCTGAGCATCAAGCCGATGAAGGCGGCGATGGCGCACAGGGGGATGCCCGAGACCCCGGCCAGGGTGGCCCGGCCTGAGCGCAGGAACAGGTACATCACCAGGGTGGCGAACACTGCGCCGATGCCCAAATTGGTCCAGACGTTGGCGACCGAGGCCTCGACATAACGGGCATCGTCGGCGGTGAGCTCCAGCACCATGCCGGCTGGTTTCAGCACCTCCTCGTTGATGGCCGCCACCTCGTCCATCATCGCGTGCTTGATGTCGATCACGTTCGAGCCGCTTTCCCGGCGCACCTGCAGACCGATCACCCGCTGGCCGTTGATCAGTGCCAGCTCGCGGATGCGGGAGTGACCGGTCCTGACTTCGGCGACATCCCCCAGCCGCACTACACTGTCACCCTGGCGCTGCACCACCAGTTGTTCCAGAGCCTCCAGATCGTCAAAGCGGCCAACGGTGCGCAGCAGGTAGCGGCGCTTGCCGGCCTCGATCTCGCCACCGGAAATGTCCCGGTTGCGCTCGGTGATGGCGGCGCGCAACTCCACCAGGCTCAGGCCACGCTGGGCCAGGGCGGCTTCATTCACCAGGATCTGCATCTGCCGGTCGGCGCCGCCGCCGACTTCCACCTCGGACACCCCGGCCACGCTCTCCATGCGCGGGCGCACCCGGTCCTCGATGAAGTCGCGCATCAGCTCGATGTCCAGCTGCCGCGGGTTGCCGGCCAGGGTGGACACCCGCAGGTACATGAACGAGTTGGACGAGAACGAGGCGGCCACGATGCGCGGCTCATCCACGTTGCGCGGGTAGTCCGGCACCTGGCTCAGGGCGTTGTTGATCTGGATCAGGGTTTCAGTGATATCGATGCCGAACGGAAATTCCAGTTCGATCTCGGCGGTGCCGCTGTCGGCGGTGGCCATCATGCGGCTGAGATTGGGCACGTTGCGCAGGTAGCGCTCCTGCTCGATCAGGATCTCTTTCTCAATGTCCTGGGGCGTGGCCCCTGGCCAGTGGGTCTCGACCGTGACCGTGCGCACCTCCAGGTCCGGGATCATCTGCACCGGAATGCGCAGGGCCGCGGCCAGGCCCAGGATGGCGACGATCAGGGCAATCACCGCTACCAGGGTGCCCTGGCGAATGATGCCGGCGAACATCAGCGCGCCTCCCGCTCGGCCAGGCGCACGCTGATGCCTTCGGTGAGCGCTTCGTTGCCGCGCACCACCACCCGTTCACCGCCGTCCAGGCCCTCGGTGATCTGGACCCGACCGGCAAACGCCGCGCCCAGCCGGACCCGGCGCTCGCTCACCGTGAAGCCGCCCGCCTCATCCGGGCGGGCGAGCCACACGGTCACCCGGCCTTCCGGATAGCGGTTGATGGCATCCCGAGACACGGTCAGGCCGGTGTCGTCGGTGTTGACCCGCAGCAGCGCCTGCACCGCCATGCCCGGCCAGAACCGGGCCGACTCCGGCGGCTGCGCTCGCAGCAGAAAGGTGCGGGCCTGGGGGTCGGTGACCGGGACCCGGGCGGCGATGGCGGCTGGAACCGGTTCGCCATTGCCCAACACCAGCAGGTCGGCGTCCTCACCCAGGCGTTCGAGGTAGGTTTGCGGCACCTGGAAATCCAGGCGCAGGTTGCTGGTGTCCACCAGCCGTACCAGTTCATCACCCGGGGTCACCCATTCGCCCAGGTTGCCGGTGCGTGCTGTGATGACGCCGGCATAGGGGGCCCGCACGGTGTGGCGGCGCAACTGCACTTCCATCCGGTTACGCAGCGCCTCCAGCTGGGCCACGGCGGCCCTGGCCGAGGCCACCTCACTTTCCCGGCTGCGCACCTCGGTGGCGGCGATGTTGCGCCCGGCGCCCACGGACTGCGCCTCGGTCAGCCGGCGCTGGGCTTCCGCCAGCCGGGTCTGGGCCTGCCGGGCCTCGGCCGTGGCCGCCTCCAGTTCAAACGACGCCTGTTCGTCGTCCAGTTCCACCAGGACATCGCCAGCGCTGACCCGGTCGCCGGCATCCACCCGCAGGGTCTCCAGCAAGCCCGCCACCGCCGGCGAAATCCGGGACACCCGCAGGGGCGTGACCGTGCCATTCAGCGACACCTCCCGGACGATGGCCTGCTCGGTCACTGTCTCCAACTGCACCGCCGGCGCCTGCTGACCCGCGGCGGGCAACGCCAGAATTAACGCAAAAACCGCCCAGGCGCAGTGAACGGCGCCGAAGGCGGTTTGTCTTGGTCTTGCCGTTCCCAGCCCTGCCGCTATCAGTCGTGCCAACCCAGGTCCTCCCGACGGTTGCATTGCAAACTCCCGTATACCCCTAACTTGAATTAGGTGCTACGCGGGAAGCCGTCAACCAGACCTGAGCGGAGAACCCGGGCTTAGCTGAACAGCCGCTCCTGATTGCGCTCGGAGATCTGGCTGTTCAGGGTCCAGAAGTCGTACAGCACGCCCAACAGGAACAGGCCGCCGGTCAGCAGGTAGAGAATGCCTGTGATCCACTTGCCCTGGTACATGCGGTGCAGACCGAAGACCCCGGTGAAGGTCAGCAGCAGCCAGCCGATGTTGTAGCTGACCTCGCCGTCCCGGAACCGAATGTCGGCCTCCCGATCCATGGCCGGGATCAGGAACAGGTCGATGATCCAGCCGATGAACAACAGCCCCAGGGTGAAGAACCAGATGGTGCCGGTGATGGGTTTGCCGTAGTAGAACCGGTGGGAGCCCAGGAAGCCAAAGATCCAGAGCAGATAGCCGAAGAGTTTGCTGTGGGTGTCGGTTCTGGTTTCCATGTTTTTTCCTTATGGGCTTAGTGTGGTTGGTTGCCTAGCCTGAGGGGATGGGTGGCCGGCCGTGAGATGGTTTTATTTTCCTTTGGAAAAGAACTCGCTGCGCTCAGACAGCTTTTCCAGGCGGGAAAATAAAACCACCTCCCGTCCGTATGACAATAAGGGCATAGGCACTGAATACAAAAGAAAAATTCTTCACGCGGACGGCCCATCAAGAAGCCAGCAGGGCGTGGGGTGGGTTTCTATTTTTTTCTGAAAAAAGGTGCCCGAGCGCAGCGAGTTCTTTTTCCAGAAAAAAATAGAAACCCACCCCGCGACCACGCTCCCAAATTCAGGGCCCCAGTTCCGGCGCCGGATCCGGCCCATCCTCCCGAAACTCGCTGGCCGACTTGCCGGTCCACTTGCGAAACGCCCGGCTGAAATTGGACAGGTCGGCGTAGCCCAGCTCGTAGGCGATCTCGCTGACCGACTGATTGGTGTACCGCAGCAACTGGATGGCGCGGTCTTTCAGCACCGACTCGACGATCTCCCGGTAACTGGTGTCCCGGTCCGCCAGCCGCCGCTTGAGGGTTCGTGACGACACACAGAACCGGTCCGCCATGGCCTCCAGGGACGGCAGCGGGCCCGGCATCATGCGCAGCATGTTACGGATCGCCAGGGTGATGTCGCCCTGCTCCTTGAGGGCTTTCTGCAGTTCGAACTCGCACTGGTCCCGGGCCATCTGCGAGGCCTCGGCGTCGGCCAGGCGCATGCGTACGTCGAGCAGGCCCTTGGGGAACACCAGCATGACCTCGGGCTGGTTGTACTGGAACTTGACCGGCAACTGGTTCTCGAAGGCCCGGTAGTAGGCCGGTTCCGGGGCACTCAGGCGCACGGTCACGCCCGGCAGCTTGCCATCGGACAGGGCAAAACCCCGGCTTTCAGCGTCGTTGCGGTCCAGCAGCTGCTCGGTCAGCAGGATCAGGGTGGCGCTGACGGTTTCGGCCAGGAACGGGTAGAGCTCGGGCACATCGAATTCGGTGCACAGTTGCACAATCACCTGCTCACCGGCCAGGGACTGTTTCATGCTCAGAAACGGCGCTCGAAGCTGCAGGTACCGGTGCACCGAGTCCAGGGCCCCTTCGAAGGTGGGGCTGGTGAGGGCGGCGAACCCCAGGGTGCCGTGGATGGTCAGGCGCAACTCCCGGGCCAGGGCAAAGCTCAGGCCATCAGGCCCGGCCAGTTCCAGGGCGCGCTGGGCCATGAGGATGGCGTCGGTGACGAATACCCGGCTGTCGTTGGCTTTCAGGTCCTCGGCGGAAAATTCCAGGCCCTCGTAGAGCTGGCGGTCGTTGTGGCCAAGCTGACGCACGGTTTCCGCCAGTACCCGCATGTACACACCGGGCACCAGGAACAGCCCCAGCATCCGCCGCTCTTTGTCCGTTCCGGTTGTTGTCATAGGGGATCCTTTACGGGGTTGTCATCGGACTCTAGCAAAACCAGGCCGGCATCGCAGTGGGGCGGATAACAGGGGAGGCCGCGTCACCCGAGTCAATTTCCGGGTCCCTGGCCCAACCTGAACGATGGCCGTCCCGTTCGCGCATTCCGTCTGCCCCTTGCCTCTCACACACTGGAAGCCATGACATCCGTCAACCTGAGGAGAACACCGATGCTGAGAACCAAAACCCGCGAGACCCGTCCGCCGGTCACCGACAAGGCGTCCAACACGCCCGACCACGTGTCCATCAAACCCCAGCGCATGGGCTTTGAATTCGATGGCCGGGTGCCGCGCTACTGGCTCGACAACAACTACCTGTTGAGTCACACCATGAACGCCCTGTCCGTGCTGTTCCCCGAGGGCGAGCAGTTTTTCGTGGATGCGGTGCGGGCTTTCCGGGGCCAGATCCAGGACCCGAAGCTGAAAGAGGAAGTGCGCGGCTTCATTGGCCAGGAGGCCATGCATTCGCTGGAACACATCGCCATGAACCAGCACGTCCGTGACCAGGGCATGCCGGTGGAAGCCATGGAGCGGGATCTCAAGGTGCTGCTGGACGCGGTCCGTCTGCTGCCCAAGCGCCACCAGCTGGCGGTCACTTGCGCGCTTGAGCACATCACCGCGATGATGGCCGATCTGTTGCTGGAGCGGAACGACATCCGTGACGACATGGACGAGAGCATGCAGCCGCTGTGGGTCTGGCACGCCATCGAGGAAACCGAACACAAGGCAGTGGCCTACGACGTGTTCGAGCAGGTCGGCGGCACCTACGTCGAGCGTACCGCCTACCTGGTAGTGAGCACCGCCATGCTCGGCGTGATGACCACCTGGTTTACCGGCCGGATGATGCTGAACGACCGCAGCAATTTCTCCCTGACCGGCGCCGCCAAGGGGCTGTGGCGGATGTGGGGGGTGAATGGCGCCTTCTCCAGCCTGATCCCGTCCTGGCTGGAGTACTTCAAGCCGGGTTTCCATCCCTGGGACAAGGACAACAGCGAGCTGATCGCCAACTTCAAGGCCAAGATCGAGCAGCACATTGCGCCGCAGTACCAGAACGGCAATCGCCGCACCCTCCAGTAATCTCTGCAGTAATCCCCGTGCGGACGGATCCGGGCCGGTCTAGACCGCCCGGTCCGGGAGCAGGGGCCGGATCGACTTGCCGGTGTCGGCCCCGAACACGCAGTTGCGTCCCGCCCGCTTGCCGCGGTACAGGCCCTGATCGGCCATGCAGAACAGGGTCTCGGCGTCCCGGCCGTGCTCGGGCCAGTGGGCAATGCCAAACGAGGCAGTGACCCGGATGCGGGCCTCGCCATAATCCAGTTCCCGGCGGGCGATGCTCTGACGCAGCTGGTCCACCAGCTCGAACGCCGTGGCCGGTGTTACGTCCCGCAGAATCAGCCCGAACTCCTCGCCCCCCAGGCGGCCGACAAAGTCGGTCGAGCGCAACCGTTCCCGCAACTGCTGGCCGATGCTCCGCAGCACCAGATCGCCGGCGTCGTGACCCAGGTTGTCGTTGATGATCTTGAAGTGATCGATGTCCATGATGACCAGGGCAAATACCGCGCCACTGCGGTCGTTTTCGGCGATGGTCCGGTGCAGCGTGGCCTGGAAGGTGCTGCGATTGGCCAGGCCGGTGAGGGCATCGGTCTGGGCCATGTCGACCAGGCGCCGCTCCGCTTCCTCCCGGCGCATTTCGTAGACGTGGACAAAGGTGAGGGTCAGGGCGGCACACAGCACCAGGTTCAGCAGGTCGATCAGCACAGCCGGGCTGCCGGCCTCCCCCAGGTAATGCCAGTAGATTCCGGCCCCGGCCAGCATGAACGGCAGGCTGAGCAGCAGGCCGGCCCGCCGTCCCAGCAGCAGGTAGGCCAGGACCGGAATCATCAGGATCCAGACGAAGGCGGTCACCGAGGCGTCGGGCAGCAGCATGATGGCCAGGAAAAACGAGAACAGGGCGAGCAGGTAGGTGTAGATCCACAGCTGCAGGTGCGGGGTGGTCCGCAGCCGCCAGGCGCCGAGGAAGAGCAGGGTGCTGGCGCCGATTTCCCCGAGCCCGACCCAACCGAAGCCGTTCAGGATCTGCAGGCAGGCGAACACCAGCAACGCCGCCCCCGTTACCATGAACAGGAGCCGCATCAACGACCGGCGATGGCTGTCCCTGAGACCCGAGCAACTCTGGTCAAGAGCCGCCCCCAGGTCCATGGATTGAGGCGTCTGCATGCTGATTCTTTCCCTGAATGAACAGCAAGTATAGGACCTTTTCCCGGCCTGTAAACTTTGCCTCGGGGGCTGCGTCCATCAACGCCCGAGGCCGCCCCAGGGCGCGTTAGACGTACAGGTTCTTGCGCGAGAAACGCTCCACCAGCGGCTGGTAGGCGGCCCCCAGCAGGCGGTTGATGGCGTCGATGCCCCAGGCGTCGGGGCCAACCAGAATCCGCGACTCGTCCCGGCGAATGCCCCGGACGATGGTGGCCGCGGCCTTCTCCGGTGTGGTCATGGCCAGCTTGTCGAAGCCCTTGCGCTGGGCGGCCCCGTTCTCGGACTTGCCCATGCGCGCCGAGTTGGCGATGTTGGTGCGGATGCCGCCCGGGTGCACGCAGCTGACGGCCACCGGCTGTTGTTCCAGGTTCATTTCCTGGCGCAGGGCCTCGGTGAAGCCCCGAACCGCGAACTTGGCGGCGTTGTAGGCGCTTTGCTTGGGTACGCCGATCAGGCCAAACACGCTGGAAATGTTGACCAGGTGGCCGTCACCGGAGGCGATCAGGTGGGGCAGGAACGCCCGGGAACCATGTGCCACACCCCAGAAGTCGATGTCCATGACCCACTTGAAATCCTCGTCGGTCATCTCCCGCACCGACGCCGACAGGGCGACCCCGGCGTTGTTGATCACCAGATTGACCTGGCCGAAATCTTTCACCACGGCCTCGGCGTGGGCGTAGATGGCGTCGCGATCGGCCACGTCCAGCCGGTAGCTCTTGACGTCGGCGTCCTTGAGCGCCGCCACGGTTTCCGCCAGCCCGGTGTCGTTGACGTCGGAAATCGCCAGGCGGCAGCCCTGTTGCGCCAGCGCCAGGGCCAGGGCCCGGCCAATGCCGGAACCGGCACCGGTGATCACCGCCACCTTGTTGTTCAGATCCTTCATGATCAAACCACCTCTTGTTGTTGAGTGTTCGCAACCATCGCCCACCGGCATCGGCGGGCGCCGGCTCACAACGACCCGGGCACTGCCCAGTAGAGCAGTTACTCTACCAGTTGCCCCGGGGCTGGGTATGGCAGCAGTCGTCACTTGCCACAGGCGCTCCGGCCACCTTGGGACGCCACCGATGGTTTTGGGTACAATCGAGCGCGGTGGCCGGCATCGTCGGCCCACTTCCTTCATTTAACGGTGGATGCGCGTATGGAATGGAGTCTCACCCACTTCTGGCTGATCCTGGCCCTGGTGCTGAGTCTGGCGGAACTGACCTCCGGGGTCTTGCTGTTACTGGCCCTGGGGGTTGCCTCGGCGCTGACCGCGTTGCTGGCCTTCCTGGGCGTGCCCTTTGAATGGCAGCTGGTGGGCATGGGCCTGTTTTCCGGGCTGCTGGTGCCGATCGCAATCCGCTGGATCCGGCCCCGGTTTTCTCCCAAAGGCGTGGCCTACGGCACCACCGGCACCGGCGTGGAGCAGGGTCGGCACTACCAGACCGAGATCCGCGACTTCGACGGCGCCTGCGGCATCAAAATCAACGGCGACTTCTTCCTGCTACGGGTCCGGAGCACCGGCCAGACGGATCTGCCCGCGGGCACCGAGGTCGCGTTCCAGCAGTTTGACGGCACCACCGCCGTGGTCGAAATCCTCACTCAAACGGAGCAGTAAACATGGAGCAGTTCATCACACCGGGGCTGGTCATCAGCCTGATTTTCCTGGTTATCGGCGTCTTCATCATCGCCAAGGGCCTGGTCATCGTGCGTCAGTCGGAGGTCATGGTCATTGAGCGACTGGGCTCCTTCAATCGGGTGCTGGAAAGCGGGGTGAATATCATCATCCCGTTCATCGAGCGGCCCCGGCCGATCACCATGATCCGCTACGTACGCATGGGTGAGGACTACCACCCGGTGACCAGCGACGAGACCCGCATCGACCGGCGCGAGACGGTAATGGATTTCCCGGGCCAGCCGGTGGTGACCACCGATAACGTCACCGTGAAGATCAATGGCGCCCTGTACTACCAGATCATCGATCCCCGGCGCGCGGTGTACGAAGTGGCCAACATGAGCCAGGCGGTGGAGGTACTGGCCAAGACCACCCTGCGTTCGGTGGTGGGCAAGATGGAACTGGACAAGCTGTTCGAGTCCCGCAGCGAGGTCAACAACGCCATCCAGGCCGAGATGGAAGAGCCGGCGTCGAAGTGGGGGGTGAAACTCACCCGGGTCGAGGTCCAGGACATCAGCATGCCGGAAGAAGTCGAGGAGGCCATGCGCCTGCAGATGGCCGCCGAGCGCAAGCGCCGGGCCACGGTCACCGAAGCCGAAGGCGAGAAGGCGGCGGCCATCGCCATGGCCCAGGGCCAGCGCGAATCCGCCATCCTGAACGCCCAGGGCGACAAGGAGTCCGCCATCCTGCGGGCCCAGGGCGAGCAGGAATCCATTCGCCTGGTGCTCAGCGCCATGGGCGATTCCGAGGCCAACAAGCAGACCGTCATCGGCTACCTGCTGGGCCAGAGCTACATCAAGGCCCTGCCCACCATGGCCCAGGAAGGCGAGCGGGTGTTCGTGCCCTACGAGTCCTCGGCCCTGCTGGGTTCCATGGGCATGTTCCGGCAACTGGCCGGCAGTCCGGAAGACACCGTGCGTCAGGCCCTGCAAAAGGATGGCCTGAAGGGCGGCCTGTTCGGGGCCTCGGCCGACGTCTGACCCCGGCGACGGCCGGCCCCTCAGCCCAGCAAGTTGTCCAGGGGCTGGTCGTAGCTGGGCGCGAACACATCCAGGAAATAGGCCACTTCCCGCAGGCCGTCCTGGTCCAGGCGCGCCCGGATCTGCTTCGCCGCCGGTTCGAACTCGGCGTTGCCGGCGCGGATCTCGGCCTGGCACTTGAGCCAGGCCGACAGGCGATCGGCGGCCTTGATCAGCTCCTTGTCCTCCGCCGGCAGGTGCGATTCCCGCACGTAGGGGGCAAAATCGTCCCGCAGGTCCTCGGGCAGCAGGCTCAGCAGCTCGCCCTCGGCCTTGTGCTCGACATCGCCGAAGGCCTCCCGCATCACCTTCGAGTGGTATTTCACCGGCGTCGGCATGTCGCCGGTGATGACCTCGGTGGCGTCGTGGTAGAGCGCGGCCGCGGCAATCCGGTCGGCGTTGACCTGGCCTCCGAAATGGCGGTTACGAATCAGCGCCAGGGCGTGGGCGATGGTCGCCACCTCCCAGGAGTGGGTCGCCACGCTCTCTTCGATGGCGTTGCGCATCAGGCCCCAGCGCTTGATCCAGCGCAGGCGGGAGACGTAGGCGAAAAAGTGGCTGGCAGCGTGATTCATGACGCGTATTCCTGTTTTGCACTAATTTATAATCCGACGGTTCAGCCCGAGCCCGGCCGATGATAAGCTGAATCCGTGTTCACTCGCTACAGACCAGGGATTGTCGTGTCAGCAAGCCAACCACTCCGCCGTCTTCTGCTCTGGACCACCGCCGCCGTGGCGTTGGCCGGACTGAGCCCAGCCCAGGGCAGCACCGTGATCACCGTGGGCGCCTATTATTTTCCCCCGGTGGCGGAGGTCGATGCCGACAACCAGCCCCTGGGCCTGCTCGGCGACTTGGTCACCGCCCTGGAGGCGGTCCACGACGACCTTGAGATCAACATCTTCTACACCTCACCCAGGCGCCGATACCTGGATTTCGAGGCCGGCCTGTACGACGTCATCCTGTTCGAGAGTGCCGACTGGGGCTGGTCCGGCCGTGACGTGACCATGAGCCGCCCCATCCTCACCGATGAGGAATTCTATGTCGCCCTGAAAAAGCCCGGTCGCGACCTGTCCTTTTTCGACGACATTGGCAGCCGGCGCCTGGTGGCCATGTCCGGCTACCACTACGGTTTTGCCGACCTGGAAACCGACAGTCAGACC
This sequence comes from Marinobacter qingdaonensis, assembly GCF_034555935.1. Lineage (NCBI taxonomy): Bacteria > Pseudomonadati > Pseudomonadota > Gammaproteobacteria > Pseudomonadales > Marinobacteraceae > Marinobacter > Marinobacter qingdaonensis. The sequence continues at coordinate 439,218 of NZ_JAYDCJ010000003.1, forward strand.
CTGCAGGCCCATTTCGACATCGAATTCTCCGACAGCCACAGCCGCAACCTGGAACTGATCAAGGCCGACCGGCCGTCGGTGGCGGAGGTGGCGATCATCAGCCGCTCCTACCTGCAGCGACACCTGTCGGAGCACCCGGAAGACTGGCGTCAGCTGCTGATTTCCGACAAGCTCGACCAGCGTTACCAGCTCCGCATCATTGCCCGCCGGGACGGCCCGGCCAGCGCGGGCGACATGCTGGAGTTGCTGGCGCCCCTGGTGCACGACGGCTCCTACCGGATGATGGTGGAAAAACGCGGGCTGCAATTGCCGCCCGGCTTCCTGACCGGTTTCGACCTGCCCTAACGCACGTTCAGATTGAACTGGACCGTGACCTCGCCGCGCTCGTTGACCTCGGCGGCGCGGGACGGATCCAGCAGGAACAGCTGCTTCGCGGGCACCTCATGGGTTTCCTGCAGCACCCGGCGCACGGTGACCCCCCGGGCCGACGCCAGGTTGTTCAGCGCCTCCGGCGACAGGCTTCGTTCACCGTTCAGGTAAGCCTGCCGGGCCTGCTGCCATTCGGCATCCGGCAGGGCGCGCGTGCCGCCGGCCGTCAGCTCCTGTCGCAGCAGGGCGAGACCGTCGGCCTCCGGCGCAACCCCGCCGCGCACACTCAGCAGCAGGTCTGGACGATCCAGCAGACCGTCGGCCAGGGCCGCCAGCTTGTCGGCCTCTCCGTCCGCCAACTGGGTGCTGCCGGGTTTGAAACTGACCTGCCCCAATTCCTCGGTGCTGAGCCCGGCCAGATCGGCAATCGAGCCCATCATGCTGAACGGCGAGGACGCGGCCTTCACCAGTAGATTGCCAAAGGCCCGCATCACCAGCCGGCTGACGCTGAACTCGGGATCCGACAGGTCGCCGCTGATGGGCAACTCCACCTCAATCACCCCATCCCGATCCCGGAGCAGGGCCAGCCCCAGCGCCACCGGGACGTCGATGGCCTGATCGCTGGACACCTTCGGTCCCAGCTGAAGTCGGTCCATGACCACCAGGTTCTGGGCGTCCAGCCGGGTTCCGGCAATTTCATAGTCCATGTCCAGGTCAAGCTTGCCGCTATCGACGCTGTAGCCGATGTAACGGCCAAAGTAAGGCGCCAGCTCAGGTAGGGACAAGTCGTTCAGCTCCAGCTTGAGCTGGCTGTTGTCGTCGGTGCCCAAAGCTCCCAGGGTGCCGGAAAATTTCACCGACGCCACCTCGCCGACCCGGCCACTGATATTGACCTGGCCCTGCTGGGGCTGAATGTTGCTGATGCCGGTGACGGTACCGGACAGGCGGTCGAAGGTGGTGGTGAACACCGGCTCGGTGGTGCGATCGGTGTACGCCAGCGCGCCCTGCTCCAGCAGTAGCTGCTCGATCCGGAAAATAAACCCGGGATCAGTGCCGTCGTCAGCGTCGGCGGGCTGGGCATCGGCGGCGCCGCCGGCGGAGGTCGACGGCACCACCCGGGCCAGGTTGTGGACGCCATCGGCGTTGCGAACCACGTTGACCTGGGGCTGGGTCAGGGTCACCGTGCCGATTTCCAGCCGGGCCGGATGGACGTTGTATTCGATGGGCGCCAGCCGCAGGGTTTGCCAGGCCACCAGGCGATCGCTCATACCGGGCAAGCGCAGCCCCAGCCCGGCCAATTCCGCGGTGCCGCTGAAGGTACCGGTCAGCGGCGTAGTCTGGCTGTCCAGGTCGAGATTGCCGTCCAGCGCCAGGGTGCCGGCGACCAGGTTCAGGTTGGCCACCTCCTTCAGGTAGGGTTCAAAGGCGGCCAGCGCCACCTCACTGCCCGACACCGCCGCCTCCAGGGTGAACGGCAAGGGGGTCAACTGGCCGTCCAGGGCCAGCTGGCCGCCACTGGCCAGCGTCGCCTGCAGCCGGTAATTGACCGGCTCTTCCAAATAGTGACTGAGTTCCCCGACCGAGAGGCTCAGTTGTTCCAGGGCCAGATCGGCGGCCTGCTCCGGCTGCCGGTCCTGCCAGCGCAGCCGGCCCCCGGTCAGCTCAATGCCGGCCACCGACCAGCGCAGCGGTCGCGCGCTCCCGGCGTCCCGATCTTCGGCCGGGGTCTCGGCGCTGTCCGCGCTCAGGGGCGCCAGCCAGTCGATGACCCCGGATTCATTGCGGGCCACCGACAGCTCCAGCCCCTCCAGGGTCACTGGCCCGAGCACCAGCTCCCGGGCGCCCAGGTCGAACTCAATCTGTTCCACCGCCAGGGTGCCGGAGTTGAGCTGCGCCGCCTCACTGTCTTCGTCGACGGCAAGGGCCAGGCCGTCAAACGTCAGGCTGCCGTTGCGGGTGGCCAGCAGCAGGAAATCCCCGGCCTGCAGCTCGTACTCCGAACTCAGGCTGACCTGGCCGGCGCGCAGGTCGTAGGGCAGGTAGGGGGACAGGAAATGCTCCAGGGTCTCAAAGCCAACCCCGGTAACGCTGATCGTGCCCCGGGAGTACAGGGGCGCGATGCTGAGCTGACCCTGCCATTCGATGCTTTCATCACCGATGGCGGCCTGCAGGCTGTAGTCACTGGCGTCCTCGTCCCGGGACCAGGTGGCCAGGTCGTTCAGGTTCAAATCCAGCGGTGTGACGCGGAATTCCGCCGGCTGCTCGGCGCGGAAATCCCGCAGCAGCAGCTCGCCGCCCTGCACGTCGATCTGGCCAAAATAGAATCGCGGCGGCGCCGACGTCGGGTCGGACTGGGCCGCTTGCCCAGAGTCGGGGTTGTGGGCCTGCCAGTCCCGCATCAGATTCAGGCCGTCCGATTCCAGCAGATCGAGCCGGACGAACGGCTCCTCCAGCCGGATGGCTTCGAAGCCGATGATGCCGCGAACCAGTTGCAGCGCGTTCAGATCCACCATCAGGCGATCGAAACGCAGCACCGGCTCACCGTCGCCGTCCTGGGCCGACAGCCCCTCCGCCTCGACCGCCAGGATGAAGGGATTGACCGATACCCCCTCGACCTCCGCCTGCCAGCCCATGCGCTCCGCCAGTTGCTCCGGCAGGTTGCGCTCCAGCCACCAGGGCAGCACCAGAAAGCCGGCGACGCCGTAGAGAACGACGAACAGAAGAAGGCTGAACAACAGGAATCGCGCCAGTCGGCTTGGGTGTCGGCTCTGGGCCACAAAGGTCTCCTTGTGCAGGGAAGTTCCGGGGCCGGCCGGGCCCCGCCTGTTCACAAGGATAGTCGGCCCGGGCCAGTTTTGTCAGCTTCCGCTGAACCCGATATGCTGCGCTCTCGTAATGATTTCAGACGGTTGGTTTGAGAGGAACGCCTATGGACATCGGTGACATGCGCCGGGACTTCGAAAGCGAAGGCCTGGATCGCGACGCGCTGGACGACAACCCGGTCCGCCAGTTCAAGCACTGGTTCGACGACGCCCGCAGCGCCGGCATCCTCGAGCCCAACGCCATGTCCCTGGCCACCACCGGCGCCGACGGCATGCCCGACCTGCGCACGGTGCTGCTGAAGTATTTCGACGAGCAGGGCTTCGTGTTCTACACCAACTACGGCAGCCGCAAGGCCCGGGAAATGGACGAGAACCCCCGGGCGGCGCTGCTGTTCCCCTGGATCGGACTCAACCGTCAGGTCCGGATCCAGGGCGCGGTGGAGAAGGTCAGCAAGGCCGAATCCCTGCGCTACTTCGCGTCCCGGCCCCGGGGCAGCCAGATCGGCGCCTGGGTGTCCGAGCAGAGTCAGGTGATTACCTCACGCGGCCTGCTGGAGCAAAAGGTGGCCGAGTTGAAACAGAAGTTCAGCGCCGGGGAAGTGCCGCTGCCCAGCTTCTGGGGCGGCTACCGGGTGGTGCCCGAGCGGATCGAGTTCTGGCAGGGCCGGCCCAGCCGCCTGCACGACCGCTTCGAGTATGTGAGGGACGGCGACGGCTGGCTGATCCAGCGGCTGCAGCCATGACCGAGCCCCAGCGCTGCCCCTGGTGCGGCACCGATCCGCTGTACGTGCATTACCACGACACCGTCTGGGGCCGACCCGAGTACGACCCCCTGGCGCTGTTCGAGAAGCTGTGCCTGGACGGCCAGCAGGCCGGCCTGAGCTGGCTCACCATTTTGCGCAAGCAGGACACTTACCGGCAGGCCTATGATGGCTTCGACCCCGAACGGATCGTGCACTACGACGACGCCAAGGTGGCCGAACTGCTGGCCGACCCGGGCATCATCCGCAACCGGCTCAAGGTCCAGTCGATCATCAAGAACGCCCGGGGCTTTCTGGCCCTGAAGGACCAGGGTACGGATTTCAGCGCTTTTCTCTGGTCCTTCGTCGGCGACCGGCCGATCCAGAACCGCTGGCACCGGTTCGAGGACGTGCCGGTGACCACGCCCGAGTCCGAGGCCATGTCCCGGGCGCTGAAGCGCGCCGGCTTCACCTTTGTCGGTCCCACCATTGTCTACGCCTTCATGCAGGCCACCGGCATGGTCAACGATCATCTGGTGCAGTGTCCACAGCATCAGGCCTGTCGATCCGAGGCAAACTGATCCCATCCCGCACCGGCAGCGTAACACTGGCTATATTGTTACCACCGGAGCAACACTGTGCGAATCACCCTGGACGAATTGAGAGCCAGCACGGGTCCGGTCATCGACCTGCTGGAAATCATTTCCCTGGAAGGGCAGCATTACATGGCCCGCCTCACCATGGACGGCGAAGTCCGGTTATTATCGAGCCGCAACGGCGAGACCAGCCTGTACCGCAGCGCCTGGCAGATTCAGGACACCCTGGCCAGCTTCCGGATCCGGGAGACCCTGGTGGTCCACCCGTCCGCTTACCACGAAATGGTCGGCATGGAACCGGCCGACATCGAACCCATGCGCATCCGGGTACAGAGGGAAAAGTCATGATTGCCGTGGCCAGACTGACCGTGTTCGTGGGGATCGCGGGACTGATCCCTTTCCTGATGGCCGTGACCGCGCTGTTCATGGTGCCCCAGCTCAGCGTTTCGGTGGTGTCCTGGTTCTACCTCTACAGCGCCGGCATCCTGGCGTTCATGGCCGGCGTGTACTGGCCCATCGCCATGCAGCTGGACGACTGCAGCTACCCCCAGTCGCCCATTGTCACCATGGTGCTGAGCCAGGTGTTTTTCCTGGCCGCCGGCCTTGGCCTGTTCCTGCCGACACCGGGTCAGATCCTGCTGTACACCCTCGCCTATCTGGCCCTGTACGTGGTCGACGTCCGTTGGATGCGCATTTACTGGCCGGCCTGGTACCTGCGGCTGCGGCTGCTGCTGACCACGGTGGTGCTGCTGTGCCAGTTCACCGTCGCGGCCTGGTACTTCCTGCTGCACGGCGCCTGAGCCTCAGGCGCCGAACACCGCCTCCAGCGAGTCGAACCGACTCTGCAGCTTCTTGATGGCAGTTTTCTCGATCTGCCGCACCCGTTCCCGGCTGATGCCCAGATCGTCGGAAATCACCTGCAGGGTGTGCGGTTCGGGCAGGCCCAGGCCGTAGCGCCGGGACAGGATGGCCTGCTCGCGCTCGGTCAGCGCCCCAAGCATGGCCTTCAGGGTGCGACTGCGGTCGCGCTCGGACATGGGGTGCTCGGGCGAGCTCTGCTCGGCGCTCTCCAGGCTGTCGCCCAGGGTGACCGAGCCGTCGTCCACCAGAGGCACGTCGGTGGACACCTCCCGCAGCGCCAGCGCCCGCAGCTCGCCGATCCTCGACGGCGTCGCCTCCATTTCCCGCGCCAGCTCGGACTGGGACGGTGTCCGGCCCAGGCTCTGATGCATGCTCAGGGACACTTTTTGCAGCTGCCGGATCTCGTCCACGACGTTCTCCGGGGTGTGCACCAGGCGGTTGCCCCGCTGCAGGCAGCGCTTCACCTCCTCGCTGATCCACCAGTAGGCGTAGGTGGAAAACCGGAAGCCCCGGCTCGGATCAAACCGCTCCGCCGCCTTGATCAGACCGACGTTGGCGTCCTGGATCAGGTCCGACATGGGAATCCCGTGCTGGGAGTAACGGCGGGCGATGTGCACGGCCAGGCGCAGATTGCTCTGGATCAGTTTGCGCCGGCAGGCCGTGGCCAGATGAAAGGCGCGCCGGCACCGTGTCGAAAAGGCGCAGGCGTCGCCGAGACTGCCCACCACTTCCCGGAAGGTCTGCGGTGTCGCTTCCGGCAGCGCCAGTTCGCCACTGATGATGCGGTAGCAGCGCGTCAGTTTACGGGACAGGCGGCGTTCCGCCTCGTCGGTTAAGAGTTCATACCGGGACGCATCCCTGAAGTACAACCCAACCAGGGAATCCCTTTCGCCATTGTTGGGCGTGGTCGGAGACGGTCCCAGCCTGTCGGTTTTACGCATGGCTGTGGTACCGGTTGGAAATTTACAGAAAATACGTGACCGGACGGCGGCTGGATTGGTCGGTGGGGCAGGTTGCCAGGAACGGCGGGAAGCGGGTGCAAACGGCAGTATCCACAGGCGGAGCAGGCCGCCCCGCCTGTGGATAACCGGTCATTCGATCGAGGCGGCGACGATCGCGTACTCGTGGTTGTGGGGCTCGATCAGGACACCGTGGAGGGCGGCAATGGCCTTCTCGTAGTGATCCTCATCAATCACAAACTGGATATCCACCTGGCGCATGCACTGGTGGATGGCCAGTACGCTGATCTCGTTGTCGGCCAGCGACTTGACCGAGCGCGCCAGGATGCCCGGCACCTTCATGTCACTGCCAATCGCCGACACCAGGGACACCTTGCGGGTGCTGATTTCGGCGTTCGGGAACTCCTCCTTCAGCGCCCGGACCACCCGCTTGACGTGCTTGAGCGTGCTGTCGACGTAGTGGGTGATGGTGTTGGCGTTGGTGTCCTTGGCCATGAACCGGACCTTGTAGCGGCTCAGCACGTCCAGGATCTTGCGATCGGAACCCGGCTCGCCCTGCATGTCCTGGTCGAACACTTCGATGGCAAACACGCCCTTGGCGCCGGCGATGATCTCCACCTGCGCCGTCTCACTGATGTAGTCACCGGTGATCAGCGTGCCCGTGTGCTCGGGCTCGAAGGTGTTCATCACCCGCAGGGGGATTTCGTTCTGGCGCAGGCCCTTGCCGGCCCGTGGGTGGATCGCTTCCATACCCAGGTTGGCCAGCTGGTCGGCGACGTCGTAGTTGGTCCGGCCCAGGGGCACCACCTTGTCCTCGCCCACGATGTTGGGGTCGGCGGAGCTCAGGTGGTATTCCTTGTGGATGATTGCCTCGCGGGCCTCGGTGATCACCGCCACCCGACTGAAGGTCATCTCGCTGTAACCCCGGTCGAAGGTGCGCATCAGGCCTTCCTTGCACTGGGCATAACCGGTCACGATCGGCAGTTCCCGGCTCAGGTCGACGGCGTCGAAGGCCTGTTGCAGCTTCTCGTCCAGCGGCAGCAGCTCGGCGTCGCGCCAGCCGGTCAGATCCACGAAGCGGGCGTTGATGCCTTCCTGCTGCAGCTTGAGCGCGGTGTTGAAGGCGCTGTGGGCCTCACCGATGCCCGCCAGCATTTCCCGCACCGTCAGCAGGTGCTCCTCGAGCTGGAACTGGCCGTAGGAACACAGACGCTGCAGGTCGATCAGGCAGCCCCGGACACCCTCAATGCGATCGGTGATGAACTGGTCCGCCTGCTGCTTGAGCATGGGGTCCTCGAACAGTTCACCGTTGATGTCGGTGAGAAACTTCACCAGCTTGGTCAGATCGTCGCCCCAGGCCCAGTCCGACTCGGCATCGGCAAACAGGGCGTAGACCCCGGGCTCGCCAGTCTTCTTGTGCTCGAGCAGTTCGTTGGTGACACCGCCGTAGGCGGACACCACGAAGATACGCTGGTACAGGTCGTCCTTGCTGCGATTACCAATGATGATGTTATCGCGGACGGCCTCATAGTTGCTCATTGAGGTACCGCCGATCTTCTCGACGGTATGTAGTTGACTAGTCATAGGTTCGCCTTCGCTATCCTGCAGCATGAATGTTCGCAGTGGTGAGGCGTCTCAGGACGCCTCGCTGACACCTTCCTGCATAATCTCGTCGACACTCTCGGCCAGCAGTGCGGCGCCTTTCTTCAGATCGTCCTCACTGGTGGTCAGAGGCATCAGGCACTTGATGACTTCGTCGTTCGGACCACTGGTCTCGATGATCAGGCCACGCTCGAACGCGCGCTTGGTGATCGGACCGGTCAGATCGGCGTTTTTCGCCTCGATGCCGCGCATCAGACCCCGGCCTTTCATTTTGAACTGACCGGGATACTTGTCGCAAATGGCCTGCAGGGCGTCGCCCAGGACCTTGGTCTTGGCTTTCACCTCGTTGGCGAAGGCGTCGTCCTGCCAGTAGGTTTCCACCGCGGTGCGGGCGGTGATGAACGCCATGTTGTTACCGCGGAAGGTGCCGTTGTGCTCGCCCGGATCCCAGACGTCCAGTTCCGGTTTGAACAGCACCAGCGCCATCGGCAGGCCGTAGCCACTCAGGGACTTGGACACGGTGACGATGTCCGGCTTGATGCCGGCAAACTCGAAGCTGAAGAACTCACCGGTGCGGCCGTTACCGGCCTGGATGTCGTCCAGGATGAGCAGGATGTCGTGCTTCTGACACAGCTCGGACAGGCCTTTGAGCCACTCGGCGCGACAGGCGTTCAGGCCACCTTCGCCCTGGACCGCCTCGACGATGACCGCCGCCGGCAGTTCGAAGCCGGAGGAGCCGTCGGACAGCAGCTTGTCCATGATCGCCAGGGTGTCGACGTCGTCGCCCAGGTAGCCGTCGTAGAACATGAAGTCGACGTTGCCCAGGGGCGTGCCAACACCACCACGGTGGTGCTTGTTACCGGTGGTGGCCACCGCACCCATGGTGACGCCGTGGAAACCGTTGGTGAAGGAGATGATGCCGTTGCGACCCTTGACCTTACGCGCCAGCTTCAGCGCCGCCTCGACACAGTTGGTGCCGGTCGGGCCGGTGAACTGCATCTTGTAGTCCAGGCCACGGGGATCCAGGATGTGGGTCTTGTAGGCTTCCATAAAGTCGTGCTTGGCCGTGGTGAACATGTCCAGGCCCTGGCTGACGCCATCGGCTTCGATGTACTCGATCAGCGCTTTCTTCAGGGTGTCGTTGTTGTGGCCGTAGTTCAGGGAACCAGCACCGGCGAGAAAATCCAGGTATTCCTTGCCGTCTTCGGTGTACAGGTGGGCGTTCTTGGCACGGTTGAAAACGACGGGGAACGCACGGCTATAGACCCGTACTTCGGATTCGGTTGACTTGAAAATTTCCATTGTCTTGCCTCTTAGCATGTCAGGTTCGAGGTAGATGCGCGGGGACCTATCGGGGGTTCGGGGTCGGTCGCGATAAGCCCGCCGTGCGCTGGTTGAAGCCTGGTGGCAGACCTACCTCAGTGGTCTGCCGGCTAATCCAATACACAGTCTCACAGTCAGTCTGCGCCGGCGGGGGCCGGCGTTGACCGGGGCTCTCAGACGGGCTTCGTGAAAGGCCCGATGCGCAGCAGGAACTCGGAATCGTGCTGCCCACCGAAATGGGTCTCTTTCTCGAAGTGCTCGTGGTAAGTGAGCTCGGCTCCCAAATCACGGGCGAAAGAACGGAACAGCGCCCAGGAAGCCTCGTTGTCTGCGGTGATCGTCGTTTCCATATGCGTTACGTCCTTGCACGCGTTACGGCTCACGATTTCCTTCAGCATCCGCTTGGCCAGACCCTGTCCACGACCTTTCTCGTGAACGGCCACCTGCCAGACAAACACGGTTTCGGGCTGTTGGGGAGGGATGTATCCGGAGATAAAGCCGACCAGATCGCCTTCCTTCTCCGCGGCCACGCCGGTTTCGGCAAAGTGGCTGCACTGCAAGAGATTGCAGTAAATCGAGTTGGGATCCAGCGGGGGGCATTCGGCCACCAGCTGGTGGAGCCTGTAGCCATCATCCTTGACCGGGGTCCGGAGGCTGATGGCGGTGGTATTCGATCCTTCAGATGTCATAACGTGATCAATTCGCCTCAAAAAGTTAGTGCAGAATTATATAGACCACAAAATATATTTCAAGTCGACGCCACCTGGCACCGGCCGCAGGGCTGTGACTCACCCTTTCAGGATAGACCGGATCCCCGGATTCGCCAGTGACAAAATGGTTAGGCAGCGGCCTCGAAACGAAGGCCTCCGGCCGCCAGCTGGGTGCCCTCCCGGATCCGCTGCCGGTAGGACTCGGCGGCGGGCGATCCAGCCGGCCAGAGCGTGTCGAACTGGCCCAGCCAGGCCTCAAGGTCGAACGCCACCGGCACCAGCGACACCTCCACGCCGGCCAGGTGATGGCCGGCAATCGCGCCGCTGGCGGGAGCCGTACCGGCGATACGGGTAATCAGGCCCCGGCCATCCGCGACCAGGTTCCCCATCCCGGCCGAGCCGTTGTTGACCACGATGCGTTCGCGGCCGGCGACCGCACCGGACCAGAGCACCGGCAGACAGGTGTGGGTGCTGGCGATGACGTCGGCCCCGGTGGCGGCGAACCAGCCTGCCAGCTCGGCGTCGTTGCCGGCCTCGAAGGCCTCGTACGCCAGGCCCCAGCCCGCCAGGGATTGCGGGTCGCCGTGCACCACGAGAATCTTTAGTCCTCCAAAGATAAAGCACCGATACCGGGGCTGAGCGGCGAGACGCGCCTGCAAATCCGGATGCCCCGATGCCAGCGCCTGGAGCCGGGTCATGATCCGGTTCGAGCGGGCCACCACGGCCTGGTCGACAAACTCCGGGTAGGCGCAGCCGCAGCCGGCGCCCGGGCTCGGGTTGGCCAGCTCGTATTCGACGTTACCCAGACTGACGGTGTGCCGGAGCACCCGCTGATTGATGTCGCGGAACAGCTCATCGCTGGCGTTGAACCAGTTGAAATCGCCGTTGAACACCAGCCGGACCCGACGTCCGGCCGCCTGCTCCGCCGCGGCCATGCGTTCGATTTCGGTCAGCGCCAGCGGATTGCCATAGAGGCCACCGATGACGTAGACCACCTCCTCGGCCACCGCCTCTGGCTGCGCGCACAGATCCTGGGGCCGATACCGGTACGCCAGGGGACAACTGCGGCCTTCGGTCATAGTTGCCTCAGGCCTCGCCCGCCGCCAGCGACCACCCGGCCAGGCGACGCAGCAGCAGGGGCAGGAAGAATCCGGCGGAGCAGATCAGAATGCCGTAGGCGTTGACCCCCAGCAGCATGGCGTACTTGCCCTCACCGATGGCCCAACTGGCCGGAATCAGGCCCGCCGCCAGCAACACGCCCAGGGCCAGCCCAGTCCAGAAGCTGAGGTGGAAACTCCAGGGCGACCAGCGGGTGAAGCCGTAGAACAGGAACACCGGCGCCAGGCCCATGACCATGGTGCCGGAAATGGTGGTGGCCTTGAGGATGTCGGTGCCGGCGAACATCGGCAGGTTACCGGCGAAGGCAAAGATCACCATCACCACCGCGCCAACCCGTATACTCGGCATCCGATCCCTGGTCCGGCGCGCCAGCCGCGGTAGATCCACCGCCAGGGATTTGGCCAGGGAGGTGAAGGTGGAATCCAGGGTCGAGCCGGCCGAGGTCATCATCACCACACTCATGAAGAACAATGCCGCCAGCCCCAGGGACTGTCCGACTGCCGCGGGCGCATTGCCCATGGCCTCGATGCCGTTGATCCGGGCGTGCACGCCGACCAGACTGAAGATAAAGACCGCGACAAAACCGAGCAGACCGGCGACCACGAAGCTCTTGAGCATGGTCTTTTCCTTGTTCACAAAGCCCCGATCGGTCAGCACCGGATCGTGGAACGGGTAGCTGAACAGCTGCAGCAGCGCCACCAGCAGCAGGTCAAAACCGGCCTCCAGCCGGAACTCGCCGTTGCTGAGCAGGGCACTGGTGTCGTTGGCGGGCACGATCAGGAACAGCACCGCACCGACGAAGAACACGAACACCACCGCCTGGATCACGTCAGTAAAGATCGACGACCGCAGCCCACCCTTGAGGCTGTAGGCCAGGGTAAACAGGGTAAACAGCATGGCGGAAACGTAGTATTCCCACTGCCCGGGCAGGCCGAAGTAACCGCCCACCACCGCGGTGTTGCTCCAGACCTCGTTGTACAGCCGGATCAGGATCGCGGCGGCAAACGCCAGCGCCGCCAGCCGGCCGAAGCGCGACGTCAGGAAATCCTGCAGCGACCTGGCCCCGGTCTGGGTCCGGATCAGGTAAATGATGTACCCGGCCACCGGAATCGACAGCCAGTAACTGGCGTACGCCAGCCCCCCGGTCACGCCGTAAGCCGCCCCCAAGTTGGCGGCGTTGGTCACCGACTTGGCGAAAATCCAGCTGATGAAAATACTGGCGGTCAGCGACCACTGACTGACCGGATTGCCCTGGTCATCGGCGCCTTTGTAGAACGAATTGGCGTTCTTGCTCTTCGGTGACAGCACGTACATGACAATGCCGTACACCACCAAAAACCCCCAAAACAGGGCACCCTCAAATGTCGTCATCTCTCAATTCCACTCTTTTATTTGGATGACCGCACCAAACTCGGCGCGGTCTGTGGGGCGGGGCCTGTTCTCCGCCAGGAAAAGGTGTCCGAGCGCAGCGAGTTCTTTTCCCAAGGAGAGCAGGCCCCGCCGCGCAGGCCGCCACTCCCAGACGGCCCAACTCTCAATCAGCCAGGAGCCGAACAACTCGCCCCAAACCGGTAGCAGGAAAAACACCGGTGATGCCGCAACATGATCCGCTCATCCATGCTCTCGGCCAGGGTGCCGCCCAGGTCGTACTGCGGGTCATCGTCCACCAGGGTGCAGGCATAGACCCGCACCTGATCGCCCTTCTTCACCAGCATCCGGGTGTAGGTGCACATGAAGTGCGCCCGGCTTTCCTTGGTCGGATACTTGTCCATGCAGGTCTCGGTGATCTCCGGGCTGCCGTCTTCCGAGCCGGGTGTGCCCAGGTCCGGAAACGCGGTGAAAGCCAGGTTCTCGGGAATGTCCCAGTCCCGGAAAATGGCGCGGAAGGCCTCCTCCACCTGGGCCGGAATTTCGTCTGGATCGGTCTGGCGCGCGATCGACACCTTGAAGCCCTGGGCCAGCAGCCAGCAGATGCCTTCCAAGGCCTGTTCGAAACTGCCGTCGCCCCGGTCCTTGTCGTGCCGGGCCCGGTCCGGGAAATCCAGACTGACCCGGAAATGGATCGGGTAGGGGTTGTCCAGCAACGGCAGCACCTGGTGCCGGCGCTTGAGCAGGGGCTCGGTGGCGTTGGTCAGCACGAAACAGGGCCGGTGCTGGCTGGCGTAATTGAGGATATTGACGAAGTCCCGGATCACGAACGGCTCGCCGCCGGTGAACGAGAACTGCTCCACGCCCATGTCCAGGGCCTCGTGGATGAACGGCTTGACGTCACTGAGCTTCATGCCCGGGATGCGGCCGTCGCCCGGGTGCGAGCCTTCCAGGCAGAACGGGCAGGCCAAGTTGCAGGCGGTGCCGGTGTGGATCCACAGCTCTTTCAGGCGGTCGGCGTCGATGTAGCCGCGCGGGTCGCCATTGCGGGTGTGGGTCCAGCTGTCCCGCGCTCGCGGCTCGATGATCTCAACCGCCGGAATGCGCTTCCGGGCCGGCCGTGCTTCAGTGAGGGGCATAGACGCTCCTGGTTTCCTTGGTGTTTTTGCCACGGCGCCAGCCGTGCAGTTTTTCCAGCAGATTCAGCACACCCTGGGGCGCGTGCGCCCGCTTCCATTCCCCGGCGGCGTACTTGGCCGACTCGTTCCAGGTCGGGTAGGGATGGATGGTGCCGAGAATCTTGTTCAGACCCAGGCCATGCTTCATGGCCAGGGTAAATTCCGCGAGGATCTCGCCCGCGTGGGTGCCGACCACCACCGCGCCCAGGATCTTGTCCTTGCCGGGCGGGGTCAGCACCTTGATAAAGCCGTGATCGGCGCTTTCGGCGATGGCCCGGTCCAGGTCGTCCAGACCGTAGCGGGTGACCTCATAGGCCACGCCCTGCTCGTTCGCCTCGGTCTCACTCAGCCCGACCCGGGCCACTTCCGGCGAGGTGAAGGTGACCCAGGGCATGACCCGGTAATCGACCTTGAAGCGCTTGAACTGGCCAAACAGCCCGTTGACCGCGGCGTACCAGGCCTGGTGTGCGGCCGCGTGGGTGAACTGGTAAGGTCCGGCCACATCCCCGCAGGCAAACACGTTGGGGTAGCGCAGGCTCATGTCCTCCTCCACCGGCACGGTGCCGTTGGGCAGGGTCTCGACCCCGATCTGGTCCAGGCCCAGGTTGCGGGTGTTGGCCGCGCGCCCAACCGCCACCAGCACCTGATCAAACGGGATTCGCACCCGCTCGCCCTGATGCTCGCAGTAGACCACCTTCTCGCCGTCTTCGATGGCGAACTCCTTGGCCGCATGCCCGAGCCGGACGTCGATGCCGTCCTGCTCGAACTGACGCAGGATCAGCTCGGACACGTCCGGGTCCTCCTTCATCAGCAGCCGGTCCGCCATCTCGACCTGGGTCACCTTGCTGCCCAGACGGGCAAAGGCGTGCGCCAGTTCCGAGCCGATCGGCCCGCCACCCAACACCAGCAAACGTTCGGGCTGGGTCTCCAGGGACCAGAGGTTGTCGGAATTCAGCGGCGCCATGTCGGCCAGCCCCGGGATCGGCGGCATCGCCGGTTTGCCACCGGTGGCCACCACGATGCTACGGGCAGTCAGGCGCTCGGTGCGGCCGTCGCTGTGGGTCACTTCCAGTTCCCAGGGGGATACGAACCGGGCTTCGCCAGCGATGCAGTCGACCCCCAATTTTCGATAGCGTTCCGGCGAATCGTGGGGCTCCACCTGGGCGACGACGCGCTGGACCCGGTCCATGATGGTCTTGAACGAGCCTTTCACCGGCACCGACTCCAGGCCATAGCGATTGGCGTGACGCAGGGTGTCGGCGGCCTTGGCGCTGCGGATCAGGGCCTTGGACGGCACACAGCCGGTGTTCAGGCAGTCGCCGCCCATCTTGTCCCGCTCGATCAGCGCCACCTTGGCCTTGACCGCCGCAGCAATGTAGGCCGACACCAGACCGGCCGAGCCGCCACCGATGACCAGCAGGTTGTAGTCAAACGACTCCGGCTTCTGCCAGCCGGCATAGACCCGGCGTCGGCGAATGAACCCAACCACGAACTTGGCAATGAGTGGGAACAGGCCGAGCAGGGCGAACGACAGCAACAGGTCGGCGGAGACGATGTCACCGGTGGACTGGATCTGGGCCAGTTGGGTGCCGGCGTTCACATACACGAAGGTGCCCGGCAGCATGGCGGCCCAGCTCACCAGCGCGTAGGTACGCAGCTTCATGCCGGTCAGGCCCATGGCGATGTTGATCAGGAAGAACGGGAACACCGGCACCAGGCGCAGGGTCGCCAGGTAAAAGGCACCGTCCTTCTCAATGCCCCGGTCCATGCGGGCCACGGTGCTGGCGTACTTCTTCTGCAGGGTGTCCCGGGCCAGGAAGCGGGCCACCAGGAAGGCGATGGAGGCGCCGATGGTGGACGCGATGGACACCGCCGCCAGGCCGTAGACGTTGCCAAAGAAGGCGCCCCCGGCCAGGGTCATGATGGCGGCGCCGGGCAGCGACAAGGCGGTCACGGCAATGTAGATCAGCATGTAGCCACCGACCGCCAGCCAGACGTTGTCCATGATCCAGGCATTTAGCCCCTGCTGGTGGGTCTTGAGCGCTTCCAGGGTCAGGTACTCCTGGGCGCCGCTGCTCCAGAAGGCGATCACCACCACCAGGATTGCCAGGATCGTCAGCCACTTTTTCAGGTTCATCGAATCAGTCCTTGTTCTGTCTTGGATAGGTCACCGACCCGTCGGGTGAGCGGTTGTTACAGTTATCCCGGAAAAAAGTTCCTCAACGACCCGAATCGGAATACTGACAGAGTACGTGACTTGGCCCCGCGAGAGGTCACAAATTGATAACAATCCCCTCAAAATCCCGCATCCTGATCTAAGCTTGAAGACACATTGGCCCTCGACCAAGGTCTGGGGAACCCCGGGCCGTTCTTGCTGACCAACGGCTGACACTCATTCACTGACAGGGCAGGCACCCGTGATTCCGCAACCGGTCGCAGACGAACACACCCTGGTCGACGCCCTGAAGCGTGGCGACCAGGCCGCCTACACCCAGGCGGTGTCCACCTACACCGCCGGCATGTTGGCGGTCGCACGCTTCTATGTCGACACCAGCACCGCCGAAGAGGTGGTGCAGGACTGCTGGGTGACGGTGATTGATGCCATCGGCCGGTTCGAAGGCCGGTCCGGCCTGAAGACCTGGTTGCACCGCATCGTGGCCAACCGCTGCAAGAACAAGCTGCGGGGGAGCCACCGGGAAATCCCCACCGACTTCTCCGAGCGGCTGGACCCGGAACTGGACAGCCGGTTCAACGCCGCCGGGCGCTGGGCCACGCCGCCGAAACTGCGGTTTGATGAGTCCGCCGACGCCCTGCTGGAAAACGGGGCCCTCAGCGACTGCCTGGACAAACACTTGGGCCACCTGCCGGAAGCCCAGCGCTCGGCGCTGATCCTGTACGAGGCGCACCAGCATAAATCGGAGGACGTCTGTAACATTCTCGACGTCAGTGCCTCTAACCTGCGCGTGATGCTGCATCGGGCACGCCAGAAGATCTTTCTGATGGTGGAAACGTTCCAGGAGACCGGCGAATGCTAATGTGCCGTGAGTTGGCGGGGATCGCCAGCGACTACATCGACGGCGAACTGAACGCCGGCAAGAATCTGTCGATCAAGATGCACCTGATGATGTGCCGGCACTGCCGATCGTTCATCGGCAACCTGCGGGCCAGCACCGAACTGATGCGGGGCCACTCGTCCGCCCGGGTGGACGACGCGGTGCTCGACCGCATCAACCAGCGGGTCACCGAGGCCCTGAAGAGCCGCCGGGGCGGCCCGCCGTCGGACGACCCGGGCTAACCCGCCAGCGGCCGTTCTGGCGCCGGCAACCGGGTCAGGGCCCGCCGCCGCTGCTCCCGCTCCAGAGTCCCGGCCCAGGCTTCCACGTCCACCGGGACGCTGCCGGTGACCTCCAGACTGCGATCCTCCAGCACCTCCGCCAGCGGCCTACCACTCTGCGCCACCACCCGATCCCGGTGCAGCAACAGGGCTTCGATCTGCGGTCGGAAGCAGCGCACCATGGCACCCATCCAGCGATTCACCGGCCAGCTGGGGTAGGCGTGATCGACCTGGAAGCGGTCCAGGGCGGCAATGACCTCCGCCGCCGGCAACCAGCTCTCGTCGGTGACCCAGCGATTGACCGCGAACAGGTCGGTGGGAAAGCCCCAGGCGTCCATCGCGATGGCCACCACATGGGCGACCCGGTCCGACCCGGTCGGCCCCAGCACCGGCCTGGCCTGCGGCGACAGCGAGCGGTCCCGGAGGAACAGGTGGAAATGGCCGTGCTCGTCGTGGTCGTCCCGATGGGCGTGGTAGTAATACTGGGAGGCGTTGTCGGCGTCAAAGACATCGTCCTTGGGGTAATGGTCCAACTCGTAGAAAGGCCCCTGACCACGCAGGACCTCCCCGACGATGTTGAGGCCACCCCGGGCCAGGACCCGGTAGCATTCCCGAATCTCGGCCACCGCGGCCAGGCTGGTGCCCAACTGGGCGTCGGTCAGCGTGTCCGGTGTCGGTACCTGCAGTTCCATCATCATGGCGTTCTCCTGTGACGCTGGCGCCAGCCCGGTGCTGGCGCCAGCGAAGGGTGGGCGACCCCGGTTCACGCGGCCCGGTCTCCGGTGCGGTCTGGCGACACTGATGCGCAGGGATTTTTCACCGCGCACGGGTTCTTGCTCGCACACGGGTTCTTGGTGGCACACGGGTTTTTGCCGGCACAGGGATTACAGGCCCCGCACTTCGCGCCCTTGAGCGCGCAGGGGTTGGCTGCGACCTCGGCCTGAACGGTTTCCATGTACGCGGTCAGCGCGGCCAGTTGCTCACTGTCCCAGGCCAGCGGGTCACTGGCCATGGGCCGGACCATGCAGATCTGCACCATCTCGTCGAGATGCACCGTGCCCATGCCGAACACCTCCCGGGCCATGGCCACCGAGTGCGGGTAGGCGTTGACGAAGGTGGCGTTGTAGCCGGCGTTGTTCATGTGACAGGTCGCACAGGCCAGACCGTTGCTGCTGAGCGAGGAGTCGTTGAACAGGGTCTTGCCCATGGCCACCAGGGCGCAGGGATTACCCTCATACGGCTGGTATCCGGCCGGCCGGGTTACCCGCTTGGCCGCGCAGGGATTGGGTTTGGCGGCGCAGGGGTTGGCACCGGCGCAGGGATTGCACCCCTTGGTGGCACAGGGGTTACAGCCTTTGATGGCGCACGGGTTGCAGCCTTTGGTCGCGCACGGATTCTTGACCGCGCACGGGTTCTTGCTGGCGCACGGATTCTTGGCCGCGCAGGGGTTACATCGGGCCTTGCACTGCTGGCTGGGGCTGCACTTGCCTTTGCACGGCGAACACGGGCCGCAGGTCGCCGCGACGCCACCGGACGCCGCCAGCGCGGCGGTCATCAGCAGCGCCGACCACCAGGTGGTCCGGCGATGCTCCTGGCTGAGGCGAATCGCGTGTCGGAGTGGATGGAGTTTGGTCATGACATCTCTCCCTGATCACTGTGTTGTTATCGGGATTGTTACCGGGGCTCAGGCCCCGCCACCGCCCTCGCGGGCGGTTATCAGTGAGACACATGATTTCTGCAACCATTACACCAGCCAGGTCATTTATTTGGCCTCGAAGATGGCGGTGTCCGGGTGGAAGGTGTACCAGGCGAACCAGAAGGCCCGGGTGGCAGGCAAGAGCGCGCCGTCAGAGTCCCGCAGTTCGGCCGAGGGCGTGGCCGGATCGTAATGCACCGTGACCGCCTGGCCGCCCACGGAGTCCTGCACCACGCCGCCGTGCTCGGCCAGCTCCGGGAACGGCCAGACCTTGGCCTCACCCCGGTGGCTCCAGCCCAGCACCCAGGTCTTGGGGTGGTATTTCCGGCTGATGCGGGTCACCGGAAAATACAGCCGCTCCGAGCGGTCGTAATTGCCGTAGGGCGATTGCCGGTAATCCCGGCCGTAACCGGTGTCGGTGGACAGCACCCGGCCCGACGCGCCGACCCGCTCGCGCCAGGCCTGCCAGAGTTCGTGCCGCACCGGCACCGGGGTCAGTTCCCGGCCGGCCAGCGGTCCGGACACCGCCCGGCCCTCGATCTGCGACCAGAGCGACTCGGTCTGATGGTCGTACATCAGCAGGTCGCTGTTGTAGAGCAACCCCGAGACGCCGAACGTCAGGGTCTCGCCATCGATCACCGGATCGAAACCGATGCCGGTGCCGCACAACGGACAAAAGGTGATCAGCACCGCCTGGGTCGGCAGGCGGACGTTGACGACCTCGTGCCAGTTCAGGATCCCGATCGGGAACGCCCGGCTGTCGCCGTCGGCATCGAAAGTCAGCATCAGGTCATTGGCCTGCCAGGGCTGGCTCGGTCCGGGCACCTCGAACCGGGGCTCCCGGATGGCGGGAATACCATCCCGCGGCGGGCCGCCTTGCAGGATCTGCGCCGGCGGGATGATCGCGCCGCTCAGGTCGAAGCCGTTCTTCTGCTGGGCCAGCCCGCTGCCGGCCGCCAGCAGCAGGGTCAGGGTCAGTGCGCCACCGAGCAGCCAGTGGCCTGCGGTTGTCGCCGGAGCCGTCATGATCGCTCCCCCTTTATTTCTGTTTCTGTTTCGGTGTCAGGGTCGATTCCGGGGTCGGTTCCCGATCGGCCGGCCTACTGCGTACTGACACCCGTTACCGCGCTTTGTTACAGCCGGGCGTCGGGACCGCAATCGCAGGCTGGCCCAGGCCCGTGAGTTCGCTACAGTATAGGTAGGGAGAGCCTCTCAACGGCCTTGAGGGAGAGCAGCATGGGCAGGATCCAAAGCTGGCTGTCGGCCTGGCTTGCCGCCTACCTGTCGAAGCAGGTGACGCGCAACTCGATCCCGACCGCAACCTACGTGCAGCTGAAGGGCGCGCTTCGGCCCGGCGACGTGCTGCTGGTGGAAGGCGACACCCGGATCAGCATCGCCATCAAGTACCTGACCCAGTCCACCTGGTCCCACAGCGCCCTGTACCTGGGCGACAACGCCGGCCTGGGCCAGAGCGACCAGGGCGAGCCCCACGTGTTGATCGAGGCCGACCTGGAGCGCGGCATTCGCAGCCTGCCCTTGTCCCATTACCGGCACAGCCACACCCGGATCTGTCGGCCAGTGGGCCTGGATGACGACGACCTGCAGCGCCTGACCCGGTATGCCCTGAGCCGGTTGGGCAACACCTACGATCTCAAGAACGTGTTCGACCTGGCCCGCTACCTGCTGCCGACCCCGCCGGTGCCGACCCGCTACCGGCACCGGTTGCTGACGTTTGGCAGCGGCGACCCGACCCGGGCTATCTGCTCCACGTTCATCGCCGAGAGCTTTCAGCAGCTGCGCTACCCGATCCTGCCTCTGGTCCGGATCGTGCCCGCGAACGATCCGGACTGCGACGACTGCACCCGGGAGGCCTACCGGCTTCGGAACCACTCGCTGTTTACGCCCCGGGATTTCGATGCTTCGCCCTACTTCCAGATCATCAAACCCACGCTGGCGCCGGGCTTTGACTACCGGCAGCTGGCCTGGGAGGATCGCCCCGGGTCAGGGCACCCGGGCAATCCGGCACTAAGGAAAGCCCGTATCCGATAACCCGGTCCAGCTTGCTAAACTGTTGTAAATTCTGGACTCATTCTGAAAAGGACAAGACCATGAAACTGCTACTTGCTTCCGCTCTGGTACTGCTGTCGCTGATCGCCGGCCCGCTGCAGGCCCAGGACAACACCATCCGGGTCGGCATGTCCGGCCAGTATTTCCCGTTCACCTTCGTGGAGCAGGACACCCTCAAGGGCTTTGAAGTCGACGTGATGAACGCCGTCGCCGAAGAAATGGGGCGCGAGGTCGAGTATCAGACCGCGGCCTTCTCCGGCCTGTTCGGCATGCTCGGCGCCGGTCGCATCGACACCGTGGCCAACCAGATCACCATCACCGAGGAACGCCAGCAGGTCTACCTGTTCAGCGACCCTTACGTCTACGATGGCGCCCAGGTGGTGACCAAGGCCGGCAACGACGAGATCAACGGCGTCGAGGACCTGAAGGGCAAGACCGTGGCGGTCAACCTGGGCTCCAATTTCGAGGCCCTGTTGCGGGATTTGTCCTACGCCGATGAGATCAACATCAAGACCTACGACAGCAACATCGAGCGCGACACCGCCCTGGGCCGGGTCGATGCCTTTGTCATGGACCGGGTCAGTGCCAGCCAGATCATCAAGGAGAAGCCCCTGCCCCTGGAGCTGGCCGGACCGACCTTCTCCCAGATCACCAACGCCTACCCGTTCCCGGACACCGAGCGCGGTCGCGCCCTGCGCGATGAGGTCAACGCCGCCCTCGCCACCTTGCGCGACAAGGGCACCCTGCGCGCCATCTCCGAGGAGTGGTTCGGCACCGACATCACCGCGCCCTAACGGGCGCTCTTGCCACCAACAGGAACCAGACTATGGGTCCACTCGACGTCGACTACATGCTGGGGCTGGTCCCCGTCCTGCTCGGGTACCTGCCCCTGACGCTGCAGTTGGCGTCGCTGGGCATGGTGCTGGCTCTGATCCTGGCCTGCCTGTTCGCGGTCATCCGGGTGCTGCGGATTCCTGTGCTGAACCAGTTCACCATCGTGTTCATCTCGTTCTTCCGGGGCACCCCGCTGCTGGTCCAGCTGTTCCTGTTCTACTACGGCCTGCCCCAGCTGTTCAGCGCCCTGACGGTGATCGATGGCATCACCGCCACCATCATGGGCCTGACCATGCACTTCTCGGCGTACATGGCCGAGTCGATCCGGGCCGCCATCGTCGGGGTTGATCGCAGCCAGACCGAAGCGGCCCTGTCGATCGGCATGACCAACGGCCAGCTGATGCGCCGGATCATCCTGCCCCAGGCCACCCGGGTCGCGCTGCCGACCCTGATGAACTACTTCATCGACATGATCAAGGCCACCTCCCTGGCCTTTACCCTCGGGGTCACCGAGCTCATGGGCGCAACCCAGAAAGAGGCCTCGGGCAGCTTCCTGTACTTCGAGGCGTTCATTGTCGCGGCGATCATGTACTGGATCGTGGTGGAGATGCTGTCCTGGCTGCAGGGCAACCTGGAAACCCGTCTGAACAGGGCCTACAGCCGATGATCGAACTCAAGGGATTACGCAAACAGTTTGGCGACGCCGTGGTACTCGACGGCATCGACCTGACCATCCAGAAAGGCGAGATCGTGGTGGTGATCGGGCCCTCGGGCACCGGCAAATCGACCCTGCTGCGCTGCCTGAATTTCCTGGAGCAGCCGACCGCCGGCGAAATCACCGTCGGCGATCTGCACGTGGACGTGAACCGCGCCCGCAAGGCCGACATCCTGCAGCTGCGCCGGCAGACCGCGTTCGTGTTCCAGAACTACGCGCTGTTCGCCAACAAGACCGCGCTGCAGAACATCGCCGAGCGCCTGCTGGTGGTGGACGGCTGGCCCAAGGCCCGGGCCTACGAGCGCGCCCGGGACATCCTCCGACGCATCGGCCTGGAGGACAAGGCCGATGCCTACCCGGCCTCCCTGTCCGGGGGCCAACAGCAACGCATCGGAATCGGCCGGGCCATGGCCGCCGGGGCCGAGGTCATCCTGTTCGACGAACCGACGTCGTCGCTGGACCCGGAATGGGTCGATGAAGTGCTGGCACTGATGAAACAGCTGGCCGCGGAACGCCAGACCATGCTGCTGGTGACCCATGAGATGTCCTTCGCCCGCGACGTGGCGGACCGGGTGATCTTCATCGACGAAGGCCGGATCGTCGAGCAGGGCCCGCCCAGCGAGATTTTCTACCACCCCAGGGACCCGCGCACCCGGGACTTCCTGCAGAAGATCCTGGCCAGCCACCAGGCCTGAGCGCCGAGCCTACCAGGTCTCGGCGAAGGGCCGCAGATCCAGCTCGAAGGTCCAGGCCGACGGCGCCTGCCGGGTCAGCATCCACACGGAGTCGGCCACGTCCGCCGGTTTGAGGAAGAAGTCATCGGGCTTGTCCGGCATGGCCTTGCGAGTCCGGGGCAGGTCAACCACGCCATCGAGAACGACCAGGGCGACGTGGATTTTCTCCGGCCCCAACTGCCGGGCCAGGGACTGGGCCAGGCTGCGCTGGGCCGCCTTGGCGGAAGCGAAGGGCGCAGTGTTGGCCCGGCCGCGCAGGGCCGCCGAGGCGCTGGTGACCACGATGCTGGCGGTCGGATGCTGGCGCAGCTGCGGCAGCACCGCCTGGGTGGCGGCCACCAGCCCGCCGACATTGATGCGCCAGTTGGCCTCGAACTCCTCCAGGGTGGCGTCTTCCGCGTTTTTGAAAGCACCGCCGCCGGCGTTGTACAGCAGCACCGAGGCCGCGCCCAGCTGCTGCTCGATGCGGGCAAAGACGCCGGCTGCGGCCGCCAGGTCACTGGCGTCGTGGACAAACGCGTGGGCATTGGCCAGCTCGTCCGCGAGCCCGGTCAGATAGTCCTCACTGCGGGCCAGCATGGCCACCTGGTAGCCCTCGGCGCAGAACCGGCGCACCAGCGCCTCACCATTGCCGGGACCGACACCGATCACCACACACACCTTGTTCATTGTTCCCCTCCCGCCGGAATCCGGCCCGGTCAGTTGTCTGGCCCTGCGCGCCCCGTGCCTCAGTCGCGGGTGGAGGGACAGGGCGCGCCACAAGGCGCGCACGCGGTGTCATCGCGCTGGCTCAGGGCGGTCTGGACATTGCCCTGGCCGGCGTTGAACTGGAAGGTCGGGCTGCCCAGGTGATCCGCCAGGATCAGCACCAGCAGCACGACAAACGTGATCAGGATACGGGTACGGCTGTAGGCGCGCGCCATCTTCGACTCCCTCTCCATGTCAGTTTGGCAGGCGGAACCAGGGCCGCAACCGGATGCCGATGAGCGAGCCGGCAAAGGCACAGGCAAACCAGACCCAGGCGTGCAGGCTGGCCGAGGCAATGCCCGAGAACAGGGCGCCAATGTTGCAGCCAAAGCCGAGGCGGGCGCCGTAGCCCAGCAGCAGGCCGCCGACCACCGCTGCCAGGAACTGCCTTGACTCGGGCCGGTTGCGGCTGGCCTCGTTGAACCGGTTGGCCAGGCCCGCCGCCAGCATGGCGCCCAGCAGCAGCCCGAAGTTCATCACCGAGGGAATGTTGGTGAGCACCGAGTCCTTCAACGCCATGGCCGGGTACTGCCACTGCCAGAACTCGAACTGCCCCATGTTCACGCCGATCGCCTCCAGGGCCTTGGCACCCCAGACGTTGAACGCGAAGGTGATGCTCCAGGGCGCGCCGCCGATGGCCAGGGTCAGGGCGTTGCCCACCGCCAGGATCAGGATGGCCCAGGTGAACGGCCAGCGACCCGACACCAGGGTGCGGAACACCCCATGCCCCTGGGCCTGCCAGAGCAGTTCGCCCCGCTCCACCGAGCCGTGGCTCTTGCGCTCGACGCGGTTGACCCAGAGCGCAATCAGGCCCAGACCGATCCACTGGGCCAGAATGGCACCACTGACACCGAGGGTGGCCACCAGGGGCACCGGGTCAAACCCGGGCTGGTCCAGCCACCAGGGCAGGTGAATGGAGCCGGCGACGGTGCCGACGATGAAAAACACCAGGGTGATGACCATGCGGATGTTGCCGGCGCCGACAGTGAACAGGGTTCCGGAGCCGCAGCCGCCACCAAGCTGCATGCCGATGCCGAACAGGAACGAGCCCACCACCAGCGAGGTGCCCACCGGCGCAACCGCGCCCACCAGGCCGGCCTGGCCGCTGTGCAGCAACGGCACCATGATCAGCGAACTGAGGCCAAACAACAGCAGCTGGGCGCGCATCCCCGCGCCCCGGCGGTGCACCACCAGATTGCGCCAGCCGGCGGTGAATCCGAAGGCGCCGTGATACAGGGCAATGCCCAAGACGGTGCCGATCACGAACAGCACCACCATGAAGGGTTCGGTTTCCAGCCAGATCAGGCCGGCCAGCAGGGCGAACCCGGTCAGGGCGGTGGCAACAACAAATCGGTCGATCTGCCAGCCGGGGCTTGGCGCCGCCGGCTGGGCGAGGGCGGTGTCAGTCATGGGCCGGGCGCTCAGTCGAACAGATCAAGCAGCTTGCCCAGGCCCTTGCGGGCCACCTGGATTGGCCTGCTGCTGTCCTGGGACCACTCGGACATGGAACCGTCGTACAGGGCCACTTCCTGGAACCCCGCCAGTTCGCTCAGCACGAACCAGTCGGTGGCGGCCCAGTGGCCGGTGTTGCAGAAGGAGATGGTGCGCGCCGCCGGATCCAGCTTGGCCGCGTTGACCTGGCCGGTGACGCGCTCAGCGTCCAGGTAAAAGACCTCGTCACGCTGACCGACAAACTGGTGATGGGGCAGGTTCCTGGCGCCGGGAATGGTGCCCGGTGCCTTGGCGGCCGGGGACTGGGTCTCGCCGCGGAAATAGTCGGCCGGGCGCGCGTCCACCAGCTGGGCCTGGGACTCCCGCGCCTGCTCGACTTCCGCCAGGGTGGCGATCAGCTCCGGCTGCAGGCGGCCGCTGAACTTCGCCAGCTCGTAGTCGGCGCCCTCGCCGCTGGCGACCTGGAAACCGGCGGCGCGCCAACCGGCAAAGCCGCCGTTGAGAACCGCCACCCGGTCATGGCCCAGCACCCGGAAGGTCCAGTACACCCGGGCGGCGCTGCCAAAATCGGTCGCGCCCGTGCCCGCGGGCACGATCACCACGGTGTCGTCGTTGCCGATGCCCAGGCTGCCGACCAGCCGCTCCAGGCTGGCCACCGGCGGCAGCACGCCCTGGACGCCGTCGCGGTTCTCGCGCCAGCCGTCGCCGGTGTAGCTGCTGTAGCGACTGCCGGGAATGTGGGCCTGCTGGAAACTGCTGCGATCCCCACCGTTGTCGATACCAGACCGTACGTCCAGCACCACCAGCTGATCCTGGTTCAGGTGCTCGTTCAGCCAATCGGCGTCAACCAGGGCCGAGGGCGGCTGGGCGGCGTGGGCCACCGCCCCCGCCAGTACCAAAATGACAAACAGGATGGGCTTCATGGTGATACCTCGTGTACGTGCATTGCGGCCGGAATACCCGAAAACATACGCCCATCCGTCCGGATGGATTGCCGAACGGCCAAGCCCGGGCCTGGAAAGCAGTATTTCCGGTCCGTGATTCAGGGTCTCAGGGTGTGTGACTGGACAACGAGGGAAAAGGTTTCCGGCAGCCGGCGCCCGGCACTAACTCGCCAGGCGATTGACCTGTTCCACGAAGCCGGCCGGTACCGGATCGAGCGCCGGCCGGGCCTCGCCGCACACGTCCGGATGCGGGGCGTCCGGCTCCACCGCCAGGATGGACGGCGCCTCCGACCAGTGCAGCAGCTCGAGGCGGCCGTCGCCCTGTTCCACCAGGGCGGTGCAATGCTCGACCCAGTCGCCGTCGTTGCAGTAGAGGCCGGTTTCGCTGCGCAGGAAGCCGGCGGAATGGATGTGGCCACAAATAAATCCGTCGTAGTGGCCCTTCTCGGCCACCGTCAGGGCCGCGAGTTCAAACCGGCGAATGAAGGTGCGGGCCCGGCCAATACGGCTTTTCACCCAGGCCGCCAGTGACCAGTAAGGTTTGCCCTGCAGACGCCGCAAGCCGTTGAACCAGCGGTTGAGCCGCAACAGCAGGCCGTGGGCCCGGTCACCTACCAGCAGCATCAGCGGACTGCACCGCACCACCTGGTCGAACTGGTCACCGTGGCACACCATGAACCGGCGCCCGTCCGCGGTGGTATGCACCACCTTGTGCCTCAGTTCGATGCCGGCGATGGTCTGGCCGCAGAATTTGCGGAAGAACTCGTCGTGGTTGCCCGGGACATAGACCACCCGGGTACCCTCGGCGGCGATCTCGATGAACCGGTGGACGATGGCGTGATGCTCCGGGGGCAGGTGCACCCGCTTTTGCATGGCGATGAGATCGACGATGTCGCCGACCAGGTACAGTGTGTCGCAGCGCACCTGGTTCAGGAAATCCAGCAGATAGGCCGCCTGGCAATCCGCGGTGCCCAGGTGCACATCAGAAATGAAAACGCTCCGGTAGTGTCGCATGGTGTCCCCCGCCGTCAGCCGCCCGGATGAGTCAATGCTCACACGGGCGCATGACCGCGGGGTGACAGCCTCACGACAATTCCATGACCGCCTAGCGCAGGGCCGGGTTCAGGGTGTAGGTTCCGGTGACCCGGGCGCTGGCCAGGACGTGGCCGGCCATGGCCTGGCGGACGTCGTTGCCGTCGAAGTCACCGGACAGGCCCAGGCTTTCGATATCCAGCGCGTGCACTTCGAAATGGTAGTGGTGGATGATCTCGTCGTTCCAGGGCGGACAGGGGCCATCGTAACCGGCGTAGGTGCCGGCCATGTCCGGGTTGCCGGCCAGGAACTGGGTGTAGTTGTTGACCCCACGGATACCGATGGGCCCCGGACCCGGCGCCTTGCCCTTGGGAATCACGCCGTCGCTGTCCTCGCCTTCGGGAATCCGGCTGGTGCCGGCGGGCACGTCCACCAGCAGCCAGTGGAAGAAATCCACCCGGGGCAGGTCCTTGGACACGGTCTTGCCCTCCTGATTGACATCATCGGCGACGCTGGGCACGTCCGGATCGAACATCATCACCACGAAGCTGCGGGTACCATCGGGCGCGCCCGTCCAGACCGTCTCGGGGTTGCGGTTGGGCCCGAAACTCATATGATCTGCCTCGCTGTAAACGCCAAACGCGAATTTTTCCGGGATTGGCTGACCTTCTTCGATGCCTTGCACCTCAAGTTTCACGGGGATGTCTCCTGTTGCTGATTGGCCGGTGTCTCGGTCACCGTGACGGACCCTGGCCCGTTCTGTGATACTACGCTAAACCCGGTTGTAACAGTGCTGTCGTAGGTCTGTCCAGCGTCTGGCACCTAGAGGAATTATGATGACTGATCCGAAATCCGGCCAGCCACAGGCCCCGGAAAACCAGAATGACGAAGACGCCATCGCCTTTGCCCAGGGGATTTTCGAGTTGGCGCGCAAGGGGGCAGCGGGCTTCCTGGCGCCCCTGCTCGGGGCCGGGGTACCCGTAGACGTCCGCACCAGCGATGGCCAGAGCCTGCTGATGCTGGCGGCCGAGGGTGGCCACACGGACACGGTACAGCTGCTTATCGAATCCGGAGCCCACGTCGACCTCACCGACCACCGGGGCCAAACGGCGCTGATGGTGGCCGCACGGGGCAATCACGGCGACGTGGTTGCGCGTCTGCTTGCGGCCGGTGCCGACACCGACCTGACCAATGACAATCACGAATCGGCCAGGGATTTGGCGCGCTCCGCGGGTGCCGACGCGGCGCTGGCGCATTTGCCCGACTGAACGGGTCATGCTGAACAAAGGCGAGATCGTGCATCGCACCCGCGATGCCCTGGGCGAGATCCTGGTCATCGACTACCGCCGGCACCGGGTGCTGACCTTCGACTCGCCCTTTGAGCAGAGCAAGATCGACCGCCGGCGCCCGCACCTGCCGGTGCACGAGTACAACCGAGCCATGATGCTGCCGGCAGCCTTTGCCCAGCCCGGGCACGTCACCATCCTGGGGCTGGGCGGGGGCGTGATGGCGATGGCCTTTCACCACCTGTTTGCCGAGTGCCGGGTACACGCGGTGGAGCTGCGCCCGGAGGTCTTGGCGGTGTCCCGGACCTTCTTCGACCTGCCCGACAGTCCGCGCCTGCAAGTGACCATTGCCGATGCCCGGGCCGCGCTCGAGCGCCAGCCGGACGCCAGCACCGACCTGATCCTGGCGGACCTGTACAACGCCGAGCGCATGAGCCCGGCCCAGGCCCAGCGCCAGTTCGTGGACCAGTGCGCGCGGGTGCTGTCAGCCGGCGGCTGGCTGACCCTGAACTACCACCGCCCGCCCGATCCGGACGGTCCCTATTTCCGCCAGCTGCGACGACGGTTTGCGATCCTGTTGACGTTCCAGAGCAAGACCAACAACACGGTGGTGTACGCCAGCAAACAACCCTTCGAGCCCCTGTACTCCCGGGACCCACGCCTGAAGGCACTGGAGCGTCGGCTGCCCATCGACTGGCGCAAGCTGATGGCCCGGGTGGTGCGACTCTGACCACCCGGCTTGATCAACCGGCAGGATGTTCCATAGTTATCAGTGAAGCTCATTGCCTGTGGAGGGACAGGGTATGACCGATGAGGACTACAAGAAACTTCACCCGATATTGAACGAGGTCACCCAGACCTACGTCAGCCTGTACACCAACCGGCCGAACGAAAAGAACCGGGAAAAGCTGATCAAACTGGAAGCGCTGCTGCACGAAAAGCTGGAACAACTGAAAAAAGCCAAAGACGACACCCAGTGATCGCTCAGGTCCACTTCTCATGCGGGGGTTGGTAGTGGCGGAAGCGGTCGATCAGGTCCTCGGCTGACTCGGAGACCACCAGCATGTCGACATACTCCTGCTGCAGGAAGCCGGCCGCCTCCATGGTTCGTGCCATGGCCAGCAGCGGGTCGTAGAAGCCGTCGACGTTGATCAGCCCGCAGGGCTTGTGGTGAAACCCCAGTTGGCCCCAGGTCCAGGCTTCGAACAGCTCTTCCAGGGTGCCGATGCCGCCGGGCAGCGCGACAAAGCCGTCCGCCAGCTCCGCCATCTTGGCCTTGCGCTCGTGCATGTCCCGCACCACGAACAGCTCGGTCAGGCTCGGATGCGCCAGCTCACGGTCCCGGAGATGCTCGGGGATCACTCCGTAGACCCGGCCGCCCTGGGCCAGCACCGAATCGGCGACCACTCCCATCAGCCCGACATGGCCACCGCCGAACACCAGGTCGATGCCCTGGGTGCCGAGTGCCGCGCCCAAGGCCTGGGCCGCTCGGGCATACCGGGGATCGGCTCCGGTTCGGGAACCGCAATAAACCGCTAGTTTCATGGCGCTCTCGCTCTTGGGGCATGGGACCGGGGTTAGGTCCCTACCATAGCAGATCGGAGCATGGCGGTATCGGGGCAACGCCTGTGGTTGCGCGAGGGGTTGCGCGAGGGAAAAGACGGAACGCTTTGGCCGACCGGCCGATGATCAGAGGGGATGTGCGACGGATGCGGGCAACCCCGCATCCGTCGCAGTCATGGAGACGGCTTACTCGGCCTTCTTCCAGGCAAACTTCTGGAACGGCTCATCCACCGGGGTCTCGGCGATGTGGTTGATGTAATTACTCATCACCTTCTGGGACAGTACCAGGATCACTTCCAGCACCTGGCGATAGCTGTACCCGGCCTGGTAGAACGCGTCCAGGTCCTCACTGCTGACGTTGCCACGCTTGCGGGTCACCGCCAGGGTGAACGTGCGCAGCGCTTCGAGCTTGTCGCTCGGCAGCGGGGTTTCATCACGCAGGGCGTTGATGATGTCGTCGGACACTTTCATGTTCTTGGCGATCCCGGTGTGGGCCGGTACGCAGTAATGACAGGCGTGCTCGACGTTGATGGACTGCCAGACCACGGTGGTTTCGTCGTTGTCGAAACTGGTGTCCAGCACCAGCTGGTGCAGCTTCTGGTAGCCGTCCAGGACGCCTGGCGCCTCGGCCATCACGGCGTGTAGACCCGGAATCATACCGAAGGCTTTCTGGGAGTTCTCCAGCAGCGGCTTGGATTGCTCCGGTGCGGATTCGATGTCGTGCAGGGTAAAGTCAGTCATATCGGCCTCCATATTTGAGTGATCGCTCAATTACAACTCAAACCGTACCTGTTTCTGAGCGACCGTTCAAGTTATAATTGAGCGCACATTCAATTTGAACCTGCTGATTGAACGGATTGACGTTATGGCCCGACAAGCCCGCTACGACCGAGAAACCGCGCTGAAAAAAGCCGTCGCCCTGTTCTGGGAGCGGGGCTACCACGGCAGTTCCATGAAGCAGATCGAACAGGCCCTGGACATGCGTCCCGGCAGTATCTACGCCACCTTCGGCAGCAAGGATGACCTGTTCTCCGAGGCCCTGGCCGCCTACGCGGAACAGGGACGCCAGGAACTGAACCACTACCTGGCCCAGACCGATTCCCTGATCGACGGCCTGCAGACCTACCTGCGACGCATTGCCTGCCATCCTGACCAGGCACCGGTCCAGCCGTCCCGGGCGTGCATGATCGTCAAGACCCTGCTGGAGTCGAGCAACACCCATCCGGCCCTGGCGGACCAGGCCAACCGGATCCTGGCCTCGATCCAGCACGCCATCCACGACGCCCTGGAACGGGCCAAGGCCCGCGGCGAACTGCTCGAGACCACTGACTGCCAGCGGCTGGCCCGGCTGCTGCAGGCCCAGATGGTCGCCATTCGCTCCATGGCCGAACGCAATCTGCCGCCCGCCGAACTGGCGGATCTGGGCGACGATGTCGCCGGCATTCTGGACGCCTACCGGGCCCGCCACTGAGCCCGCCGCTCGCCGCGCCCTCTGACACTTCCGTACAATTGTGCCGGGGGGTAGCGCCGGGTTAGACTACTTCCGGCAGCATTAGCACCCTACCTTTCCGTCCGGCCCAGTGACGACAGCCAAGCGTTTTGCCCGAAGAGCGCTTGGCTCTCTTCATTCTTAAAGGCTGTTTGTTATGGAAAACCTGCATCACATCGTGGTGGTCGGCGGCGGTGCCGGCGGCCTCGAACTGGTCACCCGCCTCGGCAACAAACTGGGCAAGAAGCGCAAGGCCCGCATCACCCTGGTCGACTCCGACCTGACCCACGTCTGGAAACCGCTGCTGCACGAGGTCGCCTCCGGTTCCCTGGACGCCAGTGCCAACGAGATCAACTACCGCGCCCACGCCCGTAAACACCACTACGAGTTCCAACTGGGGCGCATGAGCGGACTCGACCGGGACACCCGGCAACTGGTGATTGCCCCCTTCCACGACGACGACGGCTCCGAGGTGGTGCCGGAACGGCGGATCCAGTACGACACCCTGGTGATTGCGGTGGGCAGCACCGCCAACGACTTCGGCACGCCCGGGGCCCAGGACCACTGCCTGTTCCTGGACAGCCTGAAACAGGCCCGGCGCTTCCACAACCTGATGCTCAACGCCTTCCTGCGCAAAAACCACCGGGCGTTGCAGGGCCAGGATCATGGCCTCAATATCAGCATCATCGGCGCCGGCGCCACCGGGGTGGAACTGGCGGCGGAGCTGCGCCTGGCCTCCCGGGAGCTGCCGGTCTACGGCATGAACCACCTGCAACCCTCGGACGTGTCGATCACCGTGATCGAGGCCGCCGACCGCATCCTGCCGGCCCTGCCGGCCCGACTCTCGGCCGCCGCCAGCCGGGAACTGGAGCGCCAGCACATCGACGTGCGGACCGGGCAACCGGTAAGCGAGGTCCGGGCCAGCAGCCTGGTCATGAAGGATGGCACCGAGCTGCCGTCGGAGATGACCATCTGGGCCGCCGGCATTAAGGCCCCGGCCTTCCTGGCCGAACTCGATGGTCTGGAAGCCAACCGCGGCAATCAGCTGGTGGTGCGCCAAAGCCTGCAGACCACCCGGGACGAGGCCATATTCGCCCTCGGCGATTGCGCCGAGTGTCCGCAGCCGGACTCGGACCGGCCGGTCCCACCGCGGGCCCAGGCCGCTCACCAGCAGGCCGATGCCCTGTTCAAGACCCTGTGCAACCGGCTGGCGGGCGAGGCGCCGGTGGATTTCGTCTACAACGATCACGGTTCGCTGATCAATTTCAGTCGCTACACCACCGTCGGCAACCTGATGGGCAACCTGTCCGGACGCAGCATGTACGTCGAGGGCAAGGTGGCGCGGCTGTTTTACCTGTCCCTGTATCGAATGCACCAGATGGCCCTGCACGGGCCCCTGCGCACCGGGGTGATCTGGCTGATGGATAAGATCAGTCGGGCCATGCAGCCGCGCCTGAAGCTGCACTAGCGCCGCCAGCGCCCTGGGGCTAAAACCTCAGGGCAGGCTGTCACTGGCCTCGGGCTGGGTGATCCAGTTCAGGATCTGGTCCAGGGGTGCGGGCGGACTGTACAGGAAGCCCTGGCCGTAGCTGCAGCCCAGTGCAGCAACAAAGGTCTCCTGGTCCGGGCTTTCGATCCCTTCCGCGACGGTTTTCATGCCCATGGTGTTGGCCATGAACACAATGCTTTTGACCAGCGAGGTGTTGCTGACCAGGGAACTGTCACCGCTGATGAAGGACTTGTCGATCTTGATGGTATGTAGCGGGTATTTCTGCAGGTAGCCCAGGGCGGAGTAACCGGTGCCGAAATCATCCAGCACCAGTTGGTAGCCGCGTGCGGCCAGATCCTTCAGCACACTGTGCTCATTGTCGGATTCCACGATCAACAGACTCTCGGTAATCTCCAGTTTCAGTTGCGACGGCTCCTGACCGTACTGGCGCAGCAGGGCGTCCAGCCGATCCGGCAAGCCCGGGTCCCGCAACTGCCTGGCCGACACATTGATCGACATGGTCAGTGCCCGACCGGCCCGCTGCTCCAGCTGGCACAAATCCTTGAGCACCTGCTCCGCCACCCACATCCCGATGACGTCGATGGCACCACTCTCTTCGGCGACCGTAATGAATTCCGACGGCAACACCTCGCCAAGCTCGGGACTGCGCCAGCGCAACAGCGCTTCAACCCCCGCCACGGTGCCGGTCGCCAGATCACAAATGGGCTGGTACAGCAGATACAATTCGCCCCGGGTCTGGGCCGAGAGCAGCAGGGTTTTCAGGATCGCCCGCTGGCGCGCCTGCGCTTCCATTTCCTCGCTGTAGAAGCGATGGCCGTTGTGCCCCTGGGTCTTGGCTGCGTACATGGCCATGTCGGCGTAGCGAAAGACGCTGGAGCGATCGGCGGTGTCGTCGGGGATGATGACCACGCCCGCGCTGGCACCAATGGCGATGTGCCGGTTGCCCAGCTGAAGCGGCTCGGCAAACCGACGATGAATGTCGTCCAGAACCCGCTCAACATCCTCGGCGTCGGTGATGTTGGTCAGCAGCAGGCAGAATTCGTCACCGCCAAACCGGGCCACGTAATCCTCGCGCCGAACGCTGCCTTTGAGCTCTTGGGCCACCAGACACAGCAGCTCATCGCCAACATCGTGCCCCAGCGAGTCGTTGACCGCCTTGAAGCCATCCAGGTCGATGTACACGACGGCCGCCTTCTCGTTATGGCGGAAGCAGCGATTGGTCTCATGGGCGACCAGCTCCAGGAACAGGGGACGGTTGACCAGGCCGGTCAGGAAGTCGAACTGGGCCTGCCGCAGCAGCACCCGTCGATTGGCCACCAGTTCCAGAAACTGGCGGTGGGCAAGTGCACTGTAGCGCCGTAATTTGGTGTAGAAAATCAGGCCCGCCAGGGCCATGATCAAGGCCGCACCACCGGTCCAGGGCAACACCATGGCCAGAAACCGACGGCCGGGCTGCTCCGGCGTCCACACCAGGAAGCCCAAGCCCTCACCCTGGGGCGCAAGCAGCGGCAGTGCCTGGGACGTCGATCCGACGCCCTCGGCCGACGGATTGCCCGGCACGAACGCCAGATCCCTGATCTGGAAGTCCTTGGCCCAGGACGCCAGCAGATCCTCATCGATGAACTTGATCAGCACCAGGGCGCCGTGGGATTGGTCGATGGCCCTGTCGGTGGGTTCGTACACGGCAAAGGTGGTGGCGGCCACAAAGGCCGGCACATCGGCCATGATCAGCATGCCCGACACCGGTTGGGGATCGGCGTAATCGGTATCGATCGCCCGCTCAATCAGGCCGGCCAGGCCGTCAGCGATCAACCCGGCGGGCAAGGGCGAGGCCAGCGAATCGCCCTGATAACGACCATAGACCAGCTCACCCTGGACATTCAGGCCAAGAACCGCGTCCAGGCCGTAGCGCTCCTCCAGATAGGAACCGATGTTGGCGTCCGCCCAGTCCCGATCGCGCTGGTACACCAGCATGTCGACGGCTTCGTTCCACCAGCCGTACTCCACACTCAGGTTGGCCAGCTGCCTGAGTTCCAGGTTCAGGACCCGCGCCACCTTCTCCCGGGATTTCTCACCGGCGTAGTCATCCAGGTTCGATGCGGTCAGGAACACCACCACGAGGACCGACGCCATGCACACCAGAATGCCGGCCAGGCTGGCGATCAACCCCTTGTTCAGGGAACGGATCAGGGCCAGGCCGTCATTGCCACTGCCCTCGCGATCCGGGCCCCGGGGAGCCATCGAGCCCGGAGGCACGGTTTCCAGGTTGTTGTTGTCCATTGTCGAGTCGTTATTATTCCCTTAGACGCCGGTCGCGGCATGGTACGACCACCGGGACCTATCCCATTGCTAAAAAATAGTCAGCATTGGCGAAAATTTCACCGCTTTTACCAAATTTCACGATTTTGGCCGGGCAGGCACAGGCGCATCGCCCACCCGCGGCGGTAGCACAGTGGGGACCGCTTCAGTAGACTTTGGGGACAGGCGAACAGCGGCGTCTGGATCGCAAGGAGTGGAGCGGGTGAAGGGAATCGAACCCTCGTATGCAGCTTGGGAAGCTGCCGTTCTACCATTGAACTACACCCGCCTTTACGTCGGCCGCGAGAGCAATATAAGCAGCTGACGCGCCAATGGGCAAGCATTCTGTCTGGAGCAACAATGGATCCCACCCTCACTCTGATCGGCGCCCTGATGCTGGT
This sequence comes from Marinobacter qingdaonensis, assembly GCF_034555935.1. Classification (NCBI taxonomy): domain Bacteria; kingdom Pseudomonadati; phylum Pseudomonadota; class Gammaproteobacteria; order Pseudomonadales; family Marinobacteraceae; genus Marinobacter; species Marinobacter qingdaonensis. Next base: position 474,967 of record NZ_JAYDCJ010000003.1, read on the forward strand.
CATCAGCATCGTGCTCAGCCCGCTGTCCAGCCGCGTGGGCATGCCGGTGCTGCTGATTTTCCTGGGCGTCGGCATGATGATGGGCGAAGACGGCCCGGGGGGCATCGAGTTCGACAACTTCGAGCTGGCCTTCCTGATCGCCAATCTGGCCCTGGGGGTGATTCTCCTGGACGGTGGCATGCGCACCCGGGCCGAGACCTTCCGGGTTGGCCTGCGCCCGGCCCTGATGCTGGCCACCCTGGGGGTGTTCCTGACCGCCGCCGGCGCCGCGGTGGTGGCGCGCTGGGTGTTCGGGCTGGACTGGCTGATGGCCTTCCTGGTCGGTGCCATCATTTCCTCCACCGACGCCGCCGCGGTGTTCTCCCTGCTCCAGGGCCGGGGCCTGCACCTGAATGAACGGGTCAGCGCGACCCTGGAGATAGAGTCCGGCAGCAACGACCCCATGGCGATCTTCCTGACCCTGATGCTGGTCACCCTGATCGCCAACGACGGCGACAGTGCCACCTGGTCGGCGCTGGTCATGCTGATCAAGCAGTTTGGCATTGGCGGCGTGGCCGGCCTGGTGGGTGGCTACCTGGTAGTGGAGCTGGCCAACCGCATCCGGCTCACGCCCTCGCTGTATCCCCTGCTGGTGGCCGCCGCCGGCATCGCCGTGTTCTCCGCCACCAACGCCCTGGGCGGCAGCGGGTTCCTGGCCATCTACCTGACCGGGGTGGTGATCGGCAATCGCCAGGTCCGGATGATGCCCATGATCCTGCAGGTGCACGACGGCCTGGCCTGGCTGGCACAACTCTGCCTGTTCCTGATCCTGGGACTGCTGGTCAATCCCTCGGATCTGGTGCCGCTGGTGGGTAGCGGTCTGATCCTGGCGCTGGCGCTGATTTTCATCATCCGGCCGCTGACCGTGCTGCTGACGCTCTGGCCCTTTGCCTTCAATCGGCGCGAACTCGGGTTCATCAGCTGGGTCGGGCTGCGGGGCGCGGTGCCGATCGTGCTGGCCCTGTTCCCGATCATCGCCGACCTGCCCCAGAGCCAGCTGGTGTTCCACGCCGCCTTCTTCATCGTGCTGGTGTCGCTGGTGGTGCAGGGCACCACCATGGCCCCGCTGGCCCGGAAACTCCGGCTGGAGGTGCCGGCCGGCGACGAACCCTTCCGGCGCCTGCCCCTGGACGCCCCGGGCGCGGGCGACCACGAACTCATGCTGTTTCCGCTCCGGGGCGAGACCTGGGAGACCCCGCGCCGCCTGAGCCAACTGCGGTTCCCGGAGAACACCGCGGTCGCCGGGGTCTTCCGCAACCGGGTGTGCCTGCAGCCGAAGGGCGATCTGGAAGTGGTCAGTGGCGACATGGTCGCCATGTTTGCCACCCCCAACGTGCTGCCCGAGCTGGGCAAGGCCCTGAGCGGTCGCCACGCGCCGAAGTACCTGGCCGAGCGGGCCTTCTTTGGCGATTTCGTGCTCAATGGCGACGCCCTGCTGGGCGATGTCGAACAGGTGTACGGCATCGAGTTTGACGATCTGCCGCCGGAGCTGTCCCTGGCCGAGTGCTTTGCCCGGCGCACCAAGGGCCATCCGGTGGTGGGCGATACCGTCATCCTGGGTCCGGTCACCCTGGTGGCCAGGGCCACCGACGCCGACCGGGTCACCAAGGTCGGCCTGAAGATGGACAGCTCACATAACGTGTGACGCGGCAAACAGAAACCCCAAAAAGTTAACAAAAGCGCTCAACATCCGGCGAAGCAGCTATGGTATAAACAGGTCCCTGTGAATATTAACCATTGGTAAGTTTGGATCATGCTGTTTCGGTTCCTGATTGCTGTCTGCCTGTTTCTGAGCACAGTGTTCGCACCCGCCTCCGCGTCTGCTGGCGATTTGCTGGCGCGCGCCGACACCCGCATGCCGGGCGCCCCGGCGTTCGATCCGGAGGCGGTGGACATCAGCCGGGTGCTGGTGCGCAAAAGCGAACGGCGGCTGTACCTGATGGCCGACGACCAGGTGGTCAAGAGTTACCGGATCTCGCTCGGCGACAACCCCCAGGGCCACAAACTGTACGAGGGCGACGAACGTACCCCGGAGGGCGATTACACCCTGGACTGGCGCAACGCCAGCAGCGATTTCTACAAGTCGATCCACATCTCCTACCCCAGCGCCAAAGACCGCGAACTGGCCCACGCCTGGGGCCTGAACCCCGGCGGCAGCATCATGATTCACGGCCTGCCCAATGAGGCCGGCGACATGGCGTTCGCCTACCAGGGCCTGGACTGGACCGACGGCTGCATTGCCGTCACCAACGAGGAGATGGACGAGATCTGGCAGCTGGTCAGCAACGGAACCCCGATCCGCATCCTTCCCTGAACGCCGGGTGACGGCTGCATTAAGTTGTTGTCATCCGACGAGAAAATATACGTATCCCCAGTTAACATTTTGTCTCAGAGTGTTTTACACTGTTTCACGACTCCGGTAGTCAACGCCTATCGGGCCGGTTTGACAGGAAGTCGTCCATGTACTGAACTGACTTCCGGATATTCAGGAAATAACTCGACCAATAAGGGGATTTACAATGCGTAAACTGACGATCGCCGGGTTTGCACTTGCTACCGTTATGACCGCTGGCTGTGCCTCCAACCAAGCCGCCATCGACGAAGCAAATGCAACTGCGAATTCCGCAGAGCAGACTGCAGAGAATGCACTGAACACCGCTAACAGCGCTGCCAGCTCTGCCCGCACTGCCCAGCAGACCGCCGAAGAAGCCCTGGCCGCTGCCAAAGCAGCCCAGAAGGCCGCTGACGAAGCGAACGAGCGTGCCAAGCGCATGCTTGAGCGTTCCAGCATGAAGTGAAGCTTAGCCTAGGCTAATGCTGAGAAAGGCCGGGAAACCGGCCTTTTTTTTATGCCTCCGGTTTCGGTTGGTCCGGCGCCGCTGGCTTGCCGCCCTTGGCACCGCCCTGCAGGAAGGTGGACATCAGGTCCATCGGCAGCGGAAACACGATGGTCGACGAGGTGGTGTTGCTCATGTCCGCCAGCGTCTGCAGATAGCGCAGCTGCATGGAGCCGGAATTCGCCGCCATGACCTCGGCCGCCTCCACCAGTTTGCGGGACGCCTGCAACTCGCCCTCGGCGTGAATGACCTTGGCCCGTCGCTCCCGTTCCGCCTCCGCCTGACGGGCAATGGCCCGGATCATCGACTCGTTCAGATCCACGTGCTTGATTTCCACGTTGGCGACCTTGATGCCCCACTCCTCGGTCTGGGCGTCGATGATCTCCTGGATGTCCGAATTCAGCTTGTCCCGCTCCGACAGCATCTCGTCGAGGTCGTGTTTGCCCAGCACCGACCGCAGGGTGGTCTGGGCCAGCTGACTGGTGGCGGAATAGAAATCCTCGACCCGGATGATGGCCCGTTCCGGATCCACCACCCGGAAATAGAGCACGGCGTTGACCCGGACCGTGACGTTGTCCTTGGAGATCACGTCCTGGCTGGGCACATCCAGTACGATGACCCGCAGATCCACCCGCACCAGTTGCTGGATGCCCGGGATGACGATGATCAGGCCCGGGCCCTTGACGCCCTGGAACCGCCCCAGGAAAAACACCACGCCGCGCTGGTACTCGGGCAGGATCTTGATCGCCGAGCCCAGGATCAGCAGCAGCACCACCGTCGGTGCCAGGTAGGGAATCAATTCACCAATCATACGGCCTCCTTGGTTTGCCGTGTCCGTGTCTGGGTCGGGTCAGTCGGGCTCGCCGACCACCTCGACCGTTACCGTTAAGCCTTCCATCGCTGTGACCCGCAACGCCGCCCCGGACGGCACCGGTTGCGCGCACACGGCATTCCAGCGCTCGCCATTGAGACGAACGTGACCGCGGTAGTGCGCCTGCTCCGGCACAAAGTCGTCCAGGGCCAGGGCCGGTTCGTGGCTCACCTGCTCGGTGCCGGTGACCGGGCCCTTGCGGCGCAGGCGCATGAATTTGGTGATGGTCCAGAGGATGAAGCCGGCGGCGACCACCGCGGTGCCGCCAATGGTGGGCAGGGAAATGTCGCGATGGCTGCCGTCCATCAGGATGACCGAGCCGGTCACGAAGGCGACGATGCCACCGACCCCGAGAATGCCGAAACTGGGCACGAAGGCCTCGCCGACGATGAACGCCAGCCCCAGCAGGATCAGCGCCAGTCCGGCGTAGTTGACCGACAGCACCTGGAAGGCAAACAGCGCCAGGATCAGGCTGATGGCACCAATTACCCCGGGCACCACCGCACCCGGGTTGGCCAGCTCGAAGATGATGCCGTAGAAGCCGATGATCATCAGGAAGTAGGCGACATTGGGGTTGGTGATCACCGACAGCAGGCGGGTGCGCCAGTCCGGGCGGGCGCGCACCACTTCCAGTGACCCGGTGGCCAGGGTCTGCTCGCCGGCCGCCATCTGCACCGTGCGGCCGTCGATCTGGCTCAACAGGTCGCCAATGCTGGTGGCCACCACCTCGATCACCTGCTGTTCGAGGGCGGCGTTGGCACTGAGGTTGACCGCCTCCCGCACCGCTTCCTCGGCCCAATCGGCGTTGCGGTTGTGGCGTTCGGCCAGGCCCCGGATGTAGCTGACCGCGTCCTCCAGGACCTTGCGCTCCATGGCGGTGCCGCCCCGGCGCTTGCCGTCAGCCGGGGCCTCGTCCCCGGGCGCCGGGTTGTCGGGGTCGGTGGCGTCCGGGTCGGATTCCGGCTCCGGCGAGCCCGGCACCCCGCCCATCTGCACCGGCGTGGCCGAACCCAGGTTGGTGGCCGGCGCCATGGCGGCGACGTGGCTGGCGTAGAGGATGTAGGTTCCGGCGCTGGCAGCCCGGGCGCCCTGGGGCGAGACGTAGGTAACCACCGGGACCTGGGAGGCGAGAATCTTCTTGTTGATTTCCCGCATCGAATCCATCAGGCCACCGGGGGTGTCCATCTCCAGGATCACCACCGACGCGGCTTCGGTCTCGGCGCGCTCGATGCCCCGGGTCACGTAATCCATGGTGGCGGGGCCGATCGCGCCCTCGATGGTCAGCACCAGCGCCAGGTCAGCGTCCCGTTGCTGGGCCCAGGCCTGGTGGAGCAGCGCGGTCAGTGCCAGCAGGGCGCCGGCGAGAAAGATCAGCGCCCAGGCCCGAAGCCGGCGGGCGCGCTGTGGTGCCATGGGTTGGTCGACTTGCATAACGCCTCCCCGGTTTCCGAAACGGGTCAGAACATGCGGGCCAGCACCGGCAGGGGTAACCGTCGCAGCAGGAACCCGATGGGGGTCCAGGGCCAGCGGGGCACAAAACACTCGTTGCGACCGGACTCAATGGCCTTGACCATCGCCCGGCAGCCGGTCCTGGTGTCGACCAGGAACGGCCGGTGTTTGACGTTCTCGTTGATGGCCGTGTGTATGTACCCTGGATACAGTGTAGTCACCCGAATCGGAGATTTCGCCTTTGCCAGTTCGACACGCAGGCCTTCGGAAAGTGCCGCGACCCCGGCTTTGCTGGCGGCGTAGCTGGTCATGGCGGCGGGCATGCCCCGGACCGCCGACACCGAGGACACCGTGACCAGGTGCCCCTGGTTCTGGGCCCGGAACACCGTCATGGCGGCCTCCATCTGGGCCAGGGCCGCGACAAAGTTGGTCTGTGCGGTGTCGCGATTGGCCTGGAAGCCGCCGGTGCCCAGGGCCTGGCCCTGGCCGACGCCGGCATTGACGATGACCCGGTCAAGCCGGCCAAAGTGCTGCTGGAGTTCGCCGAACACCTCGAACACCTGGTCGTGGTCGTTTACGTCCAGGGCCCGGACTTCGACGGTGAGGCCGGGGTAGTCCTGCAGTAATTGCGCTTTCAGGGCGTCCAGGCGGTCGGTACGGCGGGCACAGAGGGCAAGCTGGTCGCCGCGGGCGGCAAATTCCCGGGCCATGCCCTCGCCGAGGCCGGAACTGGCCCCGGTGATCAGGATGGTGCGACTCATGGAGTCTCCTTGGTTGTGATTATTGTTGGCGGAGCGGTCGGGGACCGGGGGTCAGAAGTACAGCTGTTGTTGCTCCTGCTCGCTGGTCGCTTCGCCGGGCACGGTGTCGGCGGAGTCGTCCGCCGCCATCTGGGTGACCTGTTCACCGATCATGGTGGGAATGCCATCGGCCTGGTCGACCGCGATCTCGATGGCCCGACGTTGAACCTCGACTCCGGGGTGCTGCTTGCGGAAGGCTTCCACCTCGGCAAAGACCTGACGCCAGAGCCGGTCGCGATCCTCACTGGGATACTCCTCGTCCGGACGGTGCACCTCCAGCCAGACCTCGCCACCGGACAGACCGATCTTGACCGGGTCCCGGATGACCTGGACCGGGGTGCCCTTGGCAACCTGGTACACAAACCGGGAAATGTCCTCGTTGTACATGCGGAAACAGCCATGGCTGACCGCCATGCCAACCCCGAACTTCTTGTTGGTGCCGTGGATCAGGTAGCCCTTCTCACTGAGCAGCAGGGCGTGGGTGCCCAGCGGGTTGGTGGGGCCGGGCGGAATCATCCGGGGCAGGTATTCGCCGTCGCGCTCATACTCGGCGCGAATGCTGGCCGGCGGGTACCAGGCCGGCGACTCCAGGGGCATGGTGACCTTGGCGTCGGTCAGCGGCGAGGGATTTTCCTCGGTGCCGACGCCGACCGGGTACACCTGCACACCGCCGTCGGTGTAGTAATACAACCGATATTCGGCCAGGTTGATGACGATGCCCTCACGCCGGGCATCCGGCAGCACGTAACGTCGTGGCAGGGTTATGGTGGTGCCTTCGCCGGGCAGCCAGGGGTCCACCCCGGGGTTGGCTTTCACCAGCTCCAGGTAGCCTAGGGCAATACGGTTACCGATGGCGGCAAAGGTGTCCTCGTAGCTGGTGGTGAACACGTCCAGCCGGCCGGCCAGATCCCCGTCCAGGGCAAAGGTGGGAACCCGGGGGGAGCGATCGGGCGCCTCGGCGTCGGCCGGGTCGGCGGATTGATCTTCTGCCGCGTGCAGCGGGGCCAGGGCCATCGCCAGCATCAACAGCGTAATATGAGCAAACTTTAACCACATAGACTTCGTTTCCAGGAGTTCTGTACCACCCGCGTACCAAGACAGCGGCCCGCCTCAGGAGTTCACGACGGTGGCGGCAACCGTCACCAGGGCCAGCGCCACGAACAGCAAGCTGGCGCTGATTCTCGCCGTGGCCAGGGGCAACCGCTCCATCAGCCAGCGCCCTGCCATGATAACCGGTATATTGGCAATCAACATCCCCACAGTGGTACCGAGGATTACCCATACGGTCTCGGTGAACCGGGCCGCCAACACCACGGTGGCAATCTGGGTCTTGTCGCCAATCTCCGCCAGGAAGAACATGATGGTGGTGGCGGCAAACGCGCCCAGGCCCAGGAACCTCGAGTCCTCGCTGTCGTCCTTGTCCGGCACCAGCAGCCAGGCCGCAATGGCAACGAAGCTGGCAGCCAGGATCCAGGGCAACCAGGCCTCGGGCAGGAAACTGGCAACCCAGGCGCCAAGCCAGGCCGAGAGTGCGTGGTTGAGTACCGTCGAGACCAGAATCCCCAGCACAATCGCGAGACGCTGGCCGTAGCGCAGCACCAGGAACAGGGACAACAATTGGGTCTTGTCGCCGATTTCGGCAATGGCGACAGCGGCGGTTGAGGCGAGAAAGGCTTCCATGAACAGCTCCAGGGCGGATTACCAGACATGAGACAGCTCACCTTCCGCCCATGGGAGGTGATCTGCCTCAGGTCTTGCCAGGTCCACCGATCACGCGGTGGAGCACGATAGCCATGGAGATTGAGCCCCAAGTGTGTTGACTACCGTCCGGCCGGGCCACAAACCCGGTCACGGAGGCTACTCCCCTGAAGGAGCGCCTAGTGTAGGCAATCGGCCGGCCACTGGCAACTCCGCCTCAGGCCCGCATGCGCCAGACCGGAATCGCCGCCAGCGCCACGAACACCGCCACCAGCCACCAGGCCGAGTGGAACGCGGCGATGGTGGGCAGGCCGCCGCTGTGTTCGCCAAACTCGATGGTCAGGGCCACCATGTTGACCCCGAAGGCACCGCCGAGCTGGCGGGTGAAATTGATGGTGCTGGAGCCGGCGCCCAGCTGTTCCGGGGCCAGCGGGTTCAACGCCCCGGTCGAGAGCGCCGGCAACATGAAACCAATGCCGATCCGCCCGAGCACGGTCCAGAGCGCCAGCCAGCCGAAGGCCAGGGTCAGGTCGGACAGCGCGAACAGCACCGCCGAGCTGGCAAACAGGGCGATACCGATGATCACCAGCTTGCGCGCGCTCTGCCGGTCCGCCAGCCGCCCGGCCACGGGAAACACCAGGCCCAGGACAATGCCGGCGGGCAGCATCAGCAGGCCGGCTTCGGTGGCGGTGAACTGCAGCGCGGTCTGCACGAACAGCGGCACCAGGTAGGTCGACCCAAACAGCGCCAGCCCGAGCGCCAGGGCGCCCAGGTTGGCGTACAGGAACACCGGGTTGCGCAGCAGGGCGATGTTCATCAGCGGGTGCGGGGTCCGGCGCTCCCGCACCACGAACAGGACCAGCGCCAGCAGCGCCAGGGCGGCGCCAATCAGCACTCGACTCTCCTGCCCGGCCAGATTCTGCAGCCGGTTCAGGGTGTCCAGGGCGAGACTGATGGTCATGCCCAGCAGCACCAGGCCCGGCAGGTCGAAACGGTAGGGTTGCGGGCGCGATGGCGGCAGCGGCAGGAATCGCCAGGCCATGGCCACGCCGATCATGGTCACCGGCGCGGGCGCAAACATGACGTAGCGCCAGCTCAGCTGATCCACCAGGAAGCCGCCGAGGACCGGGCCCAGGGCCGGCGCCAGGATCACCCCCATGCCGTAGATGCCCATGGCCTGGCCGCGCCGTTCGCGCGGGAAGACCCGGAACACCAGGTACATGCCCATGGGCTGCATCAGCCCGGCCATGGCACCCTGGCCGACCCGGGCGGCGATCAGTTGTTCGGGAGAGACGGCAAAGCCGCCGGCAATGGAGATAACGGTGAACAGGAACATGGCGACCGCGAGGGTCTTGCGCACGCCGAAATGGTCGAGCAGCCAGGCCGAGGCCAGCATGGTGGTGGTCATGGCGGCGATGAAACCGGTCGCCAGCCAGTGCACCCGGCCCTGGCGAATGCCGAATTCCAGCATGATGTCGTGCAGCGCCACGTTGACCACGGTGGCGCTGAGCACCGTGGCCATGGTGCCCAGCATGACCGTGGCCACCGCCAGCCAGCGCCAGCGCTCGCCGTACCGGGCTTTCAGGCCCTCAACCGTGTTATCGGCCAAGGCTTACTTCAGCTGCTCGGCGTTTTCCAGGATCTTGTTGAATACCCGGACCGTGCATTCGATGTCGTCGTCGCTGAGCCCTGCCAGCATCTGATCGCGCAGCTTCTCCGCCCGCTCGGTCAGGTCGTCCATGAACGCCCGGCCGGCCTTGGTCAGGAACAGGCGGCGGGCCCGGCGATCGTTGGGGCAGGGCCGGCGCTCGATCAGGCCCTGCTGCTCCAGGCTGTCCAGCAGCCGGACCAGGGTCGGGTTCTCAATCGCCATCAGGTTCGCCAGCTCCCGCTGGGTCAGGCCCTCGCCGCCCTTGTCCAGGTATACCATGGTGCTCCAGCGGGCCTGGGTCACACCCAGGTCCTTCAGGCGCTCGTCGAGCATTTTTCGCCAGCGACGGGTTACCCGGGCGACCGCAAACGGGAACTGATCTTTCATGCTTCAAACTCCATTCATGAAGCCGCCGACCGCGGGCCTCGACCCCGCGCCATCCCGGCTTCAGGCGTACATGGCAGAAAGTACCAATAGTATGCTAACCATTGCCATAAATACAGATGCGGAATGGAAAACAGTGTCGGGGAATACCGAGAGCGGCTCAGCTGGCCTGGCGCTGTTCCTGCTCGTGCATCTGCTCGACCTCGGGCGACTCGTGAAAGGCCTCGTTGCGCGGATCCAGCTCGGCCAGCACCGGCGAGGTTTCCGGCATGGCCGGAACATAGTGTTCCTGGTCCTGGACCGGTACATCCTCGGTGTGGCTGATGCGGTAGCTGGTGATCACCGCCAGCAGCAGCAGGAAGCCGACGTTGCCGAAGAACAGGCCCGACGGTCCCAGCAGGTTGATCAGCTCGGCCATCACGATCGGGCCGATGACACTGCCCACCCCGTAGCTGAGCAGCAGGGTGGCACTGGCGGCCACGATTCGGTTGCTTTCCATGCGGTCATTGGTGATGGCGACGGCAACCGGGTACAGCGACGCCGACAGACCGGTGAACAGGCCGACAAACAGCGTCAGCATGCCCGGGTTGGCAGCCCCGACCATGCCCACCACGCCGGCAGCACCGGCCGCCAGCAGGGCGATGCAGAACATCACCCGGCGCCGGTCAAAGTGGTCACACAACCGGCCCAGAGGCCAGGCCAGCAGCATGGCGGCGACGATGGCACTGGCCATGAAGGTCGAGGTCTTGGCGACATCCAGCCCCACCAGAGTCGCGTAGACCGGCCCCAGGGCGTAGAAACCGCCGATCATGACCCCGCAGATCAGGGCCCCGGCCACGCCGGAAAAGGATTCCCGCGCCAGGGTGAAGAAGGAAATCCGGTGCACCTGCTCGATCACCGGCGCCTCCATCCGGGTCAGGGACAGCGGCAACAACGCCAGGGTCAGCAGGATGGCAGCCAGCGAGAAAGGCATGAAATTGGCCGGGTCGCCGACGTTGACAATCAGCTGACCGCCGGCGGCCGACAGGTAGAACACGATCTGGTACACCGCGAACAGGGCGCCCCGGTTGGCGTTGGTGGCGCGGCTGGAAAACCAGCTTTCGATCACCACCAGGACCCCGGCGATGCTGAACCCGGACACCACCCGGAGCACAGCCCAGAACAGCTCCGACACCGCCATGGGATAGAGCAGGGCCGCCACCGCGGAGGTCGCGGCGAACACCGCGAAGGCCCGGATGTGACCGACCCGGCCAATGATCTTGTGCACATACAGGGTGCCCAGCACAAAACCGATGGAGTAACACACCAGAATCCAGCCAATGATGTCCGGCGACACCGCCTCGATACTCAAACGGATGCCCAGCAGGGTCATCAGGAAGGCATTGCCACTGACCAGCAGCACGATGCTCATGATCAAGGCGGACAGGGAGGCAACCATTCGGGTCATTACTGCGGACTCCGGACTGAAAGTATTGAGCGCACGGGCGAGGGAAAAGGTAGCACCGAATTCCGGATTTTTCCGGCGCCGTATTAGAGCAGCGCGGGGCCCGGGCCACCACTAGGCACTTACCGCAAAAACTACCTGAACACGAACGAACTCCCGGCTGAGGGGCGGTTACAGCTTGGTTTGACAGGGTTTTACATTAATCGGCCGTAACAGACCCCGGGCACCTGAGCAGGTAACATGAGTTGCAGCTATTCACTGGACCCGTGAGCGCCTGGTTATGAAAAAAACGGACTGGCCCATCCGCTGGGATTTGCTACTTCGCTACCGACTGATCGAGACCATCGCCTTGTGGGAGGGTCGCCTGACCACCAACCACATCTGCCACAGTTTCGGTATCGGTCGCCAGCAGGCATCCAAGGACATCAATACCTACCTGCGCGAACTGGCCCCGGGCAATCTGGTCTACGACCGGCACCTGAAAGGCTATGTGCCGGCCGCCAAGTTCCAACCGGTGGTCACCCGCGGCCAGATCGGTGAGTACCTCGACCTGCTGGCGCGGCAACAGAGCCTGAGCAGCACCTTCGAATCGCTCAACATCAGCCTGCCGGAAAGCACGGTGGTGCAGGGGCCAAACCGGATCATCTCGCCGGACACCATGCGCGCGGTGGTGCTGGCCACCCGCCACGGCCGCCAGCTGCGTGCCAGTTACGTGTCCCTGAGCCGTCCGGAAGCGGTGGAAAGCATTCTCGAACCGCACACCCTGGTCTGCACCGGTACCAGCTGGCACCTGCGGGCCTGGTGTGAATCCAACCGCGAGTTCCGGGACTTCGCCCTGAGCCGCTTCCATCGTCCGCCCGAGGCCCTGCGTCAGCGGGCCAAGCACGGCCGCCAGCAGGACCAGGACTGGAACCGGGAAGTCACGATGGTCGTTACCCCGGACCAGCGCCTGACCGAGGCCCAGCAGCAGATCATCGCCCGGGACTACGGCATGGAGCAGGGCCGACTCGAGATCAAGACCCGTGCCGCCCTGGCTCCGTACATGCTGTCACGTCTGGGCATCACCCTGGACAACCAGCACCCGGACCCGCTGGTGCAGCAGCTGGAGCTGGCGAATCCGGATCAACTGGGTTTTGGCAGCAAGCGCGAACGGGCCCTGAAAGCGGTTGCCGGTCTCTGCTAGACTGCGGGCGTGACCACAACCGCCCGACTCATCCTTGCCAGCAGCCTGCTGGCCCTGCTGTACACCCCCCTGTCCAGGGCCGACGCCTGTGGTCAGCCCGCCACCCCGATTGCTGAGATTCAGGGCACCGGCGACCGCTCGCCGCTGGCCGGTCGCACCGTCACCGTGGAGGGCGTGCTTACCCTCGACCTGCGGCACCCCGGCGGCTTCCAGGGTTTCTACCTGCAGCAGGCGGACCACCAGGTCGACGCCGACCCCCGCACCTCCGAGGCCGTCTTCGTCTATACCCGCCGACCCCAGGGCACAGCCGGGGAGCGCCTGCGCCTGACCGGCACGGTCAAGGAATACCATGGCCTGACCGAACTGGTGGGGATTCAGGCCCTGGCCGTGTGCGGCCGCGAGGCGCTGCCCGAGCCGCTCCCGATAACCCTGCCCTGGCAGACACCGCCGGAGGCCCTGGAGAACATGCGGGTTCGCGCCCAAGGCCCGCTGACCGTGATCGACAACTTCCGGCTGGCCCAGTACGGCGAACTGACCCTGGCCGGCGCCGATCAAATCACTGCCACCGAGCTGCATGCCCCTGGCCCGGCCGCCCTCGACCTGGCCCGGCGCCAACGCGAGCAGCGCCTGCTGCTGGACGATGGCCGGCGCGAACGCGACCCCCGGCCTGTGCCCTGGCCGCCGGCCGGCCTCACCGCCGACACCAGCCTGCGTGCCGGCGACCGGGTGCGGGACCTGACCGGGGTGCTGGATTTCCGGTTCGACGCCTGGCGCATGCAGCCGGAAGCCAGTCCAACCTTCGAGTCCGGCAATCCCCGCCCGCCGCCGCCACAACGACCGGACACGCCGCACGTTCGGGTCATGGCCTTCAACCTGGGCAACTACTTCAACGGCGATGGCCGCGGTCAGGGCTTTCCGACCCCACGGGGCGCCGACTCCCTGAGCCAGTTCCAGCGCCAGCACCAGCGCCTGCTGGCGGCGCTCCAGGCGCCGGACCCGGACATCCTGAGTCTGGCCGAGGTCGAAAACGACGGTTACGGCCCGGACAGCGCCATCGCCCAACTGGCCCGGGCCCTGGGGCCGGAATGGCGGGTGGTGGCAACGCCCGGCCAGGACGGCGACGACCAGATTCGCACCGCCATGCTCTACCGCGCCGACCGGGTCCGGGCCGAGGGGCCACCGCAGCGACTGACCACGGGCCCGTTCCGGCATCGCGGCCGGCCACCCCTGAGCCAGGTGTTCCGGGCCAGGTCCGGCGACGCCGGCGTGCGGGTCCTGTCGGTCCATCTCAAGTCCAAGTCCTGCCGCGGCGCCACCGGCGCCGAACGGGCACCGGGCAACGGCGAGGGCTGCTACGCCAACCAGCGCCGGCACTCGGCGCAGGCGCTGGTGGACTGGCTGGCCCGAGTGCCGGAGCCGGCGAACCTGGCCGGCACCCTGGTCACCGGCGACCTGAACGCCTACGCCCGGGAAACCCCGATCGAGCTGTTCCGCGCCGCCGGCTACGCCAGCATGACCCACCAGTTCCAGCCCTGTAGCGCCCACCACTGTCCCGGCACCACCTACCGCTACAACGGCGCCACCGGCACCCTGGATTACGCCCTGGCGTCGGCGTCGCTGCAGCCGCGGGTGCTGGCCGCCCGACCCTGGAAGCTCAACGCCGACGAACCCCGGGCGCTGGGCTATCAGGGCCGCTTGGCCGGGGACGCGGCGCTGCCCTGGCGCTCGTCCGATCACGATCCGGTGATCACCGACCTCCGGCTCTGATCCGGGCGCCGGCCGTGGCTCAAATTTGCCCCAACCTTTGCCCCAAAGCCGGCGCCGGGCGGCTTCGAGGCCAAGGCGCCCCGGGGCCATGGCGGTAGACTGAGGAGCATTCGTCCACCCGACCGGTCATCCGCCCATGAGAATTCCAGCCCCCAATTTCTGGCCCGCCGCCCGCAGCAGCCAGCGCCTGTTGCTGCGGGCCCGGCGCCGCGAAACCAACCTGGATGGCCACCGCCTGGTCTACCTGGAACGCGGCCGGCCCGGACCGGACCGGCCGACACTGGTCCTACTGCACGGCTTCGCCGCCATGAAGGAAAACTGGGCGTTCTGGTTGCCGCTGCTGCCACGGGACTGGCACCTGCTGGTGCCGGATCTGCCCGGCCTGGGTGAGAGCGACTACCGGCCCGAGGCCAACTATGGCTACGAGGCCCAGGCGCTGCGCCTGCGGACCTGGCTGGCGCAATTCCCCACCGACAACCTGCACCTGGCCGGCAGCTCCATGGGTGGCGCCATCGCCGCCATCCTGGCCCACAAGTTGGAGCCCGCGCCGCGATCGCTGACCCTGCTGAACAGCGCCGGCATCCCCGAGCGGCCGGGCGTCGACCCGGATCTGCCATTCACCTCGGACCGGGACGGCGTGCTCATTCCCCGGGACTGGTCCGGGGTGTACCGCATGTTCAACAGTGTCGGGACCGGCAAGCCCACCCTGTCCGGGTTGGCCATGGCCGGCCTACTGGGCCCGGATCTGCTCCAGCGCACCGAGTCGTTACGGCACATCTTCCGGGACATGGTGGCCGACGGCCTGGCTCCGGCCCGCTACCTGGGGACCGGGTCACCACCCTTGCAGGTGCAATGGGGCGATCGCGACGTGATCACTCCGACCCGTTGCGTCGACTGGTTCGGCACCGCCACCCCCGAGGCCGAGGTGCATGTGTTTCGGGGCGTCGGCCATCTGCCGATGATCGAAAACCCCGGGCGCTCGGCACAAGTGCTGCAGCGGTTCGTGCAACGCCACTGTCGCTGACCGCCAGTCGGGGGCTGGCCGCTTGGGCCAGTTGGCCCGTTTGGCCCGGCCGTCCGTCACTGGAGTCATGGGGGCAGCGGGCCGAACCGGCCATAATCAGGCTGGATCCATAATCCCGTCATAACAACAACAGCCTGAAACGAGGAACATCCATGCGCGCCTCCGTCTCCACCGCACAGGATTTGGGCATGCCGGCCATCTACCTGCACCTGCTGGCCGAACTCCTGCACACCATTGGCGTCGACGAACGCGACCTCCTGCTGCGGGTCGGTCTGGACCCCCACCGCCTGAACTCCACCGACCTGCGGGTCAGCCAGACCCAGGCCAGTGAATTCGTGACCCGGGCCATCATCGAAAGCGGCGAGCCGGGGCTGGGCATCATGCTCGCCCGGGAACTGAAAATGCCCCTGCACGGCGCCCTGGGCACCGCGGTCATGAGCAGTCGCACCCTGGAAGACGCCCTCGAGCTGATGACCCGTTACCTGACCCTGCGGGCACCGCACCTGCAGGTAAGCAAACGCCAGAACGGTGGCAACGCCTGGTACACGGTCAGCTGCGGCATGGATCTGGGGCCCCTGCAGGGCTTCATCATGGACGCGGTCATGTTCGGCTGCGTGTTCATGGGGGGACAATTGACCGGTCAGGTGGTGGAGGGCACCCGGGTCCTGCGACGCGGCCCCGAACCTGCCTACTTCCAGCGCTTCCGATCCCAGCTGCCGGTGCCGGTGGAGTACGGGGCGAGCGAAGACGCCCTGGTCATCCCGACGTCGCAGCTGAACCTGCCGATCCGCTTCAGCAACGATCAACTGGCCGCCGCATCCCGCAATCAATGCGAGGAAGCCCTGCGCCAGCTCACCGAGGACGCCGGTTTCGCCTGCCGGGTGCGCCGGGTGATTGAGACCAGCCACCCCTTCCCACCGAAACTGGCGCGGGTGGCCGGCACCCTGTTCGTGTCCGAGCGTACCCTGAAACGTCGCCTGCAGGAGGAGAACGCCAGCTTCCAGAATCTGGTGGACCAGGTCCGGCTGGAACGGGCCGGCGAACTGCTGACCACCACCCGCATGAACCTGAGCCAGATTGCCGATGCCCTCGGCTACGCCGACGCCGCCAACTTCACCCGCGCCTTCAAGCGCTGGACCGGTACCAGCCCGAGCCGGTACCGCAATCAGGCTCTGACACCCCCGGTGGCACGGCCGGAGCCGGCCCTGAGCGCGACAACCTAGGCCCGGGGTTCAGTCGATGCCGATGATCTTGTGCATCTGCAGGGTCAGGCGCCACTGGGGGTGCGCCAGGCAGTAGTCGGTGGCCTTGCGGGTGTTGCTCTGTTTGATGGCATCGACACCGGCATCGGGCGCGGTGGGCGAGGCCATGGGCGAGAGGAAATAGTGGCGGGCCCGGAAGTCCTGGAAGCGCTCCGGCAGCGCAAGGGGTTGCGGGTACACCAGCTTGAGTTCATCGCACTCGGCCAGCACCACCGGGGCATCGGCCTTGGGGCTGACACAGAGCCAGTCGATACCGGCCGGGGCCGGCAGGGTGCCGTTGGTTTCCACCCCGACCTCAAATCCGGCCCGATGCAACGCCTCGATCAGGGCCTCATCCAGCTGCAACAGCGGCTCGCCCCCGGTGCACACCACGTAGGGCCGGCCCGGGGCCTGCGGCCAGAGACCGCGAAGGTGCTCGGCCAGGGCCTCGGCGGTCTCGAACTTGCCACCGTTCTGGCCATCGGTGCCAACAAAATCCGTGTCGCAGAAATTGCACACCGCGCCGGCCCGATCCTTCTCCCGTCCGGTCCACAGATTGCACTTGCTGAACCGGCAGAACACAGCGGCGCGCCCGGCCTGGGCGCCCTCGCCCTGGAGGGTGTAGAAGGCTTCCTTGACCCGGTACATCAAGCCCGCTCCTCGTAGTCCAGGGGGTCGGTCACGCCCTGAGCGGCGAAGGCCTCCAGGCGCTCAACACAGGAACCGCAACGACCGCAGGCCCGGGCCCGACCGTTGTAGCAGGTCCAGGTCTGGCGGTAATCCAGGCCCAGCTTCAGGCCCTCGGCCAGGATCTCGCCCTTGTCCAGCGCCATGAATGGGGCCTCGATGGCGACCGGCTCGTAATTGGCGACCCGACAGACGGCGTCCATCTTCTCGACGAATTCCGGCCGGCAGTCCGGGTAGATGGCGTGGTCGCCGCCGTGGGCGCCGTACCAGACCGCGCCGGCGCCGACGGTGACGGCATAGCCGGTGGCCAGCGACAGCAGGATCATGTTGCGGTTCGGAACCACCGTCGCCTTCATGCTGTCTTCTTCGTAATGACCCTCGGGCACCTCGATACCGGACGTGAGGGCCGAGCCTGACATCACCTCGTTCATGGCCCGGATATCGATGACCTTGTGCGGAATGCCAAGACTGTCGGCCACCGAGGCCGCGCACTCCAGTTCCCGGACGTGGCGCTGGCCGTAGTTGAAGGACAGGGCATGCACCTTGAAGCCCCTGGCCCGGGCCAGGTGCAGCAAGGTGTAGGAGTCCATGCCTCCGGAATAGATTACGACCACGGTGTCAGTCATTCGGAATCCCCATATGGTATCGAGCGTGTTGTGCTGGTTTACTGCCGGCCCCGTGACAGGCGGCTGTCATCGGGCTTTTACAATGAGTGGACATATTGTAACAGTGCACGCACAGGTTGGGTTCGCGTCTCACGAGCGGGGCGGTTAAACTCAGCTAAAAACAAAGCATCGACTACACTAAGCCAATGATCACTGATATCCGCCCGGCGTTCATCGATTTTGAGGCCTCCAGCCTCGACCTGATTGCAAGCTACCCGATTGAGGTTGGCCTCTGCATGCCGGACGGCAGTCTGCACAGCTGGCTGATCGCCCCCCATGTCCTTTGGCAGGACTGGTCCGACAGCGCCGAACGCGTTCACGGCATTTCCCGAACCACGCTGGAAGCGGAAGGCACCTCGGTGCGGGAAGTGGCCCACCATCTGAACGAACTGCTCCCGGAGCAGGTGTTCTGTGACGCCTGGACCTTCGACAGCTTCTGGCTGCACCGGCTGTTCCGGGCTGCCCGGGTGCGGCCGGAATTTCAGCTGGAGTCCATCTCCATGCTGCTCAACGCCCAACAGGTGCGGCAGTGGTCTGCCCTGCGTCAGGAAGTCATTTCAGAACTGGGCTTGCCGGTGCATCGGGCGGCGAACGACGCCCTGATCCTGCACCGGACCTGGGAAAGGATTCGGCCCGAGGGCGCCGAGCCGGTCCCGGCGCCGGACCACAGTCATCAGGTCTGATACCAGGCCGACCACCCCCGGTCGGCCTGAGTGCCAAGGCCGCCTCAGTGGCGCAGCCGGCTGGCCCGCGCCACCATCACTTCGAGCCCGTCCCGCAAGGTATTGAGCGTCCAGTAAGTCACCAGCGCCATCAGGCCGGCGCCCACCACGGTGAAGGCCAGGTCTTCGCCGACCGGCTGTTCCTTGGCCAGTACCAGGTACAGGGCCAGGGCGGCAATCAAGGCGAGTTCAATCAGGAAATGAGAGCGGAATTTGTTGCGGATGGATCCGTCTTGGTCGGACATTTACTTAGGTTTCAACCTCTTAGCATTTAACACAAACGTTAGTTTAGTGTGCAAATTATCGCCAGAGCGTCGTTCAAAATCTGTACGAGGATGTGGCTACGAGGTTTCCACTACCGCAAAAAAAACGCAGCCCAGTGGGCTGCGTAGAAAGGAGAGATCCATGCGGTTTCTGGCGCGGCAGAAACCGTGGATTGCACAACGTAAAAACACGTGACGCTTGGAATTATCCCCGTCGGCAGCATTGCCGTCTGTACGGGTTTGCCGAAGCCGCCGGACGCTTGCAAAGCGGCCATGACCCGATACACTGACACTGAACCGAACACCGACAGAGCCGAATACCCTTATGCACACTCTCGCCCACACCCACACCTCGACGGATCGCCGCATGGCGCTGTCCGCGCGGGTCATGGTGAAAATCAGCTAACGGCTTTCGGTCAGTCCCGGGAGCCGATGTGGCGACCGGGTCAGTTTCTCCGACAGAACCCCGGTCGCCCAGGCACCGGGGTTTTTGTTTTTGCAGCCGCAAAACGACAAGGAGAACATCATGAGAAGACATCCGACACCACGTGCAGCGAACCAACCCACGCACTCCCGCCAGGGCCCGCTCAAGCGCCCGGCCAAGCTGCCGCTTTTGGATGCGATCTGCAAGAAACTGAATCAGCGGGTCAATCTGGACGACGAACAGCGGGTGCTTGGTCTCTATGAACGGGGCTGGATCTTCAAGGGCGTGCTGACCGGCCTGGACGGCGCCGAGGCGCGCTACGTGCGGGCGCTGGCGACCCGCTACAACTCCTGGATTGCCCGCCAGGTCGCCTGAATCCGTCGCCAGGGTCCGGGCCGGTCAGTGACGCCGGTCCAGACCCTGCATCATGGCCAGGTCGCCCCCGTGCACCATGGCGTAGTTGTTCACCACATCGTGGATCTTTTCCTGGGAGTAGGGTTTGACCACGTAGCCATTGGCCCCGGCACTGATGGCCCGCTGGATGCTGTCGATGGTGTCGTCGGCGGTCACCAGCACCACATGCTGCTCCGGCCGCAGGCCCTTGAATTCCCGCATCAGCTCGTGGCCATCGCCATCCGGCAGGCCCAAATCGAGCAGCACGATCTGAAACTCCTGGGCGGCAAAGGCCGCACGCGCCGCCGCCGCGTCCACGCAATCGGACACCTGGGTGGCTCCGGCCTTGTAGAGCATGTCGACCAGCCGCGCCCTCATCACCGGTTCGTCTTCGACCACCAGAACCCTGAGGTCAGTCATCGTCTTTCTCCTGTCATTGTTCGTCTAGCCTCGTCCTCATCCGAGCGTCACGGGGCGCCGTTCCCGGTGCGCCGGGGCAGATCCAGCGGCGCCGGGCTTGGCCGCGCCGGTTCCGGCGCATCGGCAACCGGGCCTGAGCCCGACTCGTCGGTGCCGTGACGGGTCAGGATGTTGCTGATACTGACCGCGGTGGAATAAAGGGAAATGGCGATGATCAGCAGCACCGGCTGCACAAAGGCCACGAAGCCGGGTACGTCGACACTGCCCAGTATACTCAGCATCAGGATGATTGCCGGGCCGAGCACCACAAACAGGGTCAGGGCAATGAAGAACACGATGCGCTCCTTGAAACGACCCAGCTCCCGATTGGTGACCAGCCCAAGCACGAACTTGCCGATGGCGAGCCCGGCCAGGATGGCGGCGGCAATGCTCAGATCCGGGCGCATCAGGGTCTCGTACAGCCGGCCTTCCCACAGCCGCTGCATGCCGATCACCAGGAACGGGAAAAGCACGAACAGGATGTCGGCGTAGGTGCCGTACATCATGCTCAGGTTGTACTGCTCTTTGCGTGGTTGTGTGTCGGTCATTACCTGTTCCTGTCGTTATTATTGGGTTCCCATCCGGGTCGGTATCGCGGCTGCGGCGCAGGCCCGGTCGATCATGCCGTAAAGGCTGTCGAGCTCCTCGCCCACTCGGGGCCAGTCCGGCACCTCGGCTTTCAGCAGGGCTTCCAACTCACCCGCCTGGCGGGTCATCAGCGGGTAGCCCATGGCACCGGCGGTGCCCTTGATCTGGTGCGCTTCCGACCTCAGCGTGCTGGCGTCCGCGTCCGCCCAGGCGGCTTCCATACGGCTCCGGCGGCCCACCAGTCCTCCCAGGAACTGGGGTACCAGGTGCTCGATCTCGTCGTCCTCGTCATACCGGGCCTGTCGACCGGCCTGGGGCTTGAGGAACCGGTCCAGCGCCGCCTGCAGGTGACTGTGGTCGATCGGCTTGTCCAGCACGCCGTCGCAGCCGGCCGCCAGCAGGGCATCAGTCTCCTTCTGGTCGCCGGCGGTAAAGGCCAGGATCGGCCGCCGGAACCCGGTCTGGCGCAGCAGCCGGGTAGCGGCGACGCCGTCCATGCCCGGCATGTGGCTGTCCATCAGCACCAGCTGGATTGACTCGGACAGGGCCCGGCGGACCGCGTCCTCGCCACTGGCGACCGCCAGCACCTCGACCCCTGCCCGGGTCAGCATACGCTCCACCAGCCGACGGTTGTCATCGTTGTCTTCGGCCACCAGCACCCGGCCGCTGAAATTCCGCGCCGGGGCCTCCTCGGTCTCGGTGCGAACCTGCAGATACCGGCCGAGCACTTCGTAGAACCGTCGCTTGTCGATGGGCTTGGCCAGGTGTTCATTGCACCCGGCCAGCCGGTAATCGGCGATGTCCTCGGCCATGACATTGGCGGTCAGGGCAATGACCGGGGTGTTGACGCCGGCCTCGCGCAGGGCCGCGGTGGCATCCCGACCGTTCATCACCGGCATCTGGATGTCCATCAGAATCAGGTCGAAATCCTCACGCAGGGCCAGATCCAGGGCCTCGGCGCCGTTGCCGACGTGCACCAGTTCGGCACCGGTGCGCCCGACCAGCAGGGACACCAGGCGCCGGTTGGTTTCGTTGTCCTCGGCGCAGAGGATGCGGCCGTGCAGGCGCGGCGCCACCACCATCGGAATGCTGCGCCGGCGCTGGCTGAGTTCCGAGGCGTCGCGCAGGAAATGCACCTGGTCCAGAGCGCCGGTCCGGATCGACAGTTCGAACTCGCTGCCCTCGCCGTAGCTGCTGTTGACCCGAATGCTGCCGCCGAGCATTTCCGCCAGCCGCCGGGAAATGCTCAGGCCCAGACCGGTGCCGCCGTATTGGCGGGAGATCGCGGCACTGCCCTGGGCAAAGGGATCGAACAGCCGCTCCAGCTGCTCCGGTTTCATACCAATGCCGGTGTCGACGACCCGAGCGATCAGCATCTCGGCCTCCCGGTCACAGCGGACAACCAGGGAAATCGATCCTTTTTCCGTGAATTTCAGGGCATTTCCACACAGATTGATAATAATCTGTCGGAAACGTGTGGGGTCCGTCAAGACCTGTTCGGGCAGTGGGTACTCGCAGACGATGCTGAAATCCAGCCCCTTCTCCCGGGCCCGCGGGGCAAAAAAGGCACGGATCTCATCCAGCAATTCCGGCAGGTTCACCGACACCACGTCGACATCCAGCTTGTTGGCGTCGATCTTGGAGTGGTCCAGGATGTCGTTGACCAGCTCCAGCAGGTGCCGGCCGCTGCGCACCACGGTTTCGGCGCTGCTCTGCTTGTCCTGCGGACTCAGGTCCGGGTCCAGCAGGGACTCGCCGTAGCCGATGATGGCCGCCAGCGGGGTCCGGATCTCGTGGCTCATGTTGGCCAGGAACTGGCTCTTGGCCTCGGCGGAATTGCGGGCCAGCTCCTTCTCCAGCCGCTCCTGCTCCCGCTCCCGTTCGATGCGCTGGCGCTGGTGGCTCTCGGTGGCATCGATGCAGGTGCCCTCCAGATGCACCGGCACGCCGTCGGCGTCATACACCGTGTGCAGCGAGATGTTGGCCCACCGCTCCTCACCGTCCCGGGTCAGGTAGCGGGCCTCGACGCCCTTGACCGTGCCCTCGGCTTCGAGCTGTGCCACCACCCACTGGCGCAGGGTTTGGTCGGCGATGCAGGTGTCCAGGACGTCCGGGTTGCTGGCCAGCAACTCCTGGCTGCTGCCGTAACCCATCAACTCCGCCATGGCCGGGTTGGCGGTGATGAACCGGCGGTCCGGGGCCATCTGGAACACCCCCTCGACGGCGTTATCGAACAGCGACTGATAGCGCTGCAGGTTGGACAGCGCGCGCTGGCTCCAGCCCAGGGCCTCGCCCTGGATCTGCTTGATGCGGTCGGCCAGGGCAAAGGAGAACAGGATGATCTGGGCGGTCAGGCCGATCTGGGGCGAGTAATTGGTGAGCGTGTTGAGCGGCAGGTAGCCCATGACCGTCAGGGCATAGACGCCGAACCCGACCAGTGCCAGGGTCCAGGCAAAGAAGTAGGACCGGGCCGCCGGGTTGT
Organism: Marinobacter qingdaonensis; assembly: GCF_034555935.1. Classification (NCBI taxonomy): domain Bacteria; kingdom Pseudomonadati; phylum Pseudomonadota; class Gammaproteobacteria; order Pseudomonadales; family Marinobacteraceae; genus Marinobacter; species Marinobacter qingdaonensis. The sequence continues at coordinate 498,038 of NZ_JAYDCJ010000003.1, forward strand.
AGTAGCGCCAGGACAGGTAACTGACCACGATGAGCACCAGGCTCAGCACCAACGAGGCGATGACGATCCACTCCATGGCGACGTGGTAGGGCAGGAACAGCGACAGCAGGCCTGTGGCCACCACCGACATCAGGCACAGCTGCAGCACCCGGTCCAGATCCGCCGAGTGCTCCCGGGTCTCCAGCAGCGAGCGGGCCATGAGCAGGCCGAAGAACCAGGTCAGGATGATCTGGAAGTGCAGGTAGTCCTTGTCGAACAGCGCCGGCCGGCTGTCGATCAGCTGGATGCCGTGGACCTGCTCGGTGACGATGAAGATCGCCGCGGACACCAGGTAGAACACGTAGTAGACGCTGCTGCGGTCGCGCACCGAGACGGCCACGAACAGGTTGTAGGCCAGGATGGCGAGCACGGCCCCGAGCAGTAGGCCACGGACCACCTCGTCCACCGAGACTTTTTCGATGTAGCTGTCCGGGCGCCAGAGACTGATGGGCAGGCGGAAGGTGTTGGTGTTGGTGATGCGCAGGAACACGGTGTGGGTGGTGCCCGGGGTCAACGCCAGCCGGAAGGCCGGATTGGGCACCGCCAGGTCCCGCTCAGCCCAGTGGTCGCGGTAGCCGGCCTGGTTTTGCTGGACCAGGGTGCCATCCCGCACCAGGTAGAGCCGGACGTCGTCCACCAGGGGCAGGGCCAGCTCAAGAATCCATTCGGGGGCACTGGCGCTGTCCACCACCCGGACCTGGAACCGGGTCCAGTAGGCGGACTCGGTGTAACCAAAATTCAGCACGCCGTCCTGGTGGCGGCTGAAGGCCGCCAGCTCCCGATGCTTGATCTCGGCGAAGCTCAGCGCCTGGTCCGGGTCCTCCAGGTACCAGATGCAGTTGCCCAGATCGCGCACGCTGGTGGTGCTGGCGCCGAGGATCAGGGTGCCGTCGCGGCAGGGTACGTCGGCGCCCTCTGCCGCCGGTGCGCCCAGTGACAGGACCATGAGCAGGGCCTGAAAGGCACAAGCCACCGCCGACGATACCGGGTGAATCCATTGCCGCAAAATGTGATCTCCGCGCGCGTAGAAGCCTGTTCTATTCGTTATTGTCAGCCTACGAACCGGGGCACACGACCCCGCGGCTTTCCACTTTAGCCGTTTACCGTCCTTTGCGCATCTCAGAGCGGGATTAAATGAGACATTTCTTTGGCACGTTCGCCTCGGCCACCCTGATCAGCCTGGGCCTGGCCGGCTGCGGCCCCGAGAACTCCGGGTCCAGCGCCTTCAACCCGGCCACCGACGTCGACCTGACCTTCTCCACCTTCGACCTGGAAGACTCCGAACGGGCGCCGGGCACCATTGCCCAGACCCGCTTCGATGACGTCTACCGCGGCATCGAGCCGGCAGAGGGCGAAAGCAGCGAGAGCCGGGACTCGGCGGCGGAGCTGCGCGCACACATCCGGGTGTTCATCCGGGCCACGCCGGCGGAGGATGGCCGGAGCTACATTCGGGTGCGCAATCCGCTGGATCTGATGAACCAGGTGATCGCCTCCGGCCAGGTGGCGAACTGTGTCGAGGGCCGGCGGTACATGGTGGAACGGGCCACCAACGGTGAGGCAGGGACCTACAGCACCCGGGAAAAGGACGCCGACATCCGCTTTACCGACCAGGCCGCGGTGCTGGACGCGGCCGCGCTGAACGACCGGCTCTGGCTGTACCCGACCCTGGACTGGCGCTACGTACCCGGACGCTCGGACCGCGACGGCGGTCAGGTGTACCGGTCCATCCAGTACGTCAGCCGCAGCGTCGAGCCGGACCAGGAAGAGCACCAGCCGGAACTGGTCAGCCTGCTGGCCGGCACCCGGTTCGATGCCACCAGCTTCAAGCAGGTGGGTTACAACGCGCCGGAGTACGCCACCGCCGACTACCTGAGCCGCAGCTATGGCAGCGTGGAACTGCGCCAGGATTTCGTGGACGAAAAGATCGACACCCTGTTCATCAAGAGTCCGGATCGGCAGGTGGTCGACTTGAGCCGGCACGACAACTCGATGGCGCCGGACGCCAGCCCCGATTGTCTGCGGGTGGAACTGGACTACCCGATGCAAAGGGTGCGGATTTTCAGCTCCGACGGTGAGCCGGCGACGGTGCCGGCCGGCACCGAGGAAGACCCGGACAACACCGCTAACAATCCGGACTATTGCGCGTACCAGGACCCGGCCGAGGCCAAGGCCAGCTGGTCAACGGTGGCGGTGCCGGAGCGTCAGTAAGCGCGGTTGTGGTTCAGGTTCCAGGCCTGGAGAAAGCCTTTCTTGCGGTCGATCATCCGCTCGTACGCGGAGATCATGATCGCGGCGTGGGGGGCGTTGGTCAGGCGCAGGGTTTCGATGCGCCGTTCCAGGCGCTCGACTTCGGAACTCAGCTGCTGGTGCACGTGGTCCCGGACGCTGTCATGCTGATCCAGCTTGACCGAGCGCTCGGGTGGCTCCTGATGGCTTTGGGTGGGCTTATCCATTCGGCTTCTCGTCCAATGAGTCGTGATAGATCCGTGTCCCTGTACGGAGTCTGCGCCTAGACCTGCGAAAACGCAACAAAAATGAATAACGTTTCATTTTTGTCCCGCCGCAGGCAGGGCTCCGGACTCTCACCCCCGTTCAGGCCCTGCTATAGTTCCCTGCAACAACCGAATTTTCTGACCGCTTCGACCAGCCCCGAGAGTAGCCATGAGCCAGACCTCCGTTGCCGACACCCTGCGCGAATACCTGTCCCTGCTGGAACTGCTGGACGACGCCTACTGGGAGGCCAGCAGCATCCAGCACAAGGACCTGCTGTACGACATCATCAGCATCCTCAGCCAGGAGGTGTCGGAGATCAACAAGCTCAGCATCCAGGACCACCACTACCCCTACGAGGTCATCACCGAAGGCATCCGGCGGGTGGTGCCCAAGCTGGAACGGCTGGATGAAAACCGCGAGGACGTGATCCAGCGCACCCAGACCCTGACCGACTTCCGGGACATACTGTCGTCGGTGCTGGGCATCCTCGAGGAGCAGTTGCGAACCCTGTAGTCCGGGCCCTCAGGCCAGCGCCAGCGGTCGCTGGTGCTCGGGGATCAGCGGGAACCGGTTGCACACGGTGTAGACGAACTTCGCCAGGGCCGGCAAATGGTGCCCGACGATCGGGAAGCCGGTGTTGACCAGGCTGACCGAGATATCCCGGGCCGGATCGGCCCAGCACAGCTTGTTGATCAGGCCGATGTGGCCGAAGGCGTCCCGGCTCTGCGGGCCCCAGAGCCCGACCGGGTTGCCGCCCAGCATCAGGCCGGCGCTGAAGCGCATCGGGATCATCATGGTGCGGTCGATCTGCAGCGAGCCAAACTGCTGGATGGCCCGGCGCACGGTCAGTTCGCTGCAGATGCGCTTGCCGTTCCAGACCCCGCCGTTGAGCATCATCTGGAAGAACCGGCCCATCTCTTCAGCGGTCCCGCACAGGTTGCCGGCGGGAATCACCGCCTCCTGGAACCGCGGGTCGTTGGTGACCTGCTCGACGGTGTGGATATCGCTGCCCAGGGCCCGCCGGACCACCCAGGAGACCGGGAACCGCGGTGTCGGTCCGGTGGCGTAGTTGCGGGCCAGTTGGTGCAGGTGTTCGGGCGCAATGCCGTAGGTAAACCAAGTCATGCCCATGGGTTGGCGCAGGTGCGTATCCAGGTACTGCTCGATGCTCTGACCGGTGACCTTCTCCAGCACTCGCTGCAGCACGAAGCCACCGGTGACCGCGTGATAGGCCACCTTGGCGCCGTCCACCTCCACCGGCTTGGCCTCGCACAGCAGGCGCCAGATCTCGTCCTTGTCCCAGAGCACGTCGATCGGGGTATCCCGGGGAATGGCGGGAATACCGCCCCGGTGGGACAGAACCTGGTGCACGGTGATGGTCCGCTTGCCGCTTTGGGCAAACTCGGGGCAGTAGTAGCACACCGGGTCGGTCAGGTTGACCAGGCCCTGCTCCGCCAGCATGTGGATCAGCAGCGCGGTCACCGCCTTGGACGCCGAGAAGTAACACACCGGGGTGTCAGTGGTCATGGGGGTCTTCAGGGCGTCGGCGCTGTCGTCGGGACCGTTGCCGGTGGCGTGGCCGATGGCCCGGTGCAGGATCTGCTCGCCGCGATGGCGCAGCGACAGCTGCATGCCCGGGTGCACACCGGTCCGGTACAGCGCCTCGACACTGTGCCAGATGGCATCGATGGTGTCGGCGCTGACCCCGACGGTCTCCGGGTGTTCGTTGGCGTTGTCGTAGGCGGTGACAGTCGACAAATCCTCGGGGACCTTGCAGGTATGGAGGGCACGGCGGGCTAGACGGTTCATCCGGGTACAACCTTCTTCTGGGTTCTGCGATGGTCAGTGCTTCTGGCGTCATTATGGCCATGGACCGGAGTGGTTGCCATCGAAACACCGCTGGGACCGGCATACTGTGATAGATTCGAGGCATTAATGACAGCTCAGGAGAGGCCATGACACCCGGAATCGACGCCGCCCGGACCGCCGGTACCGAACACCGGATCCACGAATACGACCACGACCCGAACAGCCAAAGTTATGGCACCGAGGCGGCGGACAAACTGGCGGTGGACCCAGCCCGGGTGTTCAAGACCCTGGTGGTGGCGATCGATGGCAAGGAACTGGTGGTGGGCCTGGTGCCGGTGACCACGCAGCTGAACCTGAAGCGGATCGCCAAGGCGGCCCGGGGCAAGAAGGCCACCATGGCCGAGAAAGCGGCGGTCCAGCGCAGCACCGGCTACGTGCTCGGCGGCGTCAGCCCGCTGGGGCAGAAGCGCCGGCTGCGCAGCTTCATCGACGACTCGGCCCTGGGCTTCGACACCATCTTTGTCAGCGCCGGCCGCCGGGGCCTGGAGATCGAGCTGGCACCGGCGGACCTGGCCGGTCTGGTCGATGGGGAGTTTGCCGAGTTGCGTCAGCCCTGAGCCATGGCCCGGACACAAAAAAACCCGAACCGCCGTGGTCGGCGATCCGGGTTTCTGAGGCCTCGGGGCGGCGTCTGGTCCGCCCCTGTCGGCCCGGGTCTTAGCTGACCGAAGCGCGGGCGTCGGCGAGGATCTTGTTCAGAGTCTCGCTCGGCTGCATCACGCTGCACACCTTCTCCATCGGCGGGTGGTAGTAACCACCGATGTCGGCCGGGTGACCCTGGACCACGGTCATCTCTTCCAGGATCTTGTCCTTGTGTTCTTCCAGCTGCTTGGACAGCTTGGCGAAGAACTCCTTCAGCTCCTTGTCGCTGTCCTGCTTGGACAGCTCTTCCGCCCAGTAACGGGCCAGGTGGAAGTGGGAGCCGCGGTTGTCGAGCTCACCGGTGACCCGGGACGGCGACTGGTTGTTCTCCAGCAGACGCTCGGTGGCCTTGTCCAGGGTCTGACCCAGCAGGCGCGCCCGCTCGTTGCTCTGCTTTTCACCGAGCTCGTCCAGGGATACCGCCGTGGCCAGGAACTCGCCCAGGGAATCCCAGCGCAGGTGGTTTTCCTGAATCAGCTGCTGTACGTGCTTGGGCGCGGAACCGCCGGCACCGGTCTCGTACAGACCACCGCCGTTCAGCAGCGGCACGATGGACAGCATCTTGGCGCTGGTGCCCAGCTCCAGGATCGGGAACAGGTCGGTCAGGTAGTCCCGCAGCACGTTGCCGGTCACGGAGATGGTGTCCAGACCGCGGATCAGGCGCTCCATGGTCCAGCGGATGGCGCGCACCGGCGACATGATGTGGATTTCCAGACCGTCGGTGTCGTGCTCCTTCAGGTAGGTCTCGACCTTCTTGATCAGCTGGGCGTCGTGGGCACGCTCGTCGTCGAGCCAGAACACCGCCGGCATGCCGGTGGCTCGGGCACGGCTCACGGCCAGCTTGACCCAGTCGCGGATCGGCAGGTCTTTGGTCTGGCAGGCACGCCAGATGTCGCCCTGCTCGACGTTGTGTTCGGTCAGCACGGTGCCGTCTTCGGCAATCACCCGCACGATACCGGCTTCCTTGATTTCGAAGGTCTTGTCGTGGGAGCCGTACTCTTCCGCCTTCTGGGCCATCAGGCCGACGTTGGGCACGGTGCCCATGGTGGTCGGATCGAAAGCGCCGTGGGTCTTACAGAAGTTGATGACTTCCTGGTAGATGGTGGCGTAGGTGGACTCCGGCATGACCGCCTTGGTGTCCTTGAGCTTGTTGTCCCGGGCCCACATCTTGCCGGAGTTACGGATCATCGCCGGCATGGAGGCGTCAACGATAACGTCGCTCGGTACGTGCAGGTTGGTGATGCCCTTGACGGAATCGACCATGGCGATTTCCGGACGGTGCTCGTAGCAGGCGTGCAGGTCTTCCTGGATCTGCTCCTGCTTGGACTCCGGCAGCTGCTTGATCTTCTCGACCACGCTGGACAGGCCGTTGTTCGGGTTGACGCCGATCTCGTCGAACAGGTCACCGTACTTCTCGAACAGGTCCTTGTAGAAAACCTTCACCGCGTGACCGAACACGATCGGGTGGGAGATTTTCATCATGGTGGCTTTCACGTGCAGGGAAAACATGACGCCGGTCTTCTCGCAGTCTTCGATGGCATCCTCGAAGAACTTCACCAGCGCTTTCTTGCTCATGAACATGCCGTCCAGCACTTCGCCGTCCTGCAGCGGCAGGTCGGACTTGAGCACGGTCTGCTGGCCCTGCTTGTTCTCGAACACGATGTTGGCGGTGGTGGCCTTGTCGAGAGTGACGGACTGCTCGCTGGAGTAGAAGTCACCGCCGCGCATGTGCGCCACGTGGGTGCGGGAAGCCGGGCTCCACTCACCCATGGAATGGGGGTATTTACGGGCGAAGGCCTTGACCGCGGTCGGGGCGCGACGGTCAGAGTTGCCTTCACGCAGCACCGGGTTGACGGCACTGCCCAGAACCTTGCCGTAGCGGGCACTGATCTCTTTCTCTTCGTCGGTGGCCGGGTGCTCTTTGTACTCCGGTACCTTGAAGCCCTGCTGGTTCAGTTCCTTGATGGCTGCGCGCAGCTGCGGGATGGAGGCAGAAATGTTGGGCAGCTTGATGATGTTGGCGTCCGGGTCTTTGGTGTACTCGCCCAGCTCGGCCAGAGCATCCGGAACCCGCTGATCTTCTTCCAGGTAGTCCGGGAAATTCGCCAGGATACGCGCCGCGAGGGAAATGTCGCTGGTTTCGAATTCAATGCCAGCCGGCTTGGCGTAGGTTTCCAGGATCGGAAGAAGTGACCGGGTGGCGAGGGCAGGAGCCTCGTCGGTCAGGGTATAGACAATCTTGGCTTTGGATGATGTCATTTTCGTCCTCAGGCTAATGGGTGGGTTCAGGACGGTCATGGCGTGGTCAGGCGTCTTGTGAACGCCCGGCCGGAGCAATGACTGATTAGGAACTTTTGATAGACCTACTAAGATACCATTTTTTCGTAAATCCGGGTTACGATCTTAGTATAAGAACGGACTAAAAGTTCGCTAATTCCCGTTACAGGACGATGAAAAACCTCGAATTTACGAAACTTTCGTACATTTGAGGGCTCCAGGTAGCACAAGGGCGAAGCCCCCATTCAGAACCCGCTCAAGCCCCCGCACGCGGGTCCTGCCCGCAATCACAGATTGCGGGCGTTCGGCCGGCGCATGAAGCTCTGCTTCATAACCGCTTGGCCGAACCCCTGTGGCGCTTGGGCCTCGCCATCCCTGGCGAGGCACAGTTCTGAATGGGGGCTTCGCCCTTGCGCGGCTGACCTGGGCAGTGGCGTCCACTCGCGCTTTCAACGCCAGTCAGACCCCACCACTTGATCACCCGGCCTGTCCTAGCCGCCGGGCAGCAGCTTCGCTTGCGCCAACCGGTCGCGGATGTGATCCAGGGCTTCCGGGTTGGCCAGGGCGTCGCGGTTGTCGGCCTTGGTGGAGCCGTTGATCAGGCGGGCGACCGCCAGTTCCACTTTTTTGCCGCTGCGGGTGTAGGGGATGTCGGCCACGTCGACGATGTGCTTGGGCACGTGCCGGGGGCTGGCGCCTTCGCGGATGCGGGTGCGCAGCAGTTTCAGCAGGTCGTCGGTGATGGCCTGGCCCTCCGCCGGCACCACCAGCAGCACCACTTCCACGTCGCCGTCGATCTGCCGACCCACCACCAGGCTGTCTTTCACCTCGGCGATGGTTTCCACCTGCCGGTAGATCTCCGCGGTGCCGATGCGCACGCCGCCCGGGTTCAGGGTGGCATCGGAGCGGCCGTAGATGATGGCGCCACCGTGCTCGGTGAATTCGATGAAATCGCCGTGGGCCCAGACGCCCGGGAAGGTTTCGAAGTAGGCGGCGCGGTAGCGGGCGCCGTCGGCGTCGTCCCAGAAGCTGACCGGCATGGACGGCAGCGGCTGGCGGCACACCAACTCACCCCGGCCACCGGTGACCGGCTGGCCGTCGTCACCGTAGGCCACGGCATCCACGCCCAGGAACCGGCACTGGATCTCGCCCCGGCGTACCGCCAGCAGCGGGGTCGCACCGACGAAGCAGCCGCAGATGTCGGTGCCGCCGGCAATGGAGCCGAGCAGGACGTTCGGGGCACCATCGCTGTAGACCCAGTCGTAGTCTTCCGGCAGCAGCGGTGAGCCGGTGGAGAACAGCACCCGCAGGGCGCCAAGGTCCAGGTCCTTGGCCGGCCGCAGTTCGGCCTTGCGGCAACCGGCCAGGAACCGGGCGCTGGTGCCGAAGTGGCTGACCTTTTCCTCGGCCACGGTCTGCCACAGGGCGTTCAGGCTGGGGTAGCCCGGGGAGCCGTCGACGGTGATCACGGCAGCGCCGGTCATCAGGGCCGAGGCCTGCCAGTTCCACATCATCCAGCCGCAGGTGGTGAAGTACAGGAACCGGTCGTCCGGGCCGACGTCGCCCTGCAGCATCAGTTCCTTGGCGTGATTGACCAGCAGGCCGGCGGTGCCGTGCACGATGCACTTGGGCTTGCCGGTGGTGCCGGAGGAATACAGGATGTAGACCGGATGGTCCGGGTCCTGCGGGGTAAAGCTCGGGGCCTGACCGGCACCGGCGGCCAGAGCCTGGTCCCAGGGGGTTACCAGGTCGCCGTCGATGGGTGCCTGGTCAGGCAGTTGTTGCACACTCACCACCGCCTTGAGCGACGGCAGGCCGGCGATCAGCTCGGCAAACTCCTGCTGACGGGCGAACACCTTGCCACCGTAGCCGTAGCCGTTGACGGCAATCAGTGCCGCCGGCTCGATCTGGCCAAAGCGGTCGAGGATGGCGCCAACCCCGAAATCGGGAGAAGCGGAACTCCAGATCGCGCCCAGGCTGGTGGCGGCGAGCATGCCGACCATGGCCTCATAGCCATTGGTGACGACACCGGCAACCCGGTCGCCACTCTGGATGTTCCTGCTGCGCAGGAAGGCTTCCAGCGCGCCGACATCGGCCTTCAGTTCGGCGTAGCTGCGGCGCAGTACCGGTCGGGTTTCGCAGTAGGCCACCACGGCCTCGCGGTTGGCGTGGTCGCCGTCGGCCAGACGCAGCAGGTTGGCGGCGAAGTTCAGTTTCATGCCCGGGAACCACTCGGCACCCGGCATGGCCCGGCTGCCCAGGATCCGCTCGGCCGGGGTGTCACAGACCAGGCCGCAGTAGTCCCAAACCTTGGCCCAGAAGGTCTCCAGCTCGTCGATCGACCACTGGTGCAGGGCGTAGTAGTCGGCAAAGGGCCCGTGGCCCTGCTCTTCCAGCCAGGCCTTGAACCGGCCCATGCGTGACTTGGTCAGGACGGCTTCCGACGGAGACCAGACTACGGGGGATTGTTCGGTGGTACTCATCTGTCTCTCCTGAATCTCACTGCATGTGCCAGCCATGGCTGACCACGATCGATTGTCCGGTCAGGGCCGCCGAGGGGAAGGCGGCCAGGTGTACGGCCAGCTCGGCCACGTCTTCCAGGGTGGTGAACTCACCATCCACGGTGTTTTTCAGCATGACCTTGCTGATCACTTCTTCCTCGGAGATGCCCAGTTCCTTGGCCTGCTCGGGAATCTGCTTGTCCACCAGCGGGGTCCGTACGAAGCCGGGGCAGATGATGTTGCTGCGCACCCCGTGCTCGGCCCCTTCCTTGGCCACCGCCCGGCACAGTCCCAGCATGCCGTGCTTGGCGGCCACGTAGGGCGCCTTCAGGGGCGAGGCTTCCAGGGAGTGCACCGAGCCCATGTACAACATGGTGCCGCCACCGTTGGCGTACATCTGGTTGAGCGCGGCGCGGGTCACCAGGAAGGCGCCGTCCAGGTGCACGTTCATGACCTTGCGCCAGTCGGCGTAGCCCAGCTTGTGCACCGCATCGATGTGCTGGATACCGGCGTTGGCCAGGGCGATGTCCAGGCCGCCCCACTTATCCACAATCGCGGCCACACCGGCGTCCACGGCCTGTTCGTCAGTCACGTCCATGGCCAGGGCCATGGCGGTGCCGCCGGCCTGCTCGATGGCGTCCACCGCTTCCTGGGCGGCCTCCAGGGTCAGGTCGGCCACGGCCACCCGGGCGCCCTCACGCCCGTAGTGTTCGGCGATGGCCCGGCCGATGCCACGCCCGGCCCCGGTGATCAGGGCAATCCGGTTCTTCAAACGCATGGAAAGCTCTCCTTAATCGTAAGCAATGCTTGGCAGCCAGGTCGCGATTTCCGGTACCAGGAACACAATCGCCAGCGCTACCAGCTGAATGATGATGAACGGCACCACACCGCGATAGATGTCGGTGACCTTGATCTCCGGCGGCGCTACGCCCTTGATGTAGAACAGCGCGAAACCGACCGGCGGCGTCAGGAACGAAGTTTGCAGACACATGGCAAACAGGATGGTGAACCAGACCAGGTCAAAACCCAGCTGCTGCACCACCGGCGCCACCAGCGGCAGGATGATCAGGGTGATCTCCACCCAGTCCAGGAAGAAGCCGAGCAGGAACACCCCGAGCAGGATGGTCAGCACCACGCCGTAGGGGCCGAACGGCAATCCCAGCAGCGCTTCCTCGATGACGGCATCGCCACCCAGGCCCCGCAACACCACGGAGAAGGCGGTGGCACCGAGGAAGATGGCGAAGATGAACGCCGCGGTGCGGGTGGTTTGCTGCATCGACGCGTTCAGCACCTTCAGGTTCAGGCGCCCGGCCATCAGCGCCAGCAACAGCGCGCCCAGGGCACCAACCCCGGAGGCTTCGGTGGGGGTGGCGATGCCGGCGAAGATGGAGCCCAGCACACCGAGGATCAGGGCGGCGGTGGGCAGCACCGCCTTGGCCACTTCCCAGACCACGCCCCAGCTGATCTTCTCGGTGCCTTCCGGCACCGGCGCGATGTTCGGCTGGAACAAAGGACGCAGCATGGCGTAGGCCACGTACATGGCACCAAGCAAGAGGCCCGGCAGGAACGCGCCCATGAACAGGTCGCCCACCGATGCTTCCGGCACCGCCAGGCGATCGGCCATCAGCACCAGCATGATCGACGGCGGAATCAGGATGCCCAGGGTGCCGGTGGCGCAGGCGGTCCCCACGGCGAAGCCCTTGTCGTATTTGTTCTCCATCATCACCGGCAACGACAGCATGCCCAGCAGCACCACCGAGGCACCGATGATGCCGGTGGTGGCGGCCAGCAGCACGCCGATCACGATCACGGTGACGGCAAAGCCGCCGCGCACCGGGCCGAACAGCTTGACCATGCTGTTCATCAGGCGTTCCGCGACGCCGGACTGGTCGAGCATGATACCCATGAAGATGAACATGGGCAGCGCCACCAGGGTCTCGCTTGCAACGATACCCCATATCCGCTCGGGCACCAGGCCCATAGAGGACGGGTAGTCGAACCAAAGGTTGGCGCCAAAGTTCTCCACCGCCAGGACCCCAACCACGGTCCAGATCACGGCCGTACCACCGAGCACCCAGGCCACCGGGAACCCGGTCATCAGCAGGGCTCCGAAGGTCACGAACATGCCGATTACAAATAGCGTTTCGAGCTCCATCAGGACGCATCCTCTTTCTTGTCATTCTTGGCATCGGTCCGGATCGGTCGGGGAAAACCGAACAACAGGGCAGTGACCTTGAACAGGCGGGAAACGGCCGCCAACAGCAGCAGGGCAAAGGAAAGCGCCAGCACCGCCTTGAGCACCCAGCGATGGGACAGCCCCGCGGGCGCCTGGCTGGTTTCACCCAATTCCCAGGAGCGGATGGCGTAAGGCACCATTTCGTACACCGCGAGCCCAAGGAACGGCAAGAGCAGAATCAACAGCCCCAGCAACTCGACCCAACCCTGGGCCTTCAGGGACATGCGCTCGTGCAGGACATCGACCCGGACGTGGTCGTCGACCACCAGGGTGTAGGCCAGGCCTAGCAGCCAGCCGGTACCGGCCAGATGCCACTGGACCTCTTCCAGAAACACCGAGCCCTGGCCGAACACGTAGCGGCCGACCACGGCCCAGATAATCACACCGGTCACTACCACCCAGAGCCAGGAGGCGCTCTTGCCGATGGCGGCAAGGATCGAGTCCAGCCACTGGCTAAGGCGGGTGGTCGGTAACTCGGTGTGATGATGAATCAATTCGTCTGCTTTGCTCACCGACGCACGCGGCTGCTCTGGTGAGTGCGGATCAGACACCGTCATGGGTGGGTACCTCGCTTGGAAGGCAAATACTGCGAAACAAGGATGGCCCCGAAGGGCCATCCACTGGTCGAAAGGCACCGGGCGCAAGCCCGGTGCTTCGGCTAGGCCCAGACGACCTTAGAGATCTGCCGGGAGGTAGGCGCGCTCATCCCAGACCTTGTAGGACTTCATGAACTCCTGCTGGCTCTCGTACACCTTCTTGAAGTCGGCGTCCTTGGAGGCTTCCTCTTCCAGCACCTGCTGGGTCACCTCTTTGAGCTCGAGCAGAACTTCGCGCGGGATCTGGTCGGCGTTCACGCCCTTGTCCTGGAAACCGGCCAGAACGGCACCGTTCTTGTACTCACCTTCGGCCAGACCACGGGTGGTGGCGGCGGTACAGGACGCTTCAACCAGGGCTTTCTGGGCCTTGGTGGCCTTGTTCCACTCGTCCTTGTTGATCAGCATGTACTGAGCGGTGAACTGCTGGTGCCAGCCTGGGAACAGGTTGTACTTGACCACCTGGTCGAAGCCCAGGATCTGGTCGATGGCCGGCATGGAGAATTCGGTGGCATCGATGGTGCCTTTTTCCAGGGCCTGGTACAGCTCGCCACCCGGCATCATGGTGACGGACGCGCCCAGCTTCTCCAGCACCTTGCCACCCAGACCGGCAAAACGGATCTTCATGCCTTTGTAATCGTCCAGGGACTCGATCTTGTTGGAGTACCAGCCCGCGGTTTCCGGCCCGATGATGCCGCACAGCTGCGCGTGCACCTTGAAGCCCTTGTTGGCGTAGGTTTCCTGCAGCAGATCATGACCGCCGCCGTAGTAATACCAGCCGATGTAGGCCCAGGGCTTCATGCCGAAAGGCACGGCGGCAAACAGGGGTACCGCGGGCACCTTGCCCTGGTCGTAACCGATCCAGGTGTAACCGGCGGATACTTTGCCATCAGAAACGGATTGCAGGATGTCGAACGGCGGAACCAGCTTGCCCGGCTCATAAACCCGGACCTGAATGCTGCCGTCGGATGCGGTGGTGAGGTTGTCGGCCACCCAGGCGGCGGGGGAACCCAGGCCGGGAAGGTTGGTGGCGAACGCAACGGGCATTTTCCAGCGCAGATCGTCGGCGACGGCAGAACCCGTCGTCAGGGCAATCGCACCGGCGATACCGGTGATGGCCTTCAAGAGTTTCATTAGCGAGTCTCCTAGCATTGTTGTTGTAGCCGGCCTGCCGGTCGCAATCCCGGTCAGGCCTAGTCTGAGTATAGTCAGACATCGCAGGAAACAGACGGACATGGGTCATTTGGGTCCAACGATTGGCGTCAGTCTTGTTTTCTGCGTTGTTCTGACGTCCTGCCACCGCGCACGTGCAGACACTGTGCCAAGGATGCTTTTCTATTAATTTTCAGCTAGTTATGAATTTGACGGCAGATCAAAAAGAGGCCGAATGTCCGGAAATCCGGACGGGTTTAGACATCAGTCGTAGGGGTTTGTACGGACACCAGGACAGGTGTCCGGAAATCAGGACAGTTTGGCCAACTTCTCGTACAGCACCGACCGGGAGATGCCCAGCAGCTTGGCCGCCCGGGTCCGGTTGCCCCGGCTGGCCACCAGCGCATCCTCGATGGCCTGGGCTTCGGCGTCGGCCAGGACCCGGGCCAGAGGCCGGACCGGCTGGGGCGTGAGCGAGCTGACCGGGCGCTTGCCGTTGCGGGGCAGGACCTTGAACACCGCGTCGGCGTCCAGCAGGCCGCCGTCCTCCCCCATGGTCAGGGCCCGCTCCAGCACGTTGCGCAGCTCCCGGATGTTGCCGGGCCAATCGTAGCTGCCCAGGGCCGCCACCCCGGCATCGGTAATCTCCCCGCGCAGGTCCAGGCCGTCACAGATTTCCTCCAGCAGGGCCTCGCACAGCACGCCCAGGTCCGCCAGCCGGTCGCGCAGGGGCGGGATCGGAATTTCCAGCACGTTCAGGCGGTAGTACAGATCGGAGCGGAAGCTGCCGTCGGCAATCATCTCCTCGAGGTTGCGGCTGGTGGCGGCGATGACCCGGACGTCCACCTGCTCCACCTTGTTCGAACCCAGCGGCTCGATTTCCCCTTCCTGCAGGGCCCGCAGCAGCTTGGCCTGCAGCGGCAGGGGCATGTCGCCGACCTCGTCCAGGAACAGGGTGCCGCCGTTGGCGAGCTGGAACTTGCCGTCCCGGGTCCGGCGGTCGGCCCCGGTGTAGGCCCCCGGGGCGACGCCGAAGAACTCCGCCTCCAGCAGGTTGTCCGGAATGGCCGCCACGTTGACCCCGACAAAGGGCTTGTCGGCCCGGGACGACACCGTGTGGATGGCCTGGGCCAGGACCTCCTTGCCGGTGCCGGTTTCGCCCAGCAGCAGCACCGGCATGTCGCGGCCGGCGGCCAGTCGGGCCCGGCGCTTGACCTCCAGGGCCGCGGGACTGGCGCCGACAAAATCCCCGAGGCTGTAGCGGGTACCCCGGGCCTTCTTGGCCAGGGCCTTGCGTGCCGCGGCCAGGTCCTGGTGCAGCCGGCGGTACTTGGCCACCAGCGGGGTCAGCGGCTGCAGGTCGTCGTAGAGCACGAACGCCACCGCGCCGACAATGCCGCCGCGCTCATCGTAGTAGGGCAACCGGGTCACCACCAGCTGCTGACGATTGTGTTCCATGATGTCCAGCAACAGGGGTTTGCCGGACTCCACCACCTCCGGCATCCGGGTGTGGGGAATCACCTGGCGGACCGGCTTGCCGACCACCTGGGCCGGGTCACCCAGACCCAGCAGGTGCGAATAGCTGCTGTTGATCCAGGTGATGCGACTGTCACGATCCACCGCGATGGCGCCGGCGCTGGCCTCTTCGAACATCGGGAACAGGGCCTCGATCAGGTCCCGGGTCAGCCCGTTCTTGTTCTTCTCGGTAAACAGCTGTGTCATGTACCGCGCACCACCATCGGCTTGGATATCGTTCATGCCTCAAAACTCCAGCATCCGGTCGCCCGGATGCAGTTTCGGAAGTATATGGGCCCCCATGGGCGGGGGCAAACGCAGCCGCCCGGACCGGGATCGGGGCGGCGGGGCCCCGGTCAGTCCGGGATCCGGAGCTGGCGGTCGACGAACTCAATGCGGTCGGCCGCCGCGGGCTGCGCCTGGATGGGCGTCAGGTTGTCGGCGGACAGGGGCACGGCGATGCTGCCCCGGGGCAGGGTCCGGACCACCTGGCTCGGCGGCAGCGGCTGCTGTTCGGTCAACCGCGCCCACACCAGGTCCAGGGCCTGGAAGAAGTAGTGGTGCAGGGGCAGGTACCGGTCCGCCAGGCCCGGGAAGCCGTTCAACACATCCAGGTGATGGGCGTTGAGGATCTCGTAGTAGCGCAGGTTCGAGTCCGCACCTTCCACCAGGGCGTTCAGGGCGACGTAGGGGCGCGAGGTGTGGTTGATCGGCAGGATGGCGTCCGCCCGACCGGTGACAAAGACCGTGGGCTTGCCCCGCAGATTGCCTGAGGCCCGGATCTGGTCGATACCCCGGGCAATGGCCCGGGCCTGGGCCGCGGACTCACCCCGGAGCCTCGCCCCGGTCACCGCATCCCGGCCCTCGGCCAGGCTTCGCAGGCAGAGCAGGGCGTCCAGGCCGAAGTCGGCCTGGCTGGAGCTGGGCGAGACACTGGCGGCCAGGTTGGTGGGCTGGCCCTCGGCCCCGTCGTACACCAGATTGACCCCGGCGGTTGGCGGAATGCCGTTGCTGGCCGAGAACAGCGCGGCCTCGGCGGCGCCACTGATCGGGGTGACCGCGCCCGCGGCATCGGTGGCGGCCAGGCTGAGCTGGCACAGCCGGTCCTCGACCCCGGCCCGGGCGTAGGCGTTGCTGTAGGTCATGGCGATGCCCTGGGCCACGGACAGGCCAAAATGCACCGGCGCCAGCAGGTTTTGCTCGGGCTGGATCGCGAAGTCCTGGTTCAGGATGCGCAGGGCGTCGGTGGCCCGGTCATCCAGCGTCGCACCCGACACCAGTCCCTTGTTGGCCAGGGAATGACAAATGGCCTCGCCCACCGCCGGCGGATTGAACACGGCATTGAGCGGGGCCAGGTCGCGGATGGCCGGGGCCTGGTTGGCGCAGCCCTGGTAGATTGCCAGCGCGGTGCTGTAGTCGAGCAGGCTGCGACTGTGCCCGGTGATCACCGGGCCATCACCCTGGCGAATGGAAAACGCCGGGCCGACCCGCGGGTTCACATTGGGCTCGGACACCGCCACCCCGTCGATCAGGCCCCAGCGATCCAGTTCGGCGGCCCGCACCGAGGCACCGCCACCGTTGGACACGCTCGAGGCGATCACCAGGGTGTTGGCCGGCCACAGGGTTTTCAGGGTCTTGCCATTGCGCAGTTCGTGGCCGAAGCGCTGGTTCAGCACGTAGAAGCCGAAACGGATCGAATTCAGTACATGGCGCCCCCACTGGGCTTCCGGGTTGGCCTTGGAATGGGCGTGCTTGAACGCCAGCCGGTCCGGCCATTGGGCGTTGAAATCGGCCCGCGCCGGCTCCGACAGATCGGCCCGAAACTGCACCGGCTCCTGCTGATCGGTCAGGGTACCGTCCAGACGCTGGGCCGCGTCGGTCTCCAGATTGTGAGAGCCGGTCCCGGTGCCCTTGTCGGTGTAGACCACGGCGCAGCCTTTCTTCAGCCCCCACTCACCGGCGGTGCCGATGGCACCGTAGAGGCCGCGGGAGCCGGATGACGGCGCGGTGACCATGCAGGCGGTGTGGGGATCGAAGCTGTTCGGCACCTGCACCATCACGGTCACCGGAACCCGGGACCCAGGCACCCGCATGAAGGCCCGGTATTCGTCGCCGGCGATCAGGCCCTCGCCGCCGGCTCCGACAGCGGGCCCGAAGAACTCGCCGTAGCCGCCACCGGGTACCGTATCCACCAGGGCCCGGTAATTGTTGTAGATGGCCAGCCGGCGCAGTTCGGCCGGCATTGGCGCGAGGGCGTCGTCAAATGCCGGCGCCGGTCCGGCCAGCCCGGACGCGCCCAGGCCCGCGGTGAGCAGGTCGTCGGTGACGCCGTCGTAACGGCTGTGGTCGATCTCGCCCTGGATAAATCCGGGTAGGGTGTTGAACGGGCCAAAACCGGCGGCCCAGGCGGTTGGCGTGCAGGCGGCAGCACCGATCACGATGCCCATCATGATGCGTTTCATAGTCGTTCCCTGTTTGTTGTTGTTGAGGCAACGGCCATGCGCATCTTGTGCCAACCGAGCAACCGGTTGTTTTAATTCATTTATTTTATGAACCGCCGGTGGATTCGACGATCTTATCCGGAATTCCGGACAGCGGCTCGAGCCGCGGCACCGGCCCAGGCCAGGCCACCACGCCCCGGCCACGATCGTCCTGGATTCCGGACACCGTCTGCCAAACCGGACATCCCGGCCTTGGACGGGGGCTGGGACCCACCGGCATCCGCTTGGACTGCCGGATCGTATTACCGCTATCAGCCACAGGGACTCGGGAGCCAACCAGTGCCACGAACAGGATCACCACGGGGACGGAAGTGGGTCGCCAGCCTGCTTGGCAGCCTGGCGCTGCTGGCCGGCTGCGCCAGTCACCAGGACGAGCCGGGCACCGACATCGCCGTCCCCGACACCGACTTCCGGGTGGAACACAGCCTGCCCTTTTCCCCCGACGACTGGCCCCAGACCCTGTATGGCGACCTGTACCTGCCGGATACCCCGGGCGCCCGCCCGGTCGTGCTAATGGTGCATGGCGGCGGCTGGGAGCGCCGGTCCCGGGCGGACATGACCTGGATCGCCGAAACCCTGGCCGGTCATGGTTTCGCCGTGTTCAACATCGACTACCGCTTTGCCCCCGACTACACCTTCCCGGCCCAGTTGCATGACCTGCAGGTGGCCCGGGCCTGGATCAATCGGCACGCCGGGCACTACCGCCTGGATCCGGATTCGGTCAGTGGTTTCGGGTTCTTGTCCGGGGCACACCTGGTGGCCCTGCTGGCCCTGGTGGCCAGTTCCGACAGCCCGCTCAACGCTCCCCACGGCGGCCCGGACACCCAGCTCAAGGCGGCGGTGGTCGGCGGCCTGCCCTCGGATCTGGCCGCGTTCGGCTCCGGCAAGCTGCTGCGCCAGTTCCTGGGCGGCCGGCTACAGGCGATTCCAGACACCTATCGCCAAGCCTCACCAATCACCCACATCGGCGCCGGGGCGCCGCCCTTCTTCCTGTTTCACGGCGCCATAGACACCCTGGTGCCGTTCAGCCAGGCCGAGAAATTCCGCGACGCCCTGGACGCCCATCGCATCGACAACGAGCTGTTCAAGATGCACCTGCGCGGGCACGTCACCAGCTTTCTGACCGCCGGCGACGCGGTCGACGCCGCCATCCGGTTTCTGGCCCGGCAGGAACGGCGTCCACCGGAAGATGGTCAGGAATCGGCGCAAGGCCGCAAGACCAACATCTGAGAGCTCACTGACAGCTGAGGGCTCAGCCCAGGCGGACAAAGGGCAGCAGGCTCAGGCCGGCGATCACCACGATGGCCAGCACCGCCGCCAGGGTCCGCACCGGCCGCCGGCGCAGCATGGACCAGACCCCACCGGTCTCGCCCGCGGCCAGACTGGCCTCGTACGCCTGACGCTGGGTCTGGGCCCGTTGCCGCTGGTAGTCGTCGAGCAGGCGCCGGGCCCGGGCCGCCTCGTCCTCGTCGTGCACCCAGAAACCGCCCATGCTGATGCCCCAACGGCTTGGCGGGGTCTCGTAGTAACGGACCTCGTGGGCCTCGAACAGGGCCCGGATCTCGTCGGCCTCGTCGTCGGGGACATGGCGCAGGTTCATCAGGTGGTGGGGCATGGCGGCTCGTTAATTGGTATCCGTCGTGACAATGCCTATATCCTAACATCAATGGAGCACCCTCAAATTCACCAACGGGATACTGCATGAGCCACAGCCCCCTGCGCCTGCTGCTGGAGTTTGATGCCCGCAGCCAGCGGGACCGTGACCAACCGCCGGCGTTTCTGCACCGGCGCGACCGGAAATTCGCCCTGACCTGCGAACAGCAGGGCCGCACGCCCGGTGTCGCGCTGTGGCTCGAGCACATGGCGTACCTGAATGGACCGGGCACCGCCCCGGGCGAGGCCCGCCGAACCCTGCAACTCTGGCGCCGGATCAATCTCGGCTTTGCCGCCCTGGGCGCCCTGCTGGGCGTGCTGACCATGCTCAGCCTGCTGTTTTTCGAGGGCGGCCAGCGCATCAACCTGTCCCTGATCATCGCCTTTGTCGGCTTGCACCTGCTGCTGGCCCTGGCCACCAGCGTCCAGGCCCTGATTGGCTGGCAGCCCTGGCGCTGGCTGGTGCGCCGGCTCACCCCCAGGGCCGAGCGCGGGGTGACCCGACGACTGCGCCCGCTGCTGATGGCCCGGGCCGCCCACCTCGGCGCCAGCGCTTTCGCCCTCACCGGTCTGGTCACCCTGCTGCTTCTGGTGGTGGTGCAGGACCTGGCCTTCGGCTGGAGCACCACGCTGACCACCGGCGCCAGCACCTATCACCAGTTGCTGCTGGCGCTGGCGACGCCCTGGGCCTGGCTCTGGCCGGCCGCGGTGCCGGACCTGGCGCTGGTGGAAGCAACCCGCTTCTTCCGCACCGGAACCGGCCGCGGCGACCTGGCGCCGGAACTCTGGGGCCAGTGGTGGCCGTTCGTCACCATGCTCTGGACCACCTGGGTGCTGGTGCCCCGGCTGCTGCTGACCCTGCTGACCCAATGGCTGCTGCGGTACCAGGCCGGGCGACTGCTGGCCAGCCATCCGGGGTGGCACGCGCTGCTGTACCGGATGGAAACCCCGACCCTGGACACCGGCAGCGAACACAACGACGCCGACGACCTGCCGGACACCGCCACCCAGGCCGCCGTGGCGCCCCTGCCGGACACCGACCTGCTGCTGTGCTGGGCCGGCGCCGGCGAGCCGGAGTTGCCTGGCGGCCTGACCGGCACGGGCCAACGGATCTTTCGCGCCGGCGGCCGCGCCAGCCTGGCCGACGACCGCGCGGTGCTGACCGAAGTGGCCGAGCAACTGGCACAAACGCCGCAGCCGGCGGTGCTGGTGATCACCCGGAGCTGGGAACCGCCGACCGGTGAGTTGCTGGATTTTCTGGCCGAAGCCTGCCAGCGCTGGCCGGAGAGCGTCACCATCGCCCTGGTGCCCCTGAGCCTGGATGGCCAGAGCGAACTGGAGCCCCACCAACTGCGCCAATGGCTGCGGTTTGCCGAGCGCCTGAACAGCGACCGGGTCCGCGTCAGCGCGCTGCCGCTGGCCTGGCGCGACCCCTACGCCGCCTCCGGAGTCGGGCCATGACCGATGCCCCGATGTTTGCCGTGGTCGGCCATCCCAACAAGGGCAAGTCCAGTGTCGTGGCCACCCTGTCCCAGAACGACGCCATCGCCATCGCGCTGGAGCCAGGCACCACCCGCCAGCGTCAGGCCTACCCCCTGAGCGTGGACGGCCAGACCCTGTACACCCTGGTCGACACCCCCGGGTTCCAACGGCCGCGGCGGGTGCTGGAATGGCTCCAGGCCCACAGCCTGAGCGCCTCCGATCACCCCGAAACCGTGCGGGCCTTCGTCACCCAGCACCGGGACGATGGCCGCTTTACCGACGAATGCGAACTGCTGACCCCGCTGATTGAGGGCGCCGGCATCATTTACGTGGTGGACGGTTCGGTGCCCTACAGCGCCGAACACGAAGCCGAGATGACCATCCTGCGCTGGACCGGCCGGCCCAGCCTGGCACTGATCAACAGCATCGGCCCCGACGACTACAGCGACACCTGGCAGGCGGCGCTCGGCCAGTTCTTCCAAGTCGTCCGCAAGTTCGACGCCGTTCGCGCCCCGTTCGAGCAACATCTCAGCCTTTTGCGTGCCTTTGGCCAGCTGGAACCGGACTGGGAGCAGCCCCTGAGCCAGGCCACCGAGCACCTGGCGAACCAGCGCCAGAAACGCCAGGGCCAATCCGCCAGCCTGATCGCCGATGCCCTGGCCGACATGATGGCGTACCGGGAGAAACGCACCCTAACCCTCGACCAGGTCGCCGCTACCAGCGACACCGACCTGGCCGAACAGCTGCGCCAGCGCTGGTACCAGCACCAGCGGCGGCGGGAACAGGCGCTGCGGATCAACATCGAGCACCTGTACCAACACCAGCGCATCCGACGCCAGGAAGCGGAGCTGGAATGGCACAACGAGCACGACCTGTTCTCCGAAGACAGCCGGCAAACCTGGGCCGTGAGCAGGGGCTACCTGGCGACCGCGGGCTTCGGTGCCGGTGCCGTAGGCGGTGCCGGCCTGGACGCCCTGACCCTGGGCCACTCCCTGGGCGCCGGTGCCCTGGTCGGCGGCCTGATTGGCGCCGCCGGCAGTTACCTGTACGGCGACCAGCTGATGCTGCCGGCCCTGAACATCGGTGCCCTGAAAAACGGCCTCAAGACCGCCACCTTCGGTCCTGTACAGGACAGTCAGTTCGGCTATGTTGTATTGGGAAGGGCGGTGGATCACTGGTGGCACATCAGCCAGCGCAACCACGCCGGCCGGGACCTGCTGGACCTGGAGCCGGCGGACCACCACTGGCTGGAGCGCCTCGACCGGCGCAGCCGACAGGCCATCCAGCAGGCCTTCGACCGGTGCCGGAAACGGCGCCCGCTGGATGACCGGCTGCGGCAGAAATTCATCGCCGCCATCGAACAGGGAATGGCCGCGTACGACGACTGGCGGTTGAACCGGACCTGAAAGGGATGTTTATACTGTTCGGCTATTCCATCACAAAATGAGGAATGCTAATGAAAATTGTACGAGTGCAAGACATCATCGGTACCGAACGCGAAGTCACCGGGCCGGGCTGGACCAGCCGCCGCATGCTGCTGAAAAAAGACGGCATGGGCTTCTCCTTCCACGAGACCATCATTCCCGCCGGTGCCGAGCTGAATCTCTGGTACAAGCACCACCTGGAAGCGGTGTACTGCGTGGCCGGCAACGGCAAGATCCTGGACAAGGCCACCGGTGAAACCCACGAGATCACCGACGGCACCCTGTACGCACTCGACAAGCACGATCAGCACACCCTCTACGGCGGCACCGAAGACATGCGCCTGATCTGTGCCTTCAACCCGCCGGTCACCGGCCGGGAAGTCCACGACGAGGACGGCGCCTACCTGCCCGACACCGGCGACAACTAAGTTGCCGGTGGCTGGACCCCAGGCCACCCCCGCACCGCCACCGCCAGCCTCGCTGCTGCCGGTGGCGGTGCTGCTTTGGTTGGCCGGAGTCTACCTGCGGATTCCGGTGTTGGTGGCGCCACCCCTGGCGCCCTTCATTGGCGACGAACTGGCTTTATCCCAGGCCCTCACCGGCGCCCTGACCACCCTGCCCATCCTGATGCTGGCCGTCGGCTCCATGCCCGGCTCCCTGGCCATCGCCCGCATCGGCCCGCGCAACACCCTGGCCCTGGCCATGATCATCATGGTCATTGGCTCCGCCGGCCGCGGCCTGGTACCCGACACCCTCAGCCTGATGATCGCCAGCGCGGTCATGGGCATCGGCGTCTCGATGATGCAGCCGGCCCTTCCGGCCCTGCTGCCCAGATGGCTCGAACCCCACCACTTGGCCCTGGGCACGGCGATCTACATGAACGGCATGCTGATGGGCGAATTCATCGGCGCCGGCATCACCCTGCCGGTCCTCATGCCGCTGCTCGACGACAGTTGGCGCGCCACCCTGCTGGCCTGGTCTCTGCCGGCGCTCCTAGTGGCCGCCGCCCTGTTTCTGCCCAAACGAGACCGGGCCAGACCGGTGCGCAAAGTCGCCTGGCTGCCGGACTGGCACAACCCGCTCACCCTGAGGCTGGGCTTGCTGCTGGGCCTGTCCGGCTCCCTGTTCTTTGGCCTCAACGCCTACATGGCCAACCTGCTGCAGCAACAGGGCCAGTTCCACCGCCTGGCCGACGCCCTGTTCTGGTACAACCTGGCCCAGGTGGCCGCGTCCCTGGTCATGCTGAAAATGGCCCGGCGCTGGATCGGCCGCACCGGCGTCATCGCCACCCTGGCCAGCCTCAGCATCCTCGGGGCCATTGGCGCCATCGTCTTCACCGGCTGGTGGTCCATCGTCAGCGCCACCGCCATGAGCCTGGTCGCCGGCATGCTGCTGATCTCGCTGGTGGCCATTCCACCCCTGGTGGTCAACGCCGCCGAAACCGGCCGCCTGTCCGCCGGCACCTTCCTGGTCGGCTACACCGTCGCCTTCCTCGTGCCCATGGTGGGCGGCCTGCTCGCCGACTGGACCGGCGACGCCCGGCACGCCCTGCTGACCATGATCGCCTACGCCATCCTGGTCCTGCCCCTGGCCTTCACCCTGAACCTGGAACGAAAAAAGGGCCAACCCGAAAGTTGACCCTTCCAAAAGTAATCCCCCACCCAAGCCAGCAAGCCGTGGGGTGGGGGTGTCTTTCCGCCGGGAAAAAAATGTCTGAGCGCAGCGAGTTATTTTTCCCAGAGGAAAGACACCCCCGCCCCGCGGCCCCCTCGGTGTTCTGCGAAGGCCCCACACAATCCCGGCAACTACCGCGTCAGATGTAGTAATCCTTCAGCGGAGGAAAGCCATTAAATTCCACCGCACTGTAAGTGGTGGTGTAAGCCCCCGTCGACAACCAGTACATCCGGTCCCCGATCGCCAGATTCAGCGGCAGCGGGTACTTGTGGTGCTCGTACATGATGTCGGCACTGTCGCAAGTCGGCCCGGCAATCACACAGTCCTCGCCCTCACCGGCCTTGTCGGTCCAGATCGGAAACTTGATCGCCTCGTCCAGAGTCTCAATCAGACCCGAAAACTTGCCCACGTCCGTAAACACCCAGCGGTGCAGGGCAGTGCGGGATTTCCGGGAAATCAGCACCACCTCGCTGACCAGCACACCGGCGTTGGAAATCAGCGACCGGCCCGGCTCGATGATGATCTCCGGCAGCTCGGCACCAAAGTCCTCGTGCAGGAAGCGGGCAATCTCCTCCGCGTACACCTTCAACTCGTTGGTGCGGGTGATGTAGTTGGCCGGAAAACCACCGCCCATGTTGATCATCTTCAGCTCGATACCGTCCTCGTCCTTCAGACGCTCGAAAATCACCTTCACCTTGTTCAGGGCCGCGTCCCAGGCGCCGATTTCCCGCTGCTGGGAACCGACGTGGAAAGACACGCCGTAGGGCACCAGGCCCAGGTCCCGGGCCAGGATCAGCAGATCCATGGCCATATCGGTCTGACAACCGAACTTGCGCGACAGCGGCCAGTCCGCGGTCAGGGTGCCCTCGGTCAGGATGCGCACGTACACCTTCGAGCCCGGGGCCGCCTTGGCGATGTTGCGCAGGTCCGCCTCCGAGTCGGTGGCGAACAGGCGCACACCCTTCTCGTAGAAGGTACGGATGTCACGGGCCTTCTTGATGGTGTTGCCGTAGCTGATGCGATCACCAGACACACCCAGGGCCAGCACCTTCTCCAACTCGTACACCGACGCGATATCGAAACTGGCACCCTTGTCCCGCAGCATGGTCAGAATCGGCTGGGCCGGATTGGCTTTCACCGCGTAATAGACCTTGGCGTAGGGGAAACCTTCCACCAGCTCGTCGTACTGACGGTCGATGGTGGCGGTGTCAATCACCACAAACGGCGTTTCCTTGCCGTCGGCGAAAGTTTTGATGCGATTGAACGTCTCAGCGTCGTAGTAATCGGCGATGTTGGCGTTGGCTGACTCGGTCATGGATAGTGTTTCCCTCCACTGGGCACACAGGCATAAAAAAAGGGCACCACAGCCTGGCTGCAGTCCCCCGGAATTGGCGCGATCATCGGGCTTTTTTTCGGGCCCGCATATGAGCATATCTACCCATAAGCGACCGGTTTCGGCACACTGGTTGCCATCACCGATCAAGGCACCGAGTTCAGAGGCTTAACACACTGATTGGCAAAGGGAGTTTGAACGTGGCAAAAGCACTTGCAATGGTATTTCTCGGCCTGATGCTGCTGAGCGGCTGTGCGGATGGCGTAGCTCCAACCCAGACCCAGGCCCTGCCAACCCCGAGCCAGGCTCCAGTCAGTTTCAACGACGACGTGCGGCCAATCCTGGAAACCAAGTGCCTGGCCTGCCACAGCTGTTTCGACGCACCCTGCCAGCTGAAGATGGAGTACTCCGACGGCCTGATTCGCGGCGCCCACCCCCAGGGCGTGTACAACGGCACCCGACTGAAGAACCAGACTCCGACCCGGCTGGGCATCGACGCCAGCAGCGAGCAGCAATGGCGCGAGCTGGGCTTCTACTCGGTGCTGGCCCGGGGCGACCAGACCCGCAGCCTGTTCGAGAACATGATCCGCCTGGGCAAGAGCCACCAGTTCGCACCCAACAGCAAACTGCCCGACGACATCGAACTCGGGCTGTCCCGTAGCAATCAATGCGTCAGTAACGAGAACTTTTCCGACTACGCCGACGACCACCCGTACGAGGGCATGCCCCTGGCCGTGGCCGGCCTGACCGACGACGAGTACGCCACCCTGACCGGCTGGCTGGCCCAGGGCGGTGCCATCAGCCCGGTCACGCTCGAGACCAGCGCCCCGGAACAGCGCCACATCGAGCGCTGGGAAACCTGGCTCAATGGCAACGCCAACCGCCAGCAGCTGGTCAGCCGCTGGCTCTACGAGCACCTGTACCTGGCGCACCTGTATTTTGACGACGCCGGCGCCGATACCCGGTTCTTCCAGCTGGTACGCTCCAACACCCCGCCCGGGCAGCCCATCGACATCATCGCCACCCGCCGGCCCAACGACGCCCCCAATGGCGCCCTGTATTACCGCCTGCGGCCGGTGGCCGGCAGCATCGTACACAAGCGCCACATCACCCTGGCCTTCGGCCCGGATCAGTTCGCCCGTACCCGCGAGCTGTTCGAGACCGGCGACTGGCAGGTGGAGGAACTGCCGGACTACAGCCGGGCCAGCCGGGCCAACCCCTTTGCCACCTTTGCCGCCATCCCGGCCCGGGCCCGTTACCAGTTCATGCTCGACAACGCCGAGTACTTCACCCGCACCTTCATCCGCGGCCCGGTGTGCCGGGGCCAGATCGCCACTGACGTGATCCGGGATCATTTCTGGACCGTGTTCCACGACCCGGACGACGATCTGTTCATCACCGATCCCGACTACCGGGACGCGGTGACCCCGCTGCTGGCGCTGCCGGGCCAGGACGACGATTTGATGGACCTGGGCGAAAACTGGTTCACCTACCGGGACAAGCGCAACCGCTACACCGAGCTGCGCAACCAGGCCTACCGGGAAACCTACCCGGACGGCGCCTCACTGGCGCACATCTGGGACGGCGACGGCAGCAACACCAACGCCCTGCTGACCATCTTCCGCCACCACGACAATGCCTCGGTGCAGCGCGGCCTGATCGGCCAGGTGCCGTTGACCAGCTGGTGGATGGACTACCCGCTGTTCGAACGCACCTACTATGAGCTGGTGGTGAATTTCGACGTGTTCGGCACGGTTGCGCACCAGGCCCAGACCCGGCTGTATTTCGACCTGATTCGCAACGGCGGCGAGCAGAACTACCTGCGGCTGATCCCGCCGGGTGAGCGCAACCGGGTGCTGCGGCGCTGGTACCAGGGCGCCGGGGACCTGAAACTGGACTTCAGCTACGCCGAGATGGAAAACACCGCACCGTCCCAGGTGCCGTTTGCCACGGGCGCCTACAACGAGGAACTGGGCGCGCGCCTGCTGCTGAACTTCCGCGAACTGAACGCCGAACGGGACGACCCGATCAACCGCTGCGGCGGTGCCGAGTGTGGCCGCAAGGACCAGGCGCCCTGGATCCAGCAGGCCGACCAGCAGCTGTCACGCCTGGCCGCGACCCGGGCCGAATTCCTGCCGGCGATCCGCTATCTGCCCAACGTCACCTTCCTGCGGGTCTGGAATGACGACGGCGAGCGCACGGTCTACACCCTGATCCGCGATCGCGCCCACGAGAACGTGGCCTTCCTGTTCAACGAGGACCTGCGCTACCAGCCCGAGGACGACCGGCTCACCATCTACCCGGGGGTGATCGGCAGCTACCCGAACTTCATGTTCGACGTGCCGGCGGACCAGCTCAAGCTGTTCACCGATCGATTGAAAGGTCTGAAGCTGGATCAACAGGACAAGTTCGACCGGCTGGTGAGCCTGTGGGGCGTACGCCGCACCCACCCCCGGTTCTGGGATACCATGCACGACATTACCCAGTGGCAGCGGGAACACCAGCCGCTGCAGGCGGGCATCTTTGACATCAATCGCTATAAGAACCTGTAGCCCAGGGGAAGGTCAGCGGCCCTGAATCCGGCTCAGACCGCGGTCGGCCAGGCCGGCTCCCGGCGCGACGGACCCCGGGGGCCGACCGGCTCGGTGGGATCGGACGGCTCGCTGCACCGGCGCAGGTAGGCCAGGATGGCGTCGGGCAGGTCCCGGCCCTGGCCCAGGCCCTGGTTGCCGAACAGACGGTTGAACTCCAGCACGTAGGGGTGGCCATCGACCAGGGCAATGTCGAAGCCGGCGTGGTCGACGCCCAGGTCCCTGGCCAGTTGCAGGGCCAGGTCGGTCACCACCGCCGGCACCGGGCTGGTGTCGATCTGGCCACCCTTGGCAACGTTGTTGTAGAAGCCCTGATCGGCCTGGGTGCGCCAGTAAGCGGTCAGCACCTGGTCGCCAATCACCACCACCCGGGCATCCCGGTCGATGGGCAGGTACTCCTGGGCGTAGAGCACGTCGGTCACTTCGCAATAGCGCTGCCAGTCGGCCCGGGATTCGATCAGCCACACGCCTTCGCCCATGCTGGCCTTGGGCAGCTTGGCGACAAACGGGTGCGGCATGGCCTGCCAGACCTGTTCCCGTTCGTGCGGGCCGTTGGCCTCGATCAGGGTCCAGGGGGTATGGGCCGGGGCCACGGTCTGAAACGCCCGGGTCATCTCCACCTTGTCATGGCCGATGCGGTAGCTGGCCTCGCTCGGAAACACCCGGCACTTGAGGCCGTGCACCAGGGCGTTGAGCTGCCAGTATTCCGGGAACAACACCCAGTCCGCCTGCTGCAGCAGTTTCCGATGACGCAGGAACTGATCCGGTTTCAGGACGGTGGTGTTGGGCAGGCCCAGGGTACGAAAGACGTTGAAGGAGACAAGGTGCATGGTTACCGCCGCACGGTGACAAAACTGTGCGCATTTTATCCAGTCCGGACCGGCTGGCAAGCGTTTTTAACGGCCCCGGCCCGGGCCTGCTACGCTTAAGGCATAGCCACTGCGGAACCCGCCCATGGCCCGACTCGACCCATCCGCCCAGGGACTGCTGGACGACCTGATTGCCGACCACCACTCCGGCGCCACCGACCTGGCCCTGAAAACCCTGCACGACCTGGCCGACTACACCCGCTCCCGCCGCCCCAAGGGCCCGGCGCTGGCCAATCTGCTGACCCAGCTGCAGGGCGCGCGGCCGAGCATGGTGGTGATTGCCGGTACCCTCGCCCGGGTTCAGCAGCGACTGGCAAACGCGGCCGAGGATCCGGCGGCGGAAATCGAGGCGGTGCAACGGGAGTTGATGGAAGCCACCGACGATCTCATCGACCACGCCCGCAGCCAGATCCCCGAGGGCGCAGTGATCATGACCCACAGCGCCAGTTCGGTGCTGGTGCGGTTGTTTCAGCGTCTGGTCACCGCCCACACCGGGTTTTCGGTGATCTGCACCCAGAGCAGTCCCGGTCACGAGGGCCACCGCCTGGCCCGGCTGCTGGACCGGCTGGGGGTGCCGGTCACCCTGATCACCGACGCCCAGATGGGGGTGTTTGTTGCCACTGCGGACCTGGTGCTGACCGGCTGCGACAGCTGGCAGACCGATGGCCATTTCGTCAACAAGAGCGGCACCCGGCTGCTGGCGCTGGCGGCCCGGGAGCGCAGCGTGCCCTTCTGGGTGCTGGCCGACAGCTTTCGGGACAGCGAGGTCAGCAGCGACCGGGTGCCGCTAGAGGAGTTTGCCGTGGGCGAACTGGGCGCGCCCTCGGGGCAGTGGATCACGGTGCGCAATCAGTACTTCGAGATCATCCCGCAGCACCTGGTGACCGGGCGGATCAGCGAGCAGGGCGTGTTCCCGTACCCTTCTTCGTCCCCTGCTGCGCCGGCGCCGTGAACGGATCCTCCGGCCAGGGGTGTTTCGGGTAACGACCGCGCATGTCCTTGCGCACCTCGGGGTAGGCGTTGCGCCAGAAGCTGGCCAGGTCGGCGGTCACCGCCAACGGACGCTGCGCCGGCGACAGCAGGTGAATAACCACTGGCACCCGGCCGCCGGCCACCCTCGGCGTCTCGGTCCAGCCAAACAACGCCTGCAGCTTGGCCGCCAGTACCGGGCCGTTATCGGCGGTGTAGTCCAGGGCCACGCCTTGGCCGGTCGGGATGGTCAGCCGGGCCGGCGCCTGGGCCTCCAGACTCTGCTGTAACTCATAATCCAACAAGCTGTTCAGGGCCGGCAGCAGGTCCAGGCGCTGCAGGTCGGCCCACCGCTGGGCGCCGGGCAGGAACGGCGCCAGCCAGGTCTCAAGGGTTGCGAGCAGGGCCGCGTCACTGACGTCCGGCCAACGCTCCGGCTCCACCTGGGCCAGCAGGCGTACCCGGGCCTGCCATTGCCGGGCCGCCTCGGTCCAGGGCAGGCTGGCCAGGCCACGGTCGCGCACCGCCGCCAGCAATCCCTGCTGGATCAGCGCCGGCGCCGGTTTCGGCAATTCGGTGTCCTGCAGCACCAGCGCACCCAGTCGGCGCACCTGGCGCGCCACCACCGTCCCCCGCCGATCGTCCCAATCGGCCTCGTCGGCCACGCGGATGTGCCCGGCCAAATCCTGCTCCAGCTCCGGCAACAGCACCGGCGCCGCCAGGTAGATGGTGGCTTCCCGACTCTGGCCGTCGAGCTCCGCCGCCACCAGCCAGTCGTGCCGGGCCAGGGCATCGTCGTCCCGAAGCCGGGCGCCCTTGCCGTTGCTGAGCTGATACCGGGGCTGCTGACCCGGGCGCCGCCGGCCGACCCGGTCCGGGTAAGCCAGGGCCAGGACCCGGCCCACATCGGTGTCGCTGGCCGCCCGGTCCGGGCCACCGGTGCCTGACCCCGCACTCTCAGCCAGAAGCCGGGCCGACTGGCGGGCAGCTTTCAGACGCGCCGGATCAACCCGGTCCGGGCGCTGCTCGCCCCGCAGTACCCGAATCCGCTCGTGCAGATCGGCGCCGGCACCGGGCCCGAGCAGATCGCGATCGCCCAGCAGGGCGGCCACCTCGGCGGCGAGTCCTCCGAGCTCCAGATCGCGGCCGCGGATCACCATGTGCGCCAGCCGCGGGTGCGCGCCAATGGCCTGGACCGCCTTGCCATGGTCGTTGATGGCGCCGTCCGGCCCGAGCACATCCAACCACTGCAGCAGGTCCACCGCCTGTTGCCAGTGTGCGGCCGGAGGCGGGTCGACCCAGGCCACCTGATCCGCCGTACGCGCGCCCCACTGGGCCAGTTCCAACACCACTGGCGCCAGATCCGCTTCCTGGATTTCCGGCGGGGTAAACTCCGCCAGACCGTACTGCTCAGACTCGCTCCACAACCGATAGCAAACCCCCGGTTCGACCCGGCCAGCCCGACCCTTGCGCTGCTCCGCCGAGGCCTTGGAGACCCGACCGGTGACCAGCCTCGTCATGCCGCTGTTGGGATCGAACACCGCCCGCCGCTGCTGGCCACCGTCGATCACCACCCGCACCCCGTCGATGGTCAGACTGGTCTCGGCGATGGCAGTGGCCAGCACCAGCTTGCGTTCGCCGTCACCGGCCGGGGCAATGGCTCGGTCCTGCTGCTCCGTCCCGAGATTGCCGTACAGCGGCGCCAGCCGGACATTGGCCGGCAACTGCCCTTGCAACCGCTGCTCGACCCGACGGATCTCACCGGCCCCGGGCAGGAACACCAGCAGCGAACCGGTTTGCTCCGCCAGGGCTTCGTGAATCACCGCCACCACCCGATCCTCCAACCGGGCCTGGCGCGCCGGCGCCGGCCGGTACAACACCTGCACCGGGTAGGCCCGGCCCTCGCTGCTGATCACCGGCACGTCCCCGAGCACCCGGGCAATGGGCGCGGTGTCGAGGGTCGCCGACATCACCAGCACCCGCAGATCTTCCCGCAACGCCTGCTGGGATTCCCGCACCAGGGCCAAACCGAGATCCGCCTGCAACGAACGCTCATGAAACTCGTCGAACAACACCGCCGCGTAGTCCTCCAGCAGCGGATCGGCCTGGATCAGCCGGGTCAGAATGCCCTCGGTCACCACCTCGATGCGGGTTGCCGCCGACACCTTGGTGTCAAGCCGGGTCCGATACCCCACGGTCTGCCCGGCGGACTCCCCCAGCTGTCCGGCCATGAACCGCGCCGCCGACCGCGCCGCCAGCCGACGGGGTTCCAACATCAGGATCTTCCGGTCCTCGCGCCAGGGAGCCTCCAGCAACGCCAGCGGCACCCGGGTGGTCTTGCCGGCGCCGGGAGGCGCTTGGAGCAAGGCGGTGGTGGTGTGTTCCAGGGTTTGTTTCAACTCTGGGAGGATTTGGTCTATCGGGAGCATCTGAGCTTGAGTTGCTTGCTTGGGTTCAGGACTGCTGAATTTGGGGGAGGGGCATGGGGGTGTTTTGAATTTCTGACCGGAAAAGAACTCGCGGTGCTCGGGCACCTTTGTCCGGCCAGAAATTCAAAACACCCCCACACCCTTAGTGACCCCCAGTTTTCGCAACAGAGTAGCATGACGAGGCCAGGGTTGATGCCAAGGAAAAATACCCCACCACCCCGATCAATCCCGTACCCAACCAGTCCTGAAATAATCCCTGCCAAAAATCAGGACCGCTCGCGATTCTCCCGAGCCCACTCGTAGATGCGCTCAAACGCCTCGGCCAGCGCCTTCGGCTTGTGCGGCGGCTGGATCACCGCCGCCAGCTTGCCGTCCGGGTTAAGCAGGGCGAAGTGGCCGCTGTGGTCAACGAACAGCTGGCCGTTCACCTCCCGGTGGACGAAGACTGCACTCAGGCTTTTGGCCAGGGCTCGCAGGGTGTCCAGATCACCGGTCAGACCGTGGAAGTGGTCACCGAAGAAACCGGTGTAGGCTTTCAACTTGTCCGGGGTGTCGTGTTCGGGGTCGGCGCTGACCAGCAAATAGGCCGGTTGCGGCAATTCCTTGGACAGTAGCTGGTCGGTCTGGCGCAGGTTGGCCATGGCCGCCGGGCAAACGTCCGGACAGTTGGTGTAGCCAACGAAGGCGAAGGTCCAGCGGCCACGGAGGCTTTCCCGGGTGACGGTGTCGCCGTTTTCGTCGATGAGAGTGAACTCGACCAGCTCCCGGGGTTGGTCGTAAACGTAGGTGTTCAGGTCCGCCAGTTCCGGCGCGGGCTCCGGCTCCTGGCCGCCGACCAGGAACACCTGTCGGCCGATGACCAGACCGAAAACCAGGATGACCAGGAGCAAAAGTACGAACAGAGTGACGCGAATCGAGCGGTTCATTTACCTTCCATCAGAGTTGGGGGTCGCACAGCCGGGTGAACCCTTCCAAAACACGCTGTGAATACCTCCCCGTACGCTCGGCTCCGCCATCCATGGCTCCGCACGGTTTTGGAAGGGTTCACCCGCCTGCGCGTTCAGGCTTACCGGTTGTCAGAAGAATACAAAATGATCGACCAGCAAAACCACAAACAGTGCCATCAAATAGGTGATGGAGTATTTGAAGGTGTTCAGCGCCACCCGGCGGTCGTCACCGGTGAGCAGGCGGATGGCGTACTGCAGGAAGCGCAGGCCAAGCACCAGGGCGCCAATCAGGTAGATGCCACCGGACATGCCGGTGACGAACGGCAGCAGGCTGACCGCCAGCAGCATGAAGGTGTAAAGCAGGATGTGCAGTTCGGTGTACTTGTTGCCGTGGGTAACCGGGAGCATGGGAATGCCGGCCTTGGCGTACTCTTCCTTGCGGTGAATGGCCAGGGCCCAGAAATGGGGTGGGGTCCAGGCGAAGATGATCAGCACCAGCAGCAGGGCGTGGCCCTCCACCTGCCCGGTCACCGCGGTCCAGCCCAGCAGGGGCGGCATGGCGCCGGCCAGGCCGCCGATGGTGATGTTCTGGGGCGTGGCGCGCTTCAGGAACAGGGTGTAGACCCCGGCGTAACCCACCAGGGAGGCGAGGGTCAGCCAGGCAGTCAGTTCGTTGACCTGCCACATCAGCACCGCCATGCCGATGCTGGCCAACAGGGTGGCAAACACCAGGGCATCGAGCGGGGCGATCTTGCCGGTGGCCACCGGGCGCTTGCGAGTCCGGGCCATGACCGTGTCGATTTTCTGGTCGACCACGTGGTTGACCACGGCCGCGGCACCGGCCAGCAGGGCGATGCCCAGGTTGCCGTACAGCAGCACCTGCCAGCCCGGCACCCCGGGGGCCGCCAGCAGCATGCCGATCACGGAGGTGAGAATCATCAGCGCCACCACCCGGGGCTTGGTCAGCTCCAGGTAGTCGCGCCAGGAAATGGATGGGTTGGAGCTGCTCGCAGCGGTTTGCACCGGCACTGTTTCCACTCGCTCGCTCATGCCGTTACCTCCCGGTTTATCGTTGTTGTGGGTGTTGCTTGGGCGCGGTGCGCCTGGGGTAATTGATGGTGACGCCAGATCAGGTGAACCACGGCCAACAGCAGGCCCGCGCCCATGGCGTTGTGGGCGACGGCAATGCCAAGCGGTATGTGCAGCAGCACATTGGCCAGGCCAAGGCCGGCCTGGGCCGCCAGCACCAGCGCCACCAGGGCGATGGCGCGGTTCAGGCCGGACGCCCGCCGGTGGCGCCACATCAGGGCCAGCAGGACGGTGAAATAAGCCAGTACCAGCACCGCGCCCAGGCGATGACTGACGTGGATCGCGACCCGGCCGTCGTCGGTCAGCTGGCCGCCCAGGTAATTCGGGCCGACCTGCTGGGTGACGTCAAAGCCGTGGCGGAAATCCATGCCGGCGGGCCACCACTGGCCCTGGCAGGTGGGCAGGTCGGTGCAGGCGACGGCGGCATAGTTGGCGGCGGTCCAGGCGCCCAGGGCGATCTGCAACACCACCAGCAGCAGGCCGCCGTAAAGCCAGGGCCGGAGTCTGGCCAACGCCGGCCCGGCGCTGGCCGCGGTGCGCCCGCGGCCCTGGGCCCGCAGGCGCAGGGTCAATAAGGTCAGCAAGGTCAGGGTGGTGAAGCCGCCCAGCAGGTGCAGGGCCACCACCTGGGGCCAGAGTTTGAGGGTGACGGTCCACATGCCGAAGGCGCCCTGCAGGACGATGAAGCCGGCAATAAACAGGGGCAGTTTCACCGGCACACCGGTGCTCCGGTGACGGACCGCGTAGCCGGCCAGGCCGAACACCACCAGGCCGAGGGTGCCGGCGGCGTAACGATGGATCATCTCCGGCCAGCCCTTCTCCACATCCACCGGGGTGTCCGGGAAGCGGGCGTTGGCGATGGCGATGGCCGATTCACTCTGGGGCACCGACAGGAAACCGTAGCAGCCCGGCCAGTCCGGGCAACCCAGGCCGGCGTGGACCAGCCGGGTCCAGGCGCCCAGCATGATGACGATGACCGCCAGTACGGCGGCAAACAGCGCCCAGTTGGCCATGCGGCGGGCCTGGGGCGAGGCAACTGACAACGGCTGGTTCAAGACCCGTTCCTCCAAACCACTGGTCATCCGATCTGGGAAATCTTCAGCAGATGCTTGAGATCCTTCAGCATGTCTTTGCCGGTGTGGTCGGTGCCATAGTGCATCATCACGTTGCCGAACGGGTCGACCAGCAGGATCCGGGGCTCCGCCTCCGGGTCAATGCCCGCGGGCCACGCCGGGGTGGTGCCCGGCGCCGGTACCAGGCGCTCCATCAGGTTGTACTCGGTGGACCAGCGTTCGGACAGCTCCGCTGGCACGCTGCCCAAGGCCGCCGCCCGGGCTACCCGGTTGGCGTTCTTGCCCAGGGCGATGTTGACCTGACGGGCCAGGTACAGCAGCTCCTGACAGGGGCCAGCGCAGTCGTCGGCCACCACCATCAGGAGCCACTGGGAATCGGCCTGCTCCGGGCCAAAGCGCTCGGCCAGGGGAGTCCCGTCCCGGGTTTCCAGCTGCAGCTGCTGCACCGGCACCACCGGGGAGATCAGCTCGCCATTGTTGGTGTGGCCGCTGGGGTTGAGCCAGCCGGTGTAGAA
Organism: Marinobacter qingdaonensis; assembly: GCF_034555935.1. Taxonomy (NCBI): domain Bacteria; kingdom Pseudomonadati; phylum Pseudomonadota; class Gammaproteobacteria; order Pseudomonadales; family Marinobacteraceae; genus Marinobacter; species Marinobacter qingdaonensis. The sequence goes on from NZ_JAYDCJ010000003.1 coordinate 533,904, forward strand.
CATGATGGTGGCAAACACCATGGGCCCGAAACCGATGACGAACAGCAGGATCGCGGTCCGGCGACCGCGCCGGATCTGCTCCGGGGAGGGGCCGTTGTCGGGGTCGGATATCCGGTTAGCCATTGTCATTGTCATTATTGGCTCCTGTCTTTCGATAACTCGCTACTACCGTCAATATAGCCAGTGCCAGCGCCAGCGCAAACCACTGAAAGGCATAACCGTAATGGGTCTGCGGTCCCATCAGGTCCGGCGCCCAGTCGGCCCGGAACGCCCCCGGCTGATCGCTGCTGGCCAGGCGCAGAATCGCCTCCGGCAGGGCCGGCACCACCCGCATGGCCTCGGCCCTGGGCAGGCTCTGCACCCGGCGCGGCCATTGCTGCTGCGCGGGCTCCGGCTCGGCCAGCACCGGTGGTTCCGGATACTCGGCCAGGCGGCCACGGAGCTCAACGATGCCCGACGGCGTCGGTACCGCGGGCAGTTGCGCCCGGGTCCGGGGCGCCGCCACCCACCCCCGGTTCACCACCAGCGCCGGTCCCTCCAGCGGGTAAAACGGCGTCAGCACTTCGTACCCGGGCACACCGTCCCGGGTGCGGTTGTCCAGCAACCAACTGGCTTGGTCGAAGCGGCCCTGCAGGGTCACCGGCCGGCCGGTTTCCAGGCCCCGGCTGACCAGGTCCGGCCAGCTCAGGGCCAGTGCCTGCTGCTGCCACTGCTCGAGCATGCGCTGTTTTTGCCCGGCCCGCTCCAGTTGCCAGACCCCCAGGCCCACCAACAGGGGCAGGAACACCACGGCGAACAGCATCAACCGCCAGTCCAGCCGCCAATGCCGAGCTTGGCCCCGCGTCTCAGACATGCTCTGCTATAGTGACCTCTGGGGTTGCCGGGGCCGTGCCCGTCCGTCGACCAACAATGCCTTCCAAACCGGGATGTCCCATGCTCAAAGCAGTCATCGTAGTGTTGATGCTGGCCGTGGTGGTCAGCCTGTTCAGCGGCCTGTTTTTTCTCATCAAGGACGGCGGAAAGACCAATCGGGTGGTCAATTCCCTGGCGGTGCGGGTGCTGCTGAGCATACTACTCCTGGCGTTGATTCTGATTGCCCTGTGGCAGGGGAGCCTGACGCTGAATCCGACTCCCTCATAGCCCCGGTCAGATGATGTAGACAAAGATGAACAGTCCCAGCCAGACCACATCCACGAAGTGCCAGTACCAGGCCGCGGCTTCAAAGCCGAAATGATGGTCGGCGCTGAAGTGGCCCTTGTTGATGCGCACCAGCATGATGATCAGCATCAGTGAACCCAGCATCACGTGGGCACCGTGGAAGCCGGTCAGCATGAAGAAGGTGCTGCCGTAGATGCCGGAGGCCAGGGTCAGGTCCAGATCCCGGTAGGCGTGAATGTACTCGTAGCCCTGCACGAACAGGAACACCAGGGCCAGGACGATGGTGAGCCCGAGCCAGAGCTTGGTCTTGGCACGATTGCCGGCCTTGAGCGCGTGGTGCGCCACGGTGACGGTGAACGAGGACGTCACAAGCAGGATGGTGTTGACCAGGGGCAGACCCCAGGCGCTGATGACTTCCTTCGGGCCCGGGTAGGCTTCGGGACTCGGGTTTTGCACCAGCGGCCAGGTGGCCTGGAACCCATCCCAGAGCATGGCCGAGCTGCCCCGGTCGCCCTCACCGCCGAGCCAGGGCACGGCGAACACCCGAACGTAGAACAGGGCCCCGAAGAAGGCGGCGAAGAACATCACCTCCGAGAAGATGAACCAGCTCATGCCCCAGCGGAACGATCGGTCCATCTGGTCGCTGTACAGCCCCGCCCGGCTCTCCCGGATGACGTTGCCGAACCAGCCGAACAGCATGTACGCCATGATCACGGCCCCGACCATGAACATGAACCAGGACCCGGCGGTGCTTTCACCCTGTTTGCCATTGACCATGACCGAAGCCACCCCGTACAGGGTCAACCCCAGGCCAACGGTGGCGATGATGGGCCATTTGCTTTGTTCCGGAACGTAGTAGGTCTGGTTATCCGCCATGACAGTCTCCGATGGCTTATCCGTTATCGATTGTTGTTGTCGCTTTTCGGGCGTTGTCTGACACCGCTGGCTGCTTGCTTTGATCGTAGAGCGTGTAGGACAGCGTGAGCTTGGTAATGTGCTCGGGCAGGTCCCGGTCGACGATGAAAATCAGGGGCATTTCCGTGCTCTCACCGGCCTCGAGCGGCTGCTGGTTGAAGCAGAAACACTCGGTCTTGTGGAAGTACAGGGTGCCTTCCGAGGGCGACAGGCTGGGCACCGCCTGGCCCACCATGGCCTCGGTGGTCGGGTTCTCGGCGTAGAAGTTGACCGTGGTCGGCTCCCCGGGATGCACCTGCACCGAGCGCACCACCGGGCGGAAGGTCCAGCTCATGCCCGGGCCATTGGAGGCCAGGAACTGCACCGTCACCGTCCGGCTCTCATCCACCGCGGCCACCTCGGTGGTCTGGTACCGGCCACCGGTCTTGCCATTGATGCCGGTGATCTCACAGAACACGTCGTACAGGGGCACCAGGGCAAAACCGAAGGCGAACATGCCGACCACACTGGCCAGGCACCAGCCCACCACCCGGGTATTGCTCCGGGCCCTGCCTGCGTTGTCTGCCTGCCGATCCGCCATGAGTGCGCGCTCCGGTTATTTCACTTCCGGTGGGGTCGCGAAGGTGTGGTAAGGCGCCGGCGACGGCACCGTCCACTCCAGGCCTTCGGCACCATCCCAGGGCTTGGCCGCGGCCTCACGGCCACCGCGGACACACTTGACCACGATGAACAGGAACAGCAGCTGGGTCGCCCCGAACATGAAGGCGCCGATGCTGGACACCATGTTGAAGTCGGCAAACTGCAGGGCATAGTCCGGAATCCGCCGGGGCATGCCGGCCAGCCCCAGGAAGTGCATCGGGAAGAAGGCCAGATTCATGCCGATGAACGACAGCCAGAAGTGGGTCTTGGCCAGGGTCTCGTCGTACATGTGGCCGGTCCACTTGGGCAGCCAGAAGTAGGCCGAGGCGAAGATGCCGAAGATGGCACCCGGCACCAGCACGTAGTGGAAGTGGGCCACCACGAAGTAGGTGTCGTGGTACTGGAAGTCGGCCGGGGCAATGGCCAGCATCAGGCCGGAGAAGCCGCCGATGGTGAACAGGATCACGAAGGCCACCGCAAACAGCATGGGCGCCTCGAAACTCAGGGCGCCCCGGAACATGGTGGCGACCCAGTTGAACACCTTCACCCCGGTGGGCACGGCGATCAGCATGGTGGCGTACATGAAGAACAGCTGGCCGGCGATAGGAATGCCGACGGTGAACATATGGTGGGCCCAGACCACGAACGACAGCAGGGCGATGGCGCCGACCGCGTACACCATGGAGGCGTAGCCGAACAGCGGCTTGCGGGAGAACGCCGGGATGATGTGGGACACCGCCCCGAACGCCGGCAGGATCATGATGTAGACCTCGGGGTGGCCGAAGAACCAGAACACGTGCTGGAACAGCACCGGGTCGCCGCCGCCGGAGGCGTCAAAGAAGCTGGTGCCGAAGTTGATGTCCATCAGCATCATGGTGACCACACCCGCCAGCACCGGCATGACCGCGATCAGCAGGAAGGCGGTGATCAGCCAGGTCCACACGAACAGGGGCATTTTCATCAGGGTCATGCCCGGGGCGCGCAGGTTGAGAATGGTGGCGATGACGTTGATCGCGCCCATGATCGAGGAGATGCCCATGATGTGGACGGCGAAGATGAAGAAGGTGGTGCTCGGCGGTCCGTAGGTCGTCGACAGGGGCGCGTAGAAGGTCCAGCCGAAGTTGGGCGCACCGCCCTCCATGAACAGGGTCGACACCAGGATCAGGAAGGCGCAGGGCAGCAGCCAGAAACTCCAGTTGTTCATCCGGGGCAGCGCCATGTCGGGCGCGCCGACCATCAGCGGCAGCATCCAGTTGGCGAGGCCGACAAAGGCCGGCATGACCGCACCGAACACCATGATCAGCCCGTGCATGGTGGTCATCTGGTTGAAGAATTCCGGCTGCACGATCTGCAGCCCCGGCTGGAACAGTTCGGCCCGGATGACCATGGCCATGGCCCCGCCGAGCAGGAACATGGCAAAACTGAACACCAGGTACATGGTCCCGATGTCTTTGTGGTTGGTGGTCAACAGCCAGCGGCTGAAGCCTTTGGCCGGGCCGTGATGATGATCCTGGGCGTGGGTACCTGCTACCGCACTCATGAAAACCCCCGTTACCGCCTTGTTGTTTGGCTGGTGCTATCGGTTATCTGGCGTTGATTACTGCGCGTTCTTGTAATCAAAGATCTGTTTGGGCGTGACCATCTCGCCGGTGTTGTTACCCCAGGCGTTGCGCTCGTAGGTAATCACCGCGGCCAGGTCGACCTCGCTCAGCTGGTTGCCAAAGGCCTGCATGGCCGTGCCGGACACGCCGTTGACCACGATGTCGATGTGCGCGTCCATGTCCTCGAGCACGACGGTACTGCCCTTGAGTGCCGGGAACGCCGGGGGCGCACCGCTGCCGTCGGCCTGGTGGCAGGCGGCACAGGCGGTCTGGTAGGCCTTCTCGCCACGTTCCATGAGCTCGGCCATGGTCCAGTCCTTCTGGGTCAGCTCACGCTCCTTCTCGGCCGCGGCCTTCTGCTCGGCCACCCAGGTGTTGTATTCCTCTTCCGGCACCGCCTTCACCACCACCGGCATGAAGCCGTGGTCCTTGCCGCACAGCTCGGTGCACTGGCCGCGGTAAGTGCCGGGCTCGTCGACCCGGGTCCAGGTCTCGTTGATGAAGCCGGGGATGGCGTCCTTTTTCACGCCGAAATCGGGCACCCACCAGGAATGGATCACGTCGTTGGCGGTCACCAGGAAACGCACCTTCTTGCCGACCGGGATGATCAGCGGGTTGTCCACCTCGAGCAGGTAGTTCTCACCCTTGGCCTGGCGGTTGTTGATCTGGTCCCGGGGCGTCGACATGTTGGAGAAGTAGCCGAAGTCCTCGTTGATGTACTCGTACTGCCACTTCCACTGGTAGCCGGTGACCTTGATGTCCACCTCCGACTCGGTGGTGTCGTACATGTCCACCAGGGTGGCGGTGGCCGGTATGGCCATGATTACCAGGATGGCAAAGGGAATGATGGTCCAGAGGATTTCCACCACGGTGTTCTCGTGGAAATTGGCCGGCTCGCGGCCCTGGGATTTGCGGTGGGCGAAAATGGACCAGAACATCACCCCGAACACCACGACGCCGATGGCGACGCAGATCCAGAGGATGATCATGTGAAGGCTGAAAATCTCGTTACTGGTGCCGGTTACCCCCGGGGTCATGTTCAACGTCCAGTCCGCCATGGACCAGGCCGGGAACATCAGACCGCCAAACAGGGCACCTGCCCGCTGAGCGTGCACGCGCATACTGTGTCTCCACAGAGTGTTATTCTTGTCGGATTTGCGTTATCCCACTGATTGCCGGGCGCTCGCATACACTCGGAAAACCAGTGTGGAAGCCTACTTATGGATACCTCGAAACGAGTATAGACACAGATCGGGAAAAGGCTAAAAAATCGGCTAAATCCAAAATCACTTAAGAAATTTTCTTTAAGAACCAAAGCGAATATGACGTTGTCCCTGCCCGCCGTCGACCGGCGCCTCTGGGCCCTGGCCTGGCCCCTGATGCTCACCAACCTCACCGTGCCACTGCTGGGCCTGGTGGACACCGCCGTGCTCGGCCACCTGGACAGCCCGGAGTACCTGGGTGCGGTGGCCGTGGGCGCCAACCTGTTCAGCATCCTGTACTGGACCTTCGGCTTCATGCGCATGGGCACCACCGGCCTGGCAGCCCAGGCCTGGGGCAAACGCGACCGCTTTGGCCAGGTCGCCCTGCTGCTGCGCTCGGTCCTGCTCGCCGTCGCCATCGGCCTGCTGCTGATACTGCTGCACCAGCCGCTGATCGCCCTCGGCCTGAACCTGATGAACCCCAGCCCCGACGTCAGTGCCCTGGCCGCGGAATACGCCGCCATCCGGATCTGGAGCGCCCCGGCGGTGCTGTGCCAATACACCCTGGTGGGCTGGCTGATTGGCACCCAGTACGCCCGCGGCCCCATGCTCATGCTGATCGCCGCCAATGGCCTGAACATCGTGCTCGACGTGCTATTTGTTACCGGCCTGGGCTGGAACAGCCGGGGCGTGGCCATTGCCACGGTCATCGCCGAGTACGGCGCCGCCGGCCTCGGCTTTGCCATCGTCTGGTCCCGACTGCCGGAGGGTCAGCGCCTGACCCGCGCGCTGCTCGGGCAGCTGGCCGACTACCTGGCCATCCTCCGGGTCAATCGCTACATCATGGTGCGCACCGTGGCCCTGCTGCTGGTGCTGGCGTTTTTCACCGCCCAGGGCGCGCGTCAAGGCGACACCATCCTGGCCGCCAACGCGGTCCTGATCACCTTCCTGCTGCTGATTTCCAACGCCCTGGACGGCTTTGCCAATGCCGCCGAGGCGCTGATCGGCGAAGCGGTGGGCAAGGGCAGCCGGCACCGGTTCCGGCTGGTGTTCGCCAGCGCCCTGCGCTGGTCGCTGTGGGGCGCGCTGCTGCTGACCCTGGTGTTCGTGATCGGCGGCAAGGCCCTGATCGCCCTGCTCACCAGCATTCCGGAGGTAAAAACCACCGCCTGGCAGTACCTGCCCTGGCTCTGGCTGCTGCCCTTTGCCTCGGTCTGGGGCTTCCTGTTTGACGGCGTGTTCATCGGTGCCACCCGCACCCGGGACATGCAGAACACCATGCTGTTCTCGGCCCTGGGGGTGTTCTTGCCGGTGTGGTGGCTGACCACCGGCTGGGGCAATCACGGGCTCTGGTTTTCGCTCATCGCCCTGATGCTGGCCCGGGCCGTCAGCATGGGCTGGCTGTGCTGGTCCCACAGCCGTCACGACCGCTGGTTCCAGACGCCGTAACCGGATCGACCGGCGTCCCGTATTTTCCACAGGGCGCACCGGCAAGCTCGGAATTGTCGACTACACTTGTCCTAAACGGCAGGCCAGGCGCAGTCCCCGCCCCTGAAACCTGCCCCGTTACTGGCTTCGGACACTGGGAGGCGCCTTGCGACCTCATCTCGTTCAGACATCGGCAGCCCCTGCAATGACACCACAGGTAGTTCTCGAGATCATTGATCAGGCACGGCGCAAGGAGGCCCGTTCCGGCACCTTTCTCCGGCAGCTCCGGGAGAAGGCCGCCAGTCTGCCCGCCACCGTGACCATCGAGGGTTACCAGCCGGCCACCTGCCTGTTCCAGTTTGCGGTGGAATACATCGAAATGGCCCCGCGCCTGATCGAGTGCGTGGAAGCCTGCGCCCGCGAGGCCGGCAAGGCCGAGCTGTTCGCCCCGTTCGTGGACGCCGCCACCCGCTACTTCACCCAGCCCTCGGTGCTGCTGGTCAAGTACGACGGTCTTGATGGCCTGCTGATCCGGGCCTACCTCTGCCACCGGCTGATGGAGGAGATGCACGAGAACAACCGGTCGATTCGGGCCAGTGAATTGGTGGATCTGGAGGCCACTCGTGCTAACCTGCTGGCGCACCAGCTGATCGGCGAACCCTTTGCCAACGAGCTGGACGATGCGATTACCGTGACGGTGGTGCAGATCGCCGGCACACCCGATTACTACGAACTGAACCTCGACCCGTTCGTTGAACAAGTCAACAACGCCGCCTGGGACTGGATGCGGCGCTATTGGGAAAACCTGCTGGTAAGGAACCACATCCGGTTTGCTCTGGGGTCTGGTCTGAAATAACCGTATTGCCTCAAGGATTCGAATTTAGGTTCCGACGTCAGATGAAACGCCGTTTTCTAGTTGTTGTTCCGGTCCTGTGCTGGGCCCTGACCATGCACGCCTCAGCCCTGACCCTGACCGTCACCGACCAGGCCAGCGGGGCGCCGGTGGCCGATGCCGTGGTGGCCCTGGACCGGGTCGACCCGGTCACACCGGTAACCGCGGAAATCTACCAGCAGGACCGGGCCTTTCACCCCAAGGTGCTGATCCTGCCCCTCGGCTCCGAGGTGGAGTTTCCCAACCGCGACAACACCCAGCACCATGTCTATTCCTTTTCGCCCGCGAAAACCTTCAACATTGAACTCTACGCCGGCAGGCCCGAGCGCCCGGTGCGGTTCGACCAGCCGGGCATCGTCGAACTGGGCTGCAACATCCACGACCACATGCAGGCGTTCATCCTGGTGACCCAGACCAACGCCATCGGCCAATCCGGCCCCGACGGCCGGGTCGAGTTGCCGGTCGACACCGCGACGAACGCCGGCGCCCCGATCCGGCTCCGGGTCTGGCACCCCCGGCTGCCCGACAACACCCAGCCGGTAAGCCGGCAGGTCGACGCCACCGGCCCCGGGACGGTGGCCATTGAACTCCGGCCCGCGCCGGCCAGGGAAACCAGCATGGATCTGCTGCAACGGCGATTCCAGGAGCTGTGATGGGGGCCGTCGAACGTCTGGGTTTCCGAGGCCGCTTGATCGCGGCCATGGTCACCCTGGTGGCCCTGGTGAGCCTGGTGATCGGCGCCCTATTCATGGTGTACCTGTTCGAGGACGAGAAAAGCCGGGCGACCGAGCAATTGAGCATCGGAGAACGGCTGACCCGGGAAATTTTGGAGCGCCGCACCGACCTGAACCTGTCCCGGCTCTCGGTGGTGGTCCAGGATTTCGGCTTTCGCTCGGCCGTGGCCAGCCGGGGTCCAGCCACCCTCGCCAGCGCCCTGGACAACCACAGCCGGCGTGCCGGGGCCGACTTTGCGGTGCTGACCGACAACTCCGGCAACCTTCTTGCCTCGACCCTGAGCCCGTCCATTGCCGGCGGCCCGACAGCCTTGTTCGACGCCCGCCCGGGCGCCCGAAGCTTTGCTTATCTCCAGGGCCAAGGTTACGAAGTCCTCCAGATCCCTGTCGAGGGCCCCGGCTTGCGAGCCCGACTGATTGCCGGTTTCGCCCTTGATCAGAGCCTGGCCACGGTCATCGCCCGGCTCAGTGGCACCGAGGCCGTGTTCCGAGCCCGGGCTCCGGGCGACACGTCATTCGAGGTGGTTACCGCAACCAGCGTTCGGGACCGAGACCTGGTCAAACTCCGCGAGCCCAATCAGGATGGCGAGCTGATGGATGCCGGCCGTTATTTCCGGCGGAGCATCCAGCTCACCGAACCCGGCAGCCAGACCGGGGACATCGATGTGGTGCTGATGCTGAGCCGGGCCGCGAGCCTGGCCAACTATTACGCCCGGGCCCAGGAAATTGCCCTGCTGGTCAGCGCGACCATGGTGTTCGCCATCCTGCTGGCCCTGGTCATTGCCCGCACCCTGGGGCGGCCGGTGCTGCAACTGGCGGCCTACGCCCGGGCCATCGGGGAAGGCGGCGCGCCCGAGGCGCCGGAGATCCGCACCGGTGGGGAACTCAAACGCCTGCGCAATGCCTTTGTCGACATGCTCGCGCGCCTACGGGAACGGGAAGCCCAGATTCGCTACGCGGCCACCCACGACGAGGTCACCGGCTTGGGCAACCGCAACGCCCTGATGCAGTCGGCGCGGGAACTGTTCGAGGACGGGGGCGCCTGCACGTTGCTCGGGTTGCGGTTAAACGATCTGTCCGACGTCAACGATACCCTGGGCCTGGTCTTCGGCGACCAGGTTCTGGCTGCGATGGCCCGGCGCCTGCGTGCGACTCTGCCTGACGCCCGAGTCATCGCCCGAACTGGGGGCGGGGAGTTTCTAGCCCTGGTGCCGGCCCAGAGCCCGGAACGGGTGGAAGCCCTGGCCCGGCAACTGCTGGCGGCGGCGGAAGCGCCCATGGACATCAACAACACGCCGTTTTCCATCCGCGCGCTGGCGGTAACCATGGCACTGCCCGCGGATGCCGGCGACACCAACGAATTGCGCCGACGCTTGAACCTCACCTTCGAGCAGGCCGAAAACCATCCCGAATCTATCACCCGTTACCAGCCCGGCCGGGACGAGAGCCATCTGCGGGAGCTGCAGCTGATCGCCGACCTGCACAACGCTATCCACAACCATGACTTGTCGATGAACTACCAGCCGAAACTGGACATCCGCACCGGCCAGGTGACTCAGGTCGAGGCTCTGGTGCGCTGGATTCACCCAGAGCTGGGGTTCATTTCACCGGAGGAGTTCATTTTTCTGGCCGAGCAATCCGGTCAGATCCATGGCCTAACCGCCCACATCCTGCAGCGGGTCGCCGCGGACGCCCGGCAGTGGACGGAGGCCGGCCTTGATGCCGGCGTCGCCATCAACCTGTCCGCCATGGACCTGACCTGGCCGGACCTGATCGACCACATCGAAACCAACTTCGATGACTGGCACCACGATCGGCTGAGGATCACCCTGGAGGTCACCGAAAGCGCCTTGATGCAAGATCCGGAGGAAGCCCTGGCGACCCTGAGAAAACTCAGGGAGCTGGGCGTGACCCTGTCGGTGGATGACTTTGGCACCGGCTATTCGTCCCTGTCTCAAATGCGCAAGCTACCGGTGCAGGAGCTGAAGATCGACAAATCCTTCGTGCTCCGGCTGGACGCCGAGCCCCAGGACCAGCTGATCGTCAAATCCACCATCGACATGGCCCATGGCCTGGGCCTGAAGGTGGTGGCCGAGGGCATCGAGAATCTCGAGGCCTGGCGTCTGCTGCAGGCCTGGGGCTGCGACCTGGGCCAGGGCTTCCATCTGAGCCGGCCGGTGGCGCCCGCAGACCTGGCCGACACCCTCCGCGCCCTGGACGCCCGGCGTCCGGAGCTGACCCGACCCACCATGGAGTACCACCAATGACCTACTGCCCGCCGCTGCTGGCAGCCGCGCTCTTGCTTTTCACCCAATCGGCGCTGGCCGATATCGGCAGCCGGATCTGGGCCACCGGCGGGGTTTCCACCATCGAAGGCAGCGCCGGCGGCGGCCTCAGCCCCTGGGCGCTGCTGGGCAGTTACGCCAGCGATGAGGAATGGGGCGGCACCCTGGCCCTGAGCCAGGCCGAAACCGACGATTACACCCTGGCGGTGACTGGCGCCGGCGTCACCTGGAACAACCGGCTGGAGCTGACCCTGGCGCGTCAGACCCTGGATCTGGATGAACTGGTGTTTACCCTCAAAAACGGTTTTGGTCTGGAACAGGACGAGCTGACCCAGGACATCGTCGGCGCCAAGCTGCGGCTCGCCGGCGATGTGCTCTACAGCCCCTGGGGCCAGTGGTCGGCCGGGCTCCAGTACAAGCGCCAGCGCGAATTCACCGTGCCGGCCGCCATCGGCGCCCGGGACGACAGCGGCACCGATGTGTACCTGAGCGGCAGCAAACTGTTCTTCGCCGCCGTCATGGACCGGAACCTGCTGGTCAACGCCACGGTCCGCGCCACCCGGGCCAATCAGGGCGGTTTGCTCGGCTTCGGCGGCGACCGCAACAACGGGCACGAACTGATGGCCGAGGCCAGCCTCGGCCTGTTCCTCGACCGGCATTGGCTGGTGGGCGCCGAATACCGCCAGAAACCGGACAACCTGAGCTTCGCCACCGAGGACGACTGGTGGGATGTGTTCGTGGCCTGGGTGCCGGACCGGCGTCTGGCGCTGACCGCCGCCCTGGTTAACCTGGGCGATGTCGCCACCCTGGAGGACCAGCAGGGGCTGTACCTTCAGCTGCAGGGGAGTTTCTGACATGATCACACTGACGCGTCCGCCGGCGCTGCTGGCCCTGATCCTGATCGCGGTCCTGGGCCTGGCCGGCTGCCAGACCGGGGCCACACCCGAGACCCCGTCCCGGGACCTGTTCCAGCAGCTGGGTGAGCGCAGCGGCATTGCCGCCATCGTCGAGGACCTGCTGTTCCTGATTGTCGACGACGACCGCATCAACCAGCAGTTCAAAGGCATGGACGTGGCCCGGTTCCACCGCAACCTGACCGATCAGCTGTGCCAGCTCAGTGGCGGCCCCTGCACCTACAGCGGCCGCGAGATGCGCGAACTGCACGCCGACATGGCCATCACCGACACCCAGTTCAACGCCCTGGCGGAGAACCTGATCCTGGCGATGGAGCAGAACGACATTGCCACCGGCGCCCAGAACCGGTTACTGAAACGCCTGATCCCGCTGTACCCGGACGTGCGCAACCTGTGATGGCCAACGACAACCGGGTATGCTTGCCAACCAACCTTACTCACCCCTACCAATGAGGAGACTGACACCGTGTTGGAAAACGCCGATCTGGGAAAACTGATTCTTCGCCTGACCCTGGGCGGCCTGATGCTGTTTCACGGCATTGCCAAACTGCTGCACGGCACCGGCTTTATTGAGGGCGAGCTGGCCAGCCACGGCCTGCCGACGTTTCTGGCCTACGGCGTGTTCATCGGCGAACTGCTGGCGCCGCTGATGGTGGTGCTGGGCTACCAGACCCGGATCGGGGCCCTGCTGATTGTCTTCAACATGCTGGTGGCCATTGCCCTGGTGCACGGGCACCAGTTGCTGTCCCTGGGCAGCAATGGCGGCTGGGCACTGGAGCTGCAGGCGTTCTTCCTGTTCACCGCGGTGGCGGTGATCTTCCTCGGCCCGGGCCGGTACAAGCTGAAGAACTGAGCCTTACCGATCGGCGGCCGGCACCGAGCGCACCCCCCGGTACACGGTGACCCGGTTCCGGCCCGCGCCCTTGGCCTGGTACAGGGCCTCGTCGGCGCGCCGGATCAGCTCGCCGGAAGGCTCGTCGGGCGAGGGCACCAGCGTCGCCACGCCGATGCTCACGCTGAGACTGACCGCCATTTCCTGGGCGCCGGGGTAGACGGTGGCATTCTCCACCGCCCGGCGCAGCCGCTCCGCCACCTGCTCGGCGCCGTCCTCCGGCGTCGCTGGCAGCAGCACCGCAAATTCCTCCCCGCCATAGCGGGCCAACAGGTCGCCGGAACGCTGCACCTCGTTGGCGCAGATAGCCGCGACGGTGATCAGGCAGTCGTCCCCAATCAGGTGGCCGTACCGGTCATTGACCGATTTGAAATGGTCGATATCCAGCAACAGCAGACTCAGGGGCAGACCCTGGCGCCCGGTCCGGCACCACTCGGTGCGCAACTGGGTGTCGAACTGGCGCCGGTTGGCGACCTGGGTCAGGCCGTCGGTCAGGCTGATGGCCTCGAGCCGCTGGTTGGCCCGCTCCAGCTCCTCGGTCCGTTCCCGCACGCGCGCCTCCAGGGTCTGATTGGCCTGGCGCTGGACCTCCAGGGTGTGCTCCTGGGCCTGCTGCCGCCGCCGGCGTTCCAGATTGATGCGGTAGGCCAGGGCGAAGGACAGCAGGATGACTTCCAGCGCCACCCCGATTTGCGGACCAAACTCGGTCAGGAAGGTGCGCGGCAGGTACCCCAGCTTGCTCACCGCCAGGATCAGGTGCCCGAGCAGCAGGGGCGTCCAGGCCAGCACGTAGAAGCCGGCCAGGTTCTGGCCCCGGCACCAGAGGTAGATCCCGATCAGCCAGGCCGCCGGGGTGGCCAGGGCCACCAGCGACGCCACCAGCACCACGCTGCTCTGGTAGGGACCGACCAGGCCATAGACCGCGCTCACCCCGGCCGCGATCGCCAGCAGCTGCAGCAGCCGGAAGCTGACCGGGCTGTAGCGCCGGACTGCCAGGAACTGGATGCTGAACACCAGGGCCGCCACCACGGTCAGGCTGATGAACGGCATGGTGATGAACCGGTTCAGGCCCGGCAGCTCTGGCCACCACCACTGGAACAGGATGCCCTTCAGGTGCAGATGCACCAGGCCGGAGGCCACCACCGTGAGCACGTACCAGAGATAGGTGGGCTGGCGTACGATCGAGAACAGGAACAGGTTGTACAGCGCCAGGGCCACGATGATGCCCAGGAACATGGCCTGCCAGCCGTAGGACAGCTGCTCGCCGGCCAGAAACCCGGTCGAGGTGCGGACGTTGACCGGAATCTGCACCGCGCCCTGGGTTTTCACCCGGACGTAGGCGGTCACCGGCTCGGTGTTCGACGGCACCAGGAAGACAAAATTGCGGTGGTGAATCGGGCGGTTGGCAAAGGGCCGGGCATCGCCGGTCAGATGGCTTTCGATAACGCGGCCGTCACGCACCCAGTACAGGTCCACCACATCCAGCAGCGGGTAGGCGATCTCCAGCACCCGGTTCACCGGCTCCGGCGCGACCCGGACCCGAACCCAGAAGGCACCGTCACTGAAGCCCAGGTTCAGCACCTGCTCGGCCGCAAACGGCTGCCAGTCACCGGCCTCCAGGGCCATGACCTCACCAATGCCGAGCCGATCCCCGGGGTCCTCGAGCCAATCGCTGGTCAGGCTGACGGCATTCGCCTGGCCCGAGCCCAGCCACAGGACCAGTAACACCAGAATAAAGGCCGCAGACGTCAAGCGGTGGGTCATAGCGTGGTTCCGGTTTCCGGGCCCAGGCACTTGAACTACACTGGGCGTTCCCTGAACGGGAGTTTCACAACCCCTAGTCACTATGGCCTCAGTGTAGTCCCGATTCGCCCGCGGCGTCGGCCGCCACGCTGAGAAACCGGCCATCCAGTCCAGAGTAAATCCCATGCCTGACAAGAAACCCTCCATCGTTCCCGGCCGCTACCGCCACTACAAGGGCAAGGATTACCAGGTCATCGACCTGGCCCGCCACAGTGAAACCGAGGAATGGCTGGTGGTCTACCGCTGCCTGTACGGCGACCACAGCCTGTGGGTGCGGCCCCTGGCCATGTTCCGCGAGACCGTCGAGGTCGCCGGCGAGCAGGTGCCCCGGTTTGCCCGCATCGGCGACGCCTGAGATCACCCGCCCAACTTTGACTGTTGCGGTCAATTCCTGCACATTAGCGCGCTTTTCATGACCCCCGACGCTCACAAGGCGTCGGGTTAACCAGTTTTTCCTACCCGGAGTCTGCCATGAATGCCGTCGTTGCCGCGGTTGCCATCATGCTCGTCCTGAGTTTGTGCCGCATCCACGTTGTCGTTGCCCTGATTATTGGTGCCATTTCCGGTGGCCTGCTTGCCGGCCTGTCGCTCGAAGCCACCGTTGAAGCCTTCAACAATGGCCTGGGCGGGGGCGCCACCGTGGCCCTGTCCTACGCCACCCTCGGCGCCTTCGCCGTGGCCATCGGCAAATCCGGCCTGGCCCACGCCCTGGCCGATCGCGCCCTGGCCCTGGTGGGCCGACAGGACGACGGCTCCGCCGCCACCGGCATCCGCTTCCTGATCATCGGCCTGCTGCTGGCCGTGGCGATCTCGTCCCAGAACATCCTGCCGATCCACATCGCCTTCATTCCGCTGGTGGTGCCGCCGCTGCTGTACGTGATGGCAAAACTGAACATGGACCGCCGGCTGGTGGCCTGCGTGCTGACTTTCGGCCTGATCACCCCGTACATGTTCCTGCCGGTGGGCTTCGGCGGCATCTACCTGAACGAGATCCTGGTGGCCAAGATCAACGCCAACGGCGTCGACGCCTCGGATCTGAACGTGATGAAGGCCATGGCCCTGCCGGCCCTGGGCATGCTCTGCGGCCTGCTGATCGCGGTGTTTTTCAGCTACCGCGGCGGCCGCGCCTACGACATGGACACCATCACCAAGGCCGAGCGCGTGGACGCCAGCTACAGCCCGCGCACCCTGGTCATGGCCCTGGTGGCCATCGTCACCGCCTTCGTGGTGCAGCTGTGGCTGGGCTCGATGATCCTGGGCGCCCTGGCCGGCTTCGTGCTGTTCAACCTGTCCGGCGTGGTGCGCTGGAAGGAAGCCGATGACCTGTTCACCGAAGGCATGAAGATGCTGGCGATGATCGGCTTCATCATGATCGCCGCCTCCGGCTTCGCCGAGGTCATGCGCGAGACCGGCGAGATCGCCAGCCTGGTGGACAGCTCGGTCGCCACCATCGGCGAGAACAAGGCCCTGGCGGCGTTGCTGATGCTGGTGGTGGGCCTGCTGATCACCATGGGCATCGGCTCGTCCTTCTCCACCATCCCGATCATCGCCGCCCTGTACGTGCCCCTGGCCCTGCAACTGGGCTTCAGCCCCCTGGCCATCGTGGCCCTGGTCGGCACCGCCGGCGCCCTGGGGGATGCCGGCTCCCCGGCCTCCGATTCCACCCTCGGTCCCACCGCCGGTCTGAACGCCGACGGCCAGCACAACCACATCTGGGATACCGTGGTGCCGACGTTCCTGCACTACAACCTGCCGCTGCTTGGCTTTGGGTGGTTGGCGGCCATGGTTCTCTGAGGTTCAGCTAATGGCGTTTGATTCGTAGCCTGCCGGTTTGGCGGGCTGCGAGGTCGCGGGGGGTGTCTTTCTTCTGGGAAAAATAACTCGCTGCGCTCGGACAGATTTTTCCCGGCAGAAAGACACCCCCCACACCCTCTTGTTTGAACTGCTCAGGGATATCGGTGAGTTAGACTCTGACGGGGAGCGCTTGATCGGAGGGCTTGGATAAAAAGACGTTTATCCAGATATATCTGTGGGGTTCTTCGTGAGGGGGTAGGGGGATTTTTCCCGCCAGAAATGGATGTCTGAGCGCAGCGAGTTCCATTTCCAAGGGAAAAACAGCCCCCAGACCCATCAGGCTAGGCGACCAAAAACTCAGTCCTCCTGCCCAGCCTTAAAAAACACCACCTGCTTCACCGTGTGATCGTCCTGATTCTGACGCTTGTTCACCCGCGTCTCCAGCTCGGGCGCACCCGCCTGCTGCTCATCCGACATGGCATCGGTAAAGCCACAGGCCACGCACTCACGCACCTGCTGGTCGTCATCGGTGGTGTACATCATGATCTTGTCCATCTCGGCGCAGCGAGGACACACGGCGCCGGCGATGAACCGTTTCGGACTTGCCATAACTAAACTCCGCAATTGGCTGACCGGCAGTCCCTACGACTGCCGGTGCGCATTGGCTCAGGCGGCCTCGTCCGTGATGCCGGATTGTTTCAACAGCGCGCCCACCTCGGGCTCGCGGCCCCGGAACGCCTTGAACAGTTCCATCGGCTCCTGGGACCCGCCTTTTTCCAGGATGTTGTGCAGGAACGCCTTGCCGGTGTCGGCATCGAAGATGCCGTTTTCCTCGAACAGGGAGAAGGCGTCGGCTGCCAGCACCTCGGCCCACTTGTAGCTGTAGTAACCGGCCGCGTAGCCACCGGCGAAGATGTGGGAGAAGGCGTTGGGGAAGCGGTTGAATTCCGGCGCTTCGACCACGGCGATCTCTTCCCGCACCTTGCGGTGCATGTCCAGCGGGTTGGTGGGCGCGTCGTCGGTGAATTCCGCGTGCAGGCGGAAGTCGAACAGCGAGAACTCGAGCTGGCGCACCATGCCCATGCCCGACTGGAAGTTTTTCGCTGCCAGCAGCTTCTGCAGCAGGTCTTCCGGTAGCGGCTCGCCGGTTTCGTGGTGCGAGGCGATCAGCGCCAGGGACTCCCGGTTCCAGCACCAGTTCTCCAGGAACTGGCTGGGCAGCTCGACCGCGTCCCAGGCCACGCCGTTGATGCCGGACACGTCCAGCACGTCCACCTGGGTCAGCATGTGGTGCAACCCGTGCCCGAACTCGTGGAACAGGGTGGTGACCTCGTCGTGGGTCAGCAGCGACGGCTTGCCGTTCACCGGCGGCGTGAAGTTACAGGTCAGGAAGGCCACCGGCAACTGCAGTTGGCCCCGCAGGTTGCGCCAGCGCACCCGGCAGTCGGCCATCCAGGCACCGCCACGCTTGCCCTGACGGGCGAACAGATCGAAATAGAACCAGGCCAGCGGCTCGCCATTGCGGCTGATGCAGTAGGCGGTGGCGTCCTCGTGCCAGGTTTCGACCTCGGGCCTGGCCTCAATCTGGACGTCGAACAGTTTCTCCGCGACCTTGAACAGGCCGGGCACCACTTTATCCACAGGGAACCAGGGCCGCAGGGTTTCCGGCGAGATGTCGTAGCGCTGCTGGCGCAGTTTCTCGCTGTAGTAGCCGACGTCCCAGGCCTGCAAATCCTCGACCCCGTATTCGTCCCGGGCAAAGGCTTTGAGCTCGGCGAACTCCTTCTCCGCCACCGGCTTGGATTTGGCCGCCAGCTGGTTCAGGAACTCCAGCACCTCGTCGCTGCTGCGCGCCATCTTGGTGGCCAGGGAGCGCTCGGCGTAGTTGTCGAAGCCGAGCAGCTTCGACAGCGCGTGCCGGCGCTTGAGGATTTCCGCCATCACCGGGGTGTTGTCCCAGGTGCCGGCGTCCGGACCCTGATCCGAGGCGCGGGTGACGAAGGCCTCGTACACTTCCCGGCGCAGGTCCCGGTTGTCGCAGTAGGTCATCACCGGGTAGAAGCTGGGGAAATCCAGGGTGATCACGTAACCGTCCAGCTCGCGCTGGCGTGCGGCCTGCTGGGCACCTTCCAGGGCGGACTCGGGCAGGCCGGCCAGCTCCTTGGCGTCGGTGATGTGCTTGTACCAGTGCTGGGTAGCATCCAGCACGTTGTCGCTGAACTTGTTGGACAGCTCCGCCAACTCCCGGGACAGGGCGGCGTAGCGCTGTTTCTGCTCCTCCGGCAGGTCGACCCCGCCCAGGTGGAAGTCCCGCAGGGTGTTTTCCACCGACTTGCGCTGGGCCTGGCTCAGGTCCTTGAAATCGTCCCGGGCCGCCAGCTTCTTGTAGGCGTCGCACAGGGCGGTGTTCTGGCTGACCTCGGTGCTGTACTCGGTCAGCTTCTCCAGGCAGTTCTTGTACACCTTGCGCAGCTCGTCGGTGTTCATCACCCCGTTCAGGTGCGAAATCACCGACCAGGCGTTGCTCAGGTGGTCGTCCAGCGCCTGCATTGGCTGCGCCAGGGTCTCCCAGGTCGGGTCGTCCTGCTGCGCCAGGGACGCGATTTTCATCCGGTTTTCACTGAGAATCTGGTCAATGGCCGTTTCCATGTGCTCGGTACGGACATGGTCGAACTTCGGCAGCAAATCGTGAGTCAGTAACGGGTTGTTCATAAGTCCCCTTCTCAGCTGTTCGTCGGTAAGGTAGTTTCAGATAACTCCAATGTTCGGGGGAGTGTTCGGAGGGGTGCTTTCCGAAACTGTGCGGAGCCATGGATGGCGGAGCTCAAGCGTCACAGGGACGTGCTTGAGCGGGTTTCGGAAAGCACCCCTCCGAAGACTCCCATCTCCGAAGCAATGTCACGTCTAAAGAGTATATGTAATGACGAATGTACGTTCTCACAAGGGGAAAGCACCACAATTTGGCGCGCGCAGCTGGGTCGATCCCAGTGCGGTGGTCATCGGCGACGTCGAAACCGGCGACGATTGCTCGGTCTGGCCGATGACCGTGGTGCGCGGCGACATGCACCGTATTCGCATCGGCCACCGCTGCAGCATCCAGGACGGCTCGGTGCTGCACATCACCCACGCCAGCGACTTCAACCCGGGTGGGCATCCACTCACCCTCGGCGACGATGTCACCGTCGGCCACAAGGCGCTGCTGCACGGCTGCACCGTGGGCAGCCGGGTACTGGTGGGTATGGGCTGCATCATCATGGACGGCGCCGTGGTGGAAGACGAGGTGATCGTCGCTGCCGGCTGCCTGGTGCCGCCGGGCAAGACCCTGGAATCCGGCCATCTGTACGTGGGCTCGCCGGCGAAAAAAGCCCGGGCGCTGACCGACAAGGAGCGCAGCTTTTTCACCTACACCGCCGGCAACTACGTGAAACTGAAGGACAGCTACCTGGCCGAGGCGGGCGACTGACCCAGATCAAAATTTGTGCAGCGGGTGCTTGAAAACGAATCCGGCGATCCTACATTCGCTAATAGCAGATGTTCACGGATCAAGATCCGGAAGGCGCCACCGGTGACAGCTGTTCCGCGAGCGAAGCTGAGACGCAGAAAACAGGTTCGTTATCGTGATGAGGAGGTATCGCCATGAGCAACATTACCCGCTGGAATCCGGTCAGTGAATTCGAAGACCTGATGAACCGCTACAACCGCATGTTTGGCCTGACCCGTAACGGGGATCGTGACAGTAAGGACGTATTCAGCCGCAGCGACTGGGCCCCGGCGGTGGATATCAAGGAAACCGCCGAGGCATTCACCATCGACGCCGAGCTGCCGGGTATGTCCAGGGACGATGTGAAGGTGACCGTGCACGACGGGGTACTGACCATCGAAGGGGAACGCAAACACGAGGAAGAATCCGGTGATAAGAAACACCACCGGGTCGAGCGGTTCTACGGCAGTTTCATGCGTCGGTTCACGCTGCCGGAAAACGTCGATGAGAACAGTGTGAAGGCCAGCTTCAAGGACGGGCTGCTGACCCTCACCTTACAGAAGGCCGAGCCGAAGGAGCCGAAAGCCATCCAGGTGGATGTGCAGTAACAACCGATCGGCCTGGCCAGGCGGTAGCGCCGGGAACTCAGTTCCCGGCCGCTGCCAGCCGCTTGCCGCCGGCCTGTTCCAGGGCCTTGGCGTAATCGACACTGCGACGATGCTCGGACACCAGGTCCAGGATGGTCTCGCCGTTCTCGTTCACCCCGTTCAGATCCCGACCCGCCTCGACAAAAAAGCCGATGAACCGTTCGAAATCGCTTGCGCGCATGGCCTGGTAGGCCTTCAGCAGGGCGTTGAAGTCGGCGTTCTTGGCGCTGTCGTAGGGCTCGATGGCGAGGAAGCTCTTCACGCGCTCGTCGCTCCACTCCTCACCGATGACTTTGGGCTTGTCTGGTCCGCTCATAATCACTCTCTCATGGTTCAGTCGCTTGCAGGGCCATCGGGCGTGCCCCCATTGCAGGCGGCACAGTATAAGGCCCTTGGCGCGCTTAGGTTAGATGAATTGTCTATGAGAATCTGCGTCAGGAGTATAAGACGCTGTCACTAGGGCAGAATTTTCACCGGCTCGGCGGCGGCGCCGACCGCTTCGGCGCACTCGGGGTCGCGAATGGCGATCTCCACCCGCCGGTTCAGGGCCCGGTTCTCCGGGCTGTTGTTGGGCGCCAGCGGATTGGTCTCGGCCCGGCCGGCAGCCACCACCCGATCGGCCGGCACCTGACGATTGAGCACCAGCTCGTGCACCACCGACACCGCGCGCGCCGCCGACAGGTCCCAGTTGGACCGGAACCGGCTGCTGGAAATCGGCCGGTCGTCGGTAAACCCGGACACGAACACATTGCCCTGACACTCCGCCAGCACGGTCACCACCCGTTCGATGATCGGGATCATCTCCGGCTTGATGTTCGCCTCCCCGGACCGGAAGGTGGCCTCTTCCGAGAACCGGATCACCACCTGCTGCTGGTCGTAATTGACGCTCAGGGCGTCTGAGGCGACCTCCTGCTCCAGTTCGCTGACCAGCCGGCTGGCCAGGTCGATCACCCCGGCCGGGATTTTGGTGTCCGCCACCGAGTCGTCGCGCTCGTCGATGAATTCCGGGTCCCGGGTCTGGGTCTCGGTGGGCTCGGGCAGGGACACGGTCTCGGCTTCAATCAGGGTCAGCGGCGAGCCACCCACGTCGGTGCCGACCACGTTGTTGGAACCCAGGGCCACCGCCATGGAATTAGCCATGGCCCGGTACTTGTCCACATCCATCTCGGCAAACGACAGCAGCAGGATAAAAAACGTCAGCAGCAGGGTCGCCAGGTCGGCGAAGGTGACGATCCAGGCCGGGGTGGAGTTCCTCAGACGTTTCCGGTGTTTCTGCTGGACGACTTCCAAGGTCTCAGACCTCCCGCTCCGGGGTCAGGCCGGTGCGCTGGGCCGGGTGCACGAACGAGGACAGCAGTTCGGTCATCACCCGCGGGTTCTCGCCGCGCATGATGTTGTTGATCGAGGTGATGATCAGCATCTGGTTGCGGGTTTCATCCTCGGCCTTGAGCTGGAGCTTGTCGGCCAGGGGCAGGGCAATCAGTTGCGCCAGGAACGCCCCGTACAGGGTGGTCAGCAGGGCAATGGCCATGGCCGGGCCGATGGAGGACGGATCGTCCAGGGTGTTGAGCATCTGCACCAGGCCGACCAGGGTGCCGAGCATGCCGATGGCCGGGGCGGATTCGCCGATGCCGCGAAACACCCGCTCGGCGACCTCGTAGCGTTCGCCGGTCTGCCGGGCCTCCTGAGCCAGGGCCTCTTCCACCAGTTCCGGCGCGTGGCCGTCGACGCACAGGGTGATGGCCTTGCGCAGGAACTCGTTGTCGGTCTGATGGTTTTCCAGTCCCAGGATGCCTTCCTTGCGCACCACCATGGCCAGTGCCCCCACCTCCCGGATCAGCTCGGTCGGGCGCGCCATCCGGTCGGTGAAGGCGGCGCTGAACGCCAGCCGGAAGGCTTCCATGACCGAGGGCAGGCGGAACTTGATCAGGGTCACGGCGAAGGTGCCGCCCAGCACGATGGCCAGGCCGGGCAGGTTGAGAAAGGTCAGCAGCGAGGCGTTGGCCAGCATGGCCAAGCCGACAATCAGAACGCCGGCAACCAGTCCGACGAGGGTGAGAATGTCCATGGTGAACCCTTAGCTAGATTGACCCTGAGCCTAGCCCAAAAACCCGGATAATGGTTTAGTCGTTTCGTAACACTTCGATAACCGGTTCCGACCTGGGGCGCACGCCGCGCCAGACCCGGAAGGATTCGGCCGCCTGTTCCACCAGCATGCCCAGGCCATCGTGCACGTGCCGGGCGCCCTGGTCCAGCGCCCACTGGTTGAAGGTGGTGGTCTGCAACGCGTACATCATGTCGTAGACCACGGTGTCGATGCCGATCACCGCTGGCGACAGCGGAGGCAGATCCCCCTGCAGACTGGCACTGGTGCCATTGATGATGACGTCGAAGGGCTGGTCCGGCTCGGTGAAGCCGCAGGCGGACAGCGCCACACCGGCGGCCTCGGGGGCAAACAGCTGGACCAGGGTCTCGGCCTTGGCCAGGGTGCGGTTGGCGATGGTGACCGAGGCCGGCCGTTCCGCCAGCAGGGGCTCCAGCACCCCACGCACGGCCCCGCCGGCACCCAGCACCAGGATCCGGGCGCCGGCCAGGCCGACGCCGTGGTTGACGGTCAGATCCCGGACCAGGCCGCAGCCATCGGTGTTGTCGGCGGTCAGCCGGCCCTGATCATCCCGGTACAGGGTGTTGGCCGCGCCGGCTTTCTCGGCCCGAGCGGTGCGCTGCGCCGCCAGCTGCCAGGCCTGTTCCTTGAACGGCACGGTGACATTCAGGCCCTTGCCGCCGCGGTCGAAGAACTCGGTGACGGTGCCGGCGAAGTCGTCCAGGGGGGCCTGGATCGCGGTGTATTCCAGCGCCTCGCCGGTCTGCTGGGCAAACAGGCTGTGGATCCGGGGTGACTTGCTGTGGCTGATCGGGTGACCGACCACCGCGTACAGATCATTGGTCATCGGCCGCCTCCTTGAGCCAGTCGCGCCCGGTCAGGAATTCCTCGGTCAACCGCGCCTCCTCGCTGCCGGCCTCGGGCACCCGGCTGTAGTCCCAGCGCACCAGCGGCGGCAGCGACATCAGGATGGACTCGGTGCGCCCGCCCGACTGCAGGCCGAACAGGGTGCCCCGGTCGTACACCAGGTTGAACTCGACGTAGCGGCCGCGGCGATAGAGCTGGAACTCCCGTTCCCGGTCGCCGAACGGATGCGCCATGCGGCGCCGGACGATGGGCTCGTAGGCTTCGATGTAGCTGTCGCCGACCGCCTGCATCAGGCCGAAATCCCGCTCGAAGTCGCCGGTGTTGTGGTCGTCGAAGAACAGGCCGCCGATGCCGCGGGGTTCGTCCCGGTGCTTGAGGTAGAAATAGTCGTCGCACCAGTGCTTGTAGCGCTGGTACAGGTCCTCGCCAAAAGGCGCGCAGGCGTCCCGGGCGGTGCGGTGCCAATGCACGCAGTCGTCCTCGAAGCCGTAATAGGGGGTCAGGTCGTAGCCGCCGCCAAACCAGTACACCGGCTCGGCGTCCCGGGGGGTGGCGATGAAGAACCGCACATTGGCGTGGGAGGTGGGCACGTAGGGGTTGTTGGGGTGAATCACCAGGGACACACCCATGGCCTGCCAGGGTGCACCGGCCAGGTGAGGCCGGTGCGCGGTCGCCGAACCGGGCATGGTGTCGCCCATGACGTGGGAGAAATTCACTCCGCCTTTTTCAATCACCGAGCCCTCGGCCAGCACCCGGCTGATGCCGCCGCCCCCTTCCGGCCGATCCCAGGCGTCGCGGGCAAAGACAGCGCCGTCCTCCACCGCTTCCAGGCGGGCGCAGATGCGCTCCTGCAGATCCAGCAGGTAAGTTTTGACGGCGTTGATGTCGGGTTGCTGTGACATGAATTCTCCTAGCGAAGCTGCTGACCACTGACAATATCAAGGATTCGACTGGGCTTGCGACGCCCGCCCAGGGCGCCCGGCACGATCCGGTCCAGACGGTCGCCAAAATAGCGCCGGACCTGCCAGGAATACCGGGCCGGCGGCCGGCCCGCGGGGTTGCAGGAGGTGGACACCAGCGGCCTGCCGGCGGTCTCGCACAGGGCGCGCACCACCGGGTGATCGCTGACCCGGACCGCAATCGCACTGTGGCGACCACGCACCCACTCCGGCACCTGCTGGTGCACATCCGGCAGCAGGCAGGTGACCGGGCCCGGCCAATGGCGCTCGGCTTCCCGCTGCAGTTCCGCCGGCAGGGGATCGAGCAGGAACCGGACCTGCTGGATCGAGCTGGCTACAAGTATCATGCCCTTCTCGACCGGACGTTGCTTCAGATCAAGAATGCGCTCGACCGCGTCCTCGTCCCAGGGGTCGCACCCCAGGCCCCAGACGGCTTCGGTGGGGTAGGCGATGACGCCACCCGAGAGCAGGGTGCGGCGGGCGGAGCGGAGCTGCCAGTCAGTGAGCGGTGTAGGCGCGGTCATGGTCGTGTCGTCGGCGTGTGCGGGTGGGTTCACCCCCGAGTCAGGCGATGCGCTGGAAGCCTCCGGGCGCGGCGCTCACCAGTCCCTGCAACTCCAGGAGCAGCAGGGCCTGCATGAGCTGGTCGGCCGGCTGACCAGTCGCCAGACTCAGGGCGTCGGTTGATTGCGGATCATACCCTAAAGCCTCAAACACCGCGATTTCCCGGGCCCCCAAACCGGCCAGGCGTCGGTCCGGCCCGGCCTCGGGCGAGGGCGAGGCGGCATCCGCCAGCGACGGCGGCCGGCACCACCAGCTGCCGAGTTCCTCGAGGATGTCATCGACGGTCTCGACCAGGCGCGCGCCCTGCTTGATCAGGTGATGGCAGCCACGGGCGACCGGGCTGTGCACCGACCCGGGGATGGCGAACACCTCGCGGCCCTGCTCCAGGGCCAGGCGCGCGGTGATCAGCGAGCCACTCTTGAGCCCTGCCTCCACCACCAGTACCCCACGGCTCAGGCCGCTGATGAGGCGATTGCGGCGGGGAAAGTGGCCGGCCCGGGCCGGCGTTCCGGGCGGGTACTCGGAGATCATCAGGCCCTGTTCGACGACCCGCTGGCCGAGGCGGCGATGCTGGTGTGGATAAATCCGGTCCAGGCCGCAGCCGATCACCGCCAGGGTCAGGCCACCGGCATCCAGCACCCCGGCGTGAGCGGCGCCATCCACCCCGAGCGCCAGACCACTGGTCACCACCAGGCCCTGGGCGCTGAGCGCGGCGGCAAAGGCCCGGGCGTGATCCAGCCCGGCCCGGCTGGCGTTCCGGCTGCCGACGATGGCCAGCTGGTCCCGGGCCAGCAGCTCGGTGTTACCGAGGGCGTAGAACACCAGGGGCGCATCGTGGATATGCCGCAGGGGTTCGGGGTAGCGGGCATCCGACCAGTGGATGATCTCGATGCCCAGGCGGGCGCAGTCGCGGCCGATGCGCTCGACCCTGGCCACCAGCGGATGCCCGGCATCCTGCCGCTGCCAGGCCTGAATGGCACTGCGGGTTTCCCCGGGCAGGCCCGTGGCCGCCAGGGTGGCCGGATTCAGCGTCAGCAGCTCGGTCAGGTCGCTAAAGTTCTGGGCAAACGCCTGACGCCGGCGCGGTCCGAATTGGGGCAGGCACGAGAGCGCCAGCCAGGCGGCAGGGTCATTGGCGACATGGGGGCGCTGGGCGGCAAGAGGCCGGGCGCCGGAACAGGGCAGGTCGGTCACTGGGTCGTCCTTGGATAAAAAAGCCGGGCCTTCCTGGCCCGGCTGTCTTGGCGATCGTGTTGCTGTCTGGGGCGTCAGGCCTCAGGGGTTGGTCACCTTGTCGCCCACCGACAGCGGACGCGTGGCCTGCAGCACCAGGCCGTAGCTCATCTTCTCGTAGGACTGGAAGATCATCATCAGGCCGGCGCGCTCGGACGGCAGCTCGATGGTTTCCCCGGTGACCGGGTCGCGCACCATGTTGCCGCTCTTGAGCACGGCCATGACGTTGCCCGGAGACAGGCCATCGCGCTCGCCCCGGTTGATGGTGACCACGTCGAACTGACCAATCTGGCTGACCCCGCCATCGACGGCGATCATCTGGCCGGTGATGTCCTCGTCCGGCGCGCTGGGCACGAAGCTGGTGGAGATCGGGCGATTGATGTTGGTCAGCAGCCGGTCGCCGATGCGGATTTCCTGGTTGGACTTGGTCAGCTGCAGGGTGATCACGTCGCCGTTCTCGGCGGTGACATTGCCGGCGCCGATGCTGCGCGCCTCCAGCCCCAGGAACTCACCGGTTTCCGGGTCGACGAACTCCTTGGTGCGGCGGAAGATGCCGACCTTGTCCGCCGGGGTGTCGCCCCGGGCATAGACGCGATCACCGGCGCCGGTGATGATCCGGCCGTCTTCGCCCTCGAGCACGTAGGGCGCGCCGTTGAGTTCGTCCGGGGTGACGATGCGGGTATCGGTGAGGAAGCTGCTGATGGCGTCGAGCGGGATGGCCGGGATCGGGGTGTCGATGGGCTCGGAGCGAACCTGGGGCGACAGCTTGACCACGTCACTGGAGGCCACCTTGGTCACCCGTGGCTGGCCACCGATGTAGACCAGGGCCAGGCGATCACCCGGGTAGATCAGATGAGGGTTGGCCACCTGTGGATTCACGTGCCAGATTTCCGGCCAGTACCAGGGGTTGTTCAGGAATCGGGCGGAAATATCCCACAGAGTGTCCCCCTTCACGACAGTGTAGCGCTCGGGGTGGTCGGACCGCAGCTCCGGTGCAGCCTGGGCCCAGGAGGTGAACAGCAGCGTGATTGCCGCCAGAGCGTACAGCAGTTTCCTCATTGTCTAAGTCCTTGATCGCGTGCCTTGAATCTTTGCTTTCGGTTGGGATGCAGCCAGATGCCTGCAGCTTATTACGTTGTTATTCCTGATACTATAGAAGAAGTCCCGGAATTTGTGATGTTATCTTTTGTTCTTCCAGTAAATTCTACGGGGCGGCTGAAAGTTTTTAACTATCAACTGATCAGTTTGTACTCAATCGGCGAATTGTTGGATAATAACGCCAATGAATTAACGCGATCGATGGCCGTTGAATCCTGCGGTTCCGACCCGATCATATTAGAAGATGGACGCAATATTGCGCAGTACGCCGTCGCATTTTGGTGATCGGTTGCAATTGCTTGCACGAAGTTACACCGGATACACGCGTTAACACGGCACACAGTCACACAGGTCAAGACACGAGCGACATGATACTAGATATTCTCGAATACCCGGATCCCCGTCTGCGCACCATTGCCAAGCCGGTGGACGAGGTGACCGACGACATCCGTACACTGATCGACGACATGTTCGAGACCATGTACGATGCGCCCGGCATTGGCCTGGCGGCGACCCAGGTGAATGTGCACAAGCAGATCATCGTCATGGACCTGTCCGAGGATAAGAGCGAGCCGCGGGTGTTCATCAACCCCGAGGTCGAGGTCCTGGATGGTGAACTCGAAGACATGCAGGAAGGCTGCCTGTCGGTGCCCGGCTTCTATGAGGACGTCAGCCGCATCGAGCACTGCCTGATCCGCGCCCTGGATCGCAACGGCGACGCCTTCGAACTGGAAGCCCGAGGCCTGCTCGCGGTCTGCATCCAGCACGAGATGGATCATCTCAACGGTAAGCTGTTCGTGGACTACCTGAGCGCGCTCAAGCGCAACCGGATTCGCAAGAAGCTGGAAAAGCTGCACAAGAAAAGCGCCTGATCTGGCTCGGGCGCAGCCCACGGGCCAGACCGACAGGCACAGGACCGGGTTGCGACCCGGTCTTTTCGTATCCAACGAACCAGAGACCCCCGTAACGTGCGACTCGTTTTTGCCGGTACTCCCGATTTCGCCGCCACTGCCCTGACCGCCCTGCTGGCCACCCAGCACACCGTGGTCGGCGTCTATTCCCAACCGGACCGGCCCGCCGGCCGGGGCCGCAAGCTGATGCCCAGCCCGGTCAAACAGGTGGCCCTGGAGGCCGGCATCCCGGTGTTCCAGCCAGACACCCTGAAAACCGAGGCGGCCCAGCAGGAATTGGCCGCGCTCGACGCCGACGTCATGATCGTGGCCGCCTACGGCCTGATCCTGCCCAAGGCCGTGCTCGACATGCCCCGGCACGGTTGCCTGAACATCCACGCCTCACTGCTGCCGCGCTGGCGCGGCGCCGCCCCGATCCACCGCGCCATTGCCGCCGGTGACCGGGAAACCGGCATCACCATCATGCAGATGGACGAGGGCCTGGACACCGGGGCCATGCTGCTTAAATCCCTGACCGCCATCGAGCCGGAGGACACCGGCGGCAGTTTGCATGACCGCCTGGCCGAGTTGGGCGGTCGTGCCATCGTCGAAGCCCTGCGCCTGCTGGAGAAAGGCGAGCTGTCCGGGGAGGCCCAGAATGACGAGCTGGCCTGCTACGCCCACAAGCTCACCAAAGACGAAGGCCACATCGACTGGCACGCGGACGCCGACGCCATCGAGCGCCTGGTCCGGGCCTTCAACCCCTGGCCCGGCACCTACACCGACCTGGGGCCCCAGCGGGTGCGAATCCATGCGGCCAGTGCCCGCACCGAAGACAGCAACAAGGCGCCGGGCACGGTGCTACGGCGCGAGCGCGACGGCATCGACATCGCCTGCGGCACCGGCACCCTGCGGGTCACCCGCCTGCAGCTGCCCGGCTCCCGGGCCCAGAGCGTGAACGACCTGATCAACGGCGGCAAGGATCTGCTGTTGCCCGGCCAGGAGCTGCACTGACATGGCGCAACCGCTGCGGGCCGTGGCCGCCGAAGTGCTGCTGGCGGTGGAACAGGGTCAGTCCCTGTCCCAGTGCCTGCCACCGGCCCTGGCCCGGCTGCCCGGCACCGACCGGCCGACCCTGCAGGCCCTGTGTTACGGCAGCTGCCGCTGGTTTCACCGGCTTGACGACGAACTACACAGCCGGCTGAAGCGACCCCTGCGGCCCGGGGACCGGGTCATCCACCACCTGATGCTGGTGGCCCTGTTCCAGCTGCGCTTCAGCCAGCAGGCCAGCTACGCGGTGCTGAACGAAACCGTGGAAGCCTGCCGAGCCCTGGGCAAACCGCATCTGACCGGGCTGGTGAACGGAGTCCTGCGCGCCGCCGAACGGCAGGGCGCGCCTACCCCCAACACCGATGCCAGCCGCTACAGCCACCCCGACTGGATGGTGGAAAAACTGCGCCACAACTGGCCGGACGACTGGTCCGCCATCCTCGAGGCCAACAACGCCCAGGCGCCCATGACTCTCCGGGTCAACGCCCGCCGGTTCACCCGGACCGAGTACCTGGCGCAGCTGGCCGAGGCCGGCATTGCCGCCTCGCCGACCCGGTTCGCGCCCCACGGCATCCAGCTGGAGCAGCCGGTGCCGGTGGACCAGCTGCCCTGGTTTGCCGACGGCGCCGTCAGTGTCCAGGACGAGGCCGCCCAGCTGTGCACCACGCTGCTGGACCTGGCACCGGGCCAGCGGGTGCTGGACGCCTGCGCCGCGCCCGGCGGCAAGACCTGCGCCATTCTCGAGGCCTGCCCGGAGCTGGCCGAGGTGGTGGCCATCGACGAGGCCGCTGCCCGTCTGCCCCGGGTCGAGGAGAATCTGGAGCGCCTGGACCTGAGCGCGACCCTGCACCAGGCCGACGCCGGTGACCTGGACCAGTGGTGGGACGGCCAGGCCTTCGACCGGATCCTGCTGGACGTGCCCTGCAGCGCCACCGGCGTGATCCGCCGGCATCCGGACATCAAGCTGCTGCGCCGGGAGTCCGACATCCTGCCCCTGGCCGGGATCCAGCTGGGTCTGCTTGACACCCTGTGGTCTATCCTCAAACCCGGGGGCCGGCTGGTGTACGCCACCTGCTCGGTGTTCCCCCAGGAAAACCACCGAATCATCCAGCGCTTCTGCAAACAGCAGGGCGCCGCCGTCCTCAGGGCACCGGACGTGGCCTGGGGCCGGGACATGGGCGCGGGGCGACAGCTGCTCCCGGATCCGACCAGCCATGACGGCTTCTTTTACGCCGTACTGGAGAAACCCGACTCATGAAGATCCTGATCCTAGGTGCCGGCCAGGTGGGTGGCACACTGGCCGAGAACCTGGCCAACGAAGCCAACGACATCACCATCATCGACAGCGACGGCGCCCGGCTGCGGGAGCTGCAGGATCGCCTGGACATCCGCACCGTGCAGGGCAAGGCTTCCTACCCGACGGTCCTGCGCCAGGCCGGGGCCGCCGACGCCGACATGCTGATTGCGGTCACCAGCAGCGACGAGACCAATATGGTGGCGTGCCAGATCGCCAGCATCCTGTTCAAGACCCCGACCAAGATCAGCCGGGTGCGCGCCAGCGCCTACCTGGCCCGGAACGAACTGTTCGGCGAAAACGGCTTCCCGATCGACGTGATGATCAGCCCGGAGCACCTGGTGACCCGGCACATCACCCGCCTGATCGAGTACCCGGGCGCCCTGCAGGTGCTGGAATTCTCCAAGGGCCTGGCCCGGCTGGTGGCCATTCGCGCCACCGAGGGCGGGCCCCTGGTCGGTCACGAACTGTCCTACCTGCGCTCGCACATGCCCCGCATCGACACCCGGGTGGCCGCCATCTTCCGCAAGGACCGGGCGATCATGCCCCAGGGCGACACCGTGATCGAGGACGGCGACGAGGTGTTCTTCATCGCCGGCACCGACCACATCCGCTCGGTGATGAGCGAGCTGCAGCCGCTGGTGAAGAACTACAAGCGCATCTTCATCTGCGGCGGCGGCAACATCGGCCAGCGCCTGGCCCACACCCTGGAGAACCGCTACCAGGTCAAGCTGCTGGAGCGGGACCACGAGCGCTGCGTGATGCTGTCGGAAAACCTGCGCAAGACCGTGGTGTTGGAGGGTAACGCCGCCAACAAGGACATCCTGCTGGAAGAGAACATCGAGAACACCGACGTGTTCTGCGCGGTCACCAACGACGACGAAGCCAACATCATGGCGTCGCTGCTGGCCAAGCGCCTGGGCGCGCGCAAGGTGTTCACCCTGATCAACAACCCCGACTACGTGGACCTGATCCAGGGCGGCGACATCGACGTCGCCATCTCGCCCCAACAGACCACCATCGGCAGCCTGCTCACCCACGTCCGCCGCGGTGACGTAGTAAACGTTCACTCACTGCGACGGGGTGCGGCCGAGGCCATCGAGGCCATCGCCCACGGCGATCACCGGTCGTCCAAGGTGGTGGGCAAGCGGCTGGACGAGATCCCGCTGCCGGAAGGCACCACCATCGGCGCCATCGTGCGCCACAACGAGGTGCTGATCGCCCACGACCACGTCCGCATCCAGCCGGACGACCACGTCATCCTGTTCCTGGTGGACAAAACCCGGGTCCGGGACGTAGAGAAACTGTTCCAGGTGGGGCTCACCTTCTTCTAGAGCAAAATCAAGGCAGTGAACTGCACTTAGAAATACCGCTTTGGCAAGCGTATAATGCGCCTTTTTTCCGAGTGCCCCGGCGGAGTCCGGGGTGCCACACACAGACCGATCAGTAGGCAGACGTCGTGACAGACAAGGCAACGAAACAATCTACTCCGGACATCAAGACCTTCCAGGGCTTGATCCTGGCCCTGCAGAACTTCTGGGCGCAGCACGGCTGCGTGGTGCTCCAGCCACTGGATATGGAAGTGGGTGCCGGTACCTTCCACCCGGCCACGTTCCTGCGCGCCATCGGCCCGGAAACCTGGAACGCCGCCTACGTCCAGCCGAGTCGCCGGCCCACCGACGGCCGTTACGGGGAGAACCCGAACCGCCTGCAACACTACTACCAGTTCCAGGTGGTGCTGAAGCCGTCGCCGGACAACATCCAGGAACTCTACCTGGAGTCCCTGAAGGCCCTGGGCCTGGACCCGCTGGTGCACGACATCCGGTTTGTGGAAGACAACTGGGAATCGCCGACCCTGGGCGCCTGGGGTCTGGGCTGGGAAATCTGGCTGAACGGCATGGAGGTGACCCAGTTCACCTACTTCCAGCAGGTCGGCGGCCTGGAATGCTACCCGGTCACCGGTGAGCTGACCTACGGGCTCGAGCGCATCGCCATGTACCTGCAGGGAGTCGACAGCGTCTACGACCTGGTCTGGACCGAAGGCCCGGACGGCGTGGTCACCTACGGCGACGTGTTCCACCAGCAGGAGGTGGAGATGTCCACCTACAACTTCGAGCACGCCGACACCGAGTTCCTGTTCCACAGCTTCGACGTCCACGAGCGCGAAAGCGCCCGCCTGATCGACGCCGGCCTGGCCCTGCCTGCCTACGAGCAGGTGCTCAAGGCCTCGCACACCTTCAACCTGCTGGACGCCCGCCACGCCATCTCGGTGACCGAGCGCCAGCGCTTCATCCTGCGGGTACGCACCCTGGCTCGGGCCGTGGCCCAGGCCTACTTCGACAGCCGCCGCAAACTCCGCTTCCCGCTCGCGCCCGAGGCGCTGCGCGCGGAGGTCCTGGCCGCGGCGGACGCCGCCGATGACAAGGCCAACGGCAAGAAAGGCAAGAAAGCGAAGAAGGCACAGCAGGCACAGGGGAACGCATAACCATGGCAACACAGGATTTTCTGGTCGAACTGGGCACCGAAGAGCTGCCCCCGAAAGCACTCAAGCCGCTGTCTGACGCCTTTACCCGGGGCATCAGCCAGGGCCTGACCGACGCCGGCATCGCCTTTGGCACGGTCGAAACCTTCGCCGCGCCCCGGCGTCTGGCCGTGCGGGTCCGCGACCTGGCCGACGCCCAGCCGGACAAGCCGGTGGAAAAACGCGGTCCGGCGGTCAAGGCCGCCTTCGACGACGCCGGCAACCCGACCCGGGCGCTGACCGGCTTTGCCACCTCCCTGGGCGTGACCCCGGATCAGCTCGACACCATGGAAACCGACAAGGGCGCCTGGGTGGTGTATCGCACCGTCGAGCAGGGCAAGCCGACCGTGGAGCTGATGCCGGAGCTGGTGGAGCAGTCCCTGGCGGCGCTACCGATTCCCAAGCGCATGCGTTGGGGCGCGCATCGCACCGAGTTTGTCCGTCCGGTGCACTGGGTGGTGCTGCTGTACGGCAACAAGGTCATTGATAGCCCGATCATGGGCCTGACCCCGGGCAACAAGACCCGCGGCCACCGCTTCCATTGCCCGAAAACCCTGATCGTACCGACCCCGGACGACTACGAGGTGGTGCTCAAGCAGGAAGGCTTCGTGCTCGCCGATTTTGCCGAGCGCCGTGAGCAGATCCGCGCCGGTGTGGCCGAACTGGCGGAACGCGAGGCCGGCGGCAAGGCGGTCATCGATGAGGACCTGCTGGACGAGGTCACCGCCCTGAACGAATGGCCGGTGCCGCTGATGGGCCGGTTCGAGGACCGCTTCCTGGAGGTGCCGGCGGAAGCCCTGATCTCCTCCATGAAGGAGCACCAGAAGTACTTCCACGTGGTGGCCGCCGATGGCGAGATGCTGCCGCTGTTCATCACCGTCGCCAACATCGACAGCAAGGA
Source organism: Marinobacter qingdaonensis (assembly GCF_034555935.1). Taxonomy (NCBI): domain Bacteria; kingdom Pseudomonadati; phylum Pseudomonadota; class Gammaproteobacteria; order Pseudomonadales; family Marinobacteraceae; genus Marinobacter; species Marinobacter qingdaonensis. Next base: position 567,770 of record NZ_JAYDCJ010000003.1, read on the forward strand.
CCCGGCCCAGGTCATCTCCGGCAACGAGAAGGTGATCCGCCCGCGGTTGTCGGACGCCGCCTTCTTCTACGAGACCGATCGCAAGAGCCGGCTTGAGGACCGCATCGACCGGCTCAAGCCGATCGTGTTCCAGGAAAAACTGGGCAGCCTCTACGACAAGTCGGTGCGCGTGGCCGCCCTGGCCAGCAAGATCGCCGACGCCATCGGCAGCGACCCGGCCCTGGCCGAGCGCGCCGCGATGCTGGCCAAGACCGACCTGGTCACCGAGATGGTGCTCGAGTTCACCGACCTGCAGGGCATCATGGGCCAGTACTACGCCAGCCACGACGGCGAGGCCGCGGACGTGGCCAAGGCCCTGAACGAGCAGTACATGCCGCGCTTCGCCGGCGACGACCTGCCCACCACCCTGACCGGCTGCGCCATCGCCATCGCCGACCGGCTCGATTCCCTGGTCGGTCTGTTCGGCATCAACCAGCCGCCGTCCGGTACCCGGGATCCGTTCGCCCTGCGTCGGGCCTCCCTGGGGGTGCTGCGCATCATCATCGAGCGCGAGCTGCCGCTGGACCTGCAGACCTGCTGCGAGTGGGCGGCGGAGAACTTCACCGTGCTGACCGAGTCGGACACCGCGGCCACGGTGGTGGATTACATGCTGGAGCGGTTCCGGGCCCATTACGAGGAACTGGGCATCGGCGCCGAAGTGTATCTGGCGGTGCACGCCCGCCGGCCGACCCGGCCGCTCGACTTTGACCGTCGGGTCAAGGCGGTGGAGGCCTTCCGCCAGCTGCCGGAAGCCCAGGCCCTGGCCGGCGCCAACAAGCGGGTGTCCAACATCCTGACCAAGCAGGGCGGGGACGACATCGGCGAGTCGGTCGATACCGGCCTGCTCCAGGACGCCGCCGAGAAAGCCCTGGCCGAGCAGGTCGCGCACCAGGCCGAGCAGGTCCTGCCGCTGTTCGAGCAGGGCGACTACGCCAGCGCGCTGCGCTCCCTGGCCAGCCTGCGGGAACCGGTGGATAACTTCTTCGACCAGGTCATGGTCATGGCCGAGGACGACGCCACCCGGAACAACCGCCTGGCGCTGCTGAACCGCCTGCGCAATCTGTTCCTGCGTGTGGCCGACATCTCGCTGCTGCCCACGGCAGGCTGACGGACGCTGGCGCAGGGGCGAACGGGACCAGATGCTGATCATCCTCGACCGGGACGGGGTCATCAACGAGTACGATGGCAATTACATCTGCTCGGCCGACGACTGGCACCCGATCACCGGTAGCATCGACGCGGTGGCCCGGCTGTGCCACGCCGGCCACCGCATCGCCATCGCCACCAACCAGTCCGGCATCGCCCGCGGCTTCTACGACGTCGACGAACTCGACGCCATGCACGACAAGCTCGAGCAGCTGGTGGAGGCGGCCGGCGGCTGCATCGACCTGATCGCCTACTGCCCGCACCATCCGGACGACCACTGCCGCTGTCGCAAGCCGCTGACCGGGCTGCTGGGCCAGATCCAGAGCCACTACCACCTGGACTCCCTGGCCGGCGCCATCATGGTGGGGGACAGCCGCAAGGACCTGGAAGCCGCCTTCGCAGCGGACTGTCAGCCGGTCCTGGTGCGGACCGGAAACGGCACCGACACCGAGCGCCATCTGGACGCCCGGCCCATTCCCGGCGCCGAGGTGGCCATCTACGACTCCCTCAGCACCTTTACGGATGCGCTTTTATCCGCAGAGGGCTGGTAAAACCGGAGTGAATCCGTATAATACCGGCCGTTGTTCGGCGTGTGGCGCAGCTTGGTAGCGCACTTCGTTCGGGACGAAGGGGTCGCAGGTTCAAATCCTGCCACGCCGACCATTTTCCCGCTTTTCCCCGACTGTTCTCCGATTTTCCCTGCTTGTCTCCCTACCCCCAGTTCAGGGTGTGAAACCGCGTTCATTATCGGCTAGAGTCTATCCATGCCATAGGCACACGCGCCGGCTCGGAGCACCGATCTGGCAGGGACTACCGACGCCCATCCAAGCGCCAGGCTTTGGGTGAGTGACTATCGGTCAGGTGAGGGACTACATGCAGCTATCGGCAGAGACCAGGCTCAAGGCCATCCTCGAGGGAACCGGGGCCGGCACTTGGGAACTGAATCTGGACACCTACGAGGTGATCTTCAACGAACGCTGGGCCCAGATGCTCGGCTACACCTTGGATGAGTTGAACCCCGTTTCTTTCGAAACCTGGGAGCGGCTGTGCCACCCGGACGACGTTCGCGCTGCCCATCTGGCCCTGGCCGACTACCTGAACGGCAACAGCCCACAATACGAGTGTGTCCTGCGCATGCGCCACCGCGACGGCGACTGGCGCTACATCCACACCCGCGGCACCCTGTTCAACCATGGCGACGACCCGGACAGCCGCTGGCTCATGGGTACCCACCTGGATGTGACCGAGGAGAAGCTGGTCCAGAACCAGCTGCACCGGCTGGCGCAATCCCTGCCCGGCGTCATCTACACCTACGTGGTCGAACCCGACGGCCAGTTCCATTTTCCCTACCTGAGCCGGAAAACCGAGGAGTTCTTCGGCATCAGCGCCGAACAGGCCCGGGCCAATCCGCAGCTGCTGTTCGACACCATTCACCCGGACGACCTGGACCGGCTGCAGGCCAGCATCGACGAGTCGGCCCGGACCCTGAACGAGTGGGTCTGCGACTACCGGGTGGTGGTCGGTGATCAGGTCCAGTGGGTGCGGGGCGTGTCCACCCCGGAACAGGACCTGGATGGCAGCATCACCTGGCACGGGGTGATCACCAACATCGACGAGCGCAAACGGCTGGAACTCGAGCTGCAGGAGTTATCGATCACCGACGAGCTGACCGGCCTGTACAACCGCCGGTACATGCTGCAGCGGCTCGAGGAGCTGACCGCCCAGCAGGAACGGTACGGCCACCCGTTCTCACTGATTTCCCTGGACATCGACTTCTTCAAGGCCATCAATGATTCCTGGGGCCACCCCATGGGCGACACGGTCCTGCGCACCTTTGCCGAACTGATCGAGCACGGCACGCGTAAAACAGACGTGGTGGCCCGCACCGGCGGCGAGGAATTCATCGTGCTCATGCCCAATACCCGGCTGGACGATGCCCGCCACGTCGCCGAGGCCCTGCGCATTGCGCTGGAGTCGGAAACCTTTGTCAGCGACGAAGGCGAGGACTTCACCGTCACCCTGAGTGCCGGGGTGGTGAGCTGGTCACCCGGGGTGGCTACGGTCCGGGAGCTGTTGTCCCAGTGCGACCGGTCGCTGTACGAGGCCAAGCGCGCGGGCCGCAACCGGGTCGTCATCCAGGGCGAAGCCAACCAGAACGCCTGAGACCGGTGGCCCGTTCCACCTTCACAGCAACAACAACCAACGGAGTATACGCAATGATTGGATACGTCACCATCGGGGTCAGCGACATGGCCAAGGCCAAGGCCTTCTACTCGGAGCTGTTGGCCGACCTGGACGCCAAGGTCCTGCTGGACATGGGCCGGATCGCGTTTATCGGCAAGAGCATGGGCTCGCCCATGCTGGCGGTGTGCGAGCCCTTCAACAAGGAGCCCAATAACCCCGGCAATGGCAACATGGTGGCCATCCATCCGGGTTCCAAAGAGGCGGTGGACAGCCACTACCACAAGGCCATCGAGCTGGGCGCCACCTGCGATGGTGAGCCCGGCCAGCGCATCCCGAACCAGTTCTACGGCGCCTACGTCAAAGACCCGGACGGCAACAAGCTGGCGTTTTTCCACTTCGGCTAGAACCAAAAAGGCCCTCGTCACGAGGGCCTTTTGGTCGGCGTCCGGTCAACGATACTCAGATCGACGCCGATGCCACTTCCGCCTTGCCGCCCTTGACCGCGGCGTAGCCGAAGCCGATCACCAGGGCACCGACGGTGATGGCGATCAGGTAGGGCAGTACCGTACTGACCGCGTTCGGGATGGCCAGCACAAACAGGCCTCCGTGCGGCGCCATCAGCTTGACCGTGAACAGCATCGACAGGGCTCCGGTCAGGGCGCCACCGACCATGCACACCGGAATCACCCGCAGCGGGTCCTTGGCCATGAACGGAATGGCACCTTCCGAGATGAAACACAGCCCGAGTACGAACGACGCCCGCCCGGCCTGACGTTCAGCCTCGGCAAACTTGCGCCGGGCGACAAACGACGCCACCCCCATGCCCAGGGCCGGCACCATGCCCGAGGCCATGATCGCCGCCATCGGCGCAGAGCCGCCGCTGCCTTCGGACAGCAGACCCACACCAAAGGTGTAGGCGGCCTTGTTGACCGGTCCGCCCAGATCGAAACACATCATCGCGCCGAGGATAGCCCCCAGCAGCACCGCGTTGGTGGTGCCCATGCTCTCCAGGAACCCGGTCAGGGCGTCCATGATCGCGGCCATGGGTTCGCCGATGACGTAAATCATGGCCAGGCCGGTGACCAGGCTGGCGAACAGGGGAATGATCAGGATCGGCTTGAGCGATTCCACACTTTCCGGCAGCGGCAGCTTCTGACTGATCAGGCGGGCCACGTAGCCGGCCAGGAAACCGGCGGCGATGCCACCGAGGAACCCGGCGCCCAGCTCACCGGCCAGGTAGCCGCCAATCATGCCCGGCGCCAACCCCGGTCGGTCGGCAATGGACCAGGCGATGTACCCGGCCAGCAGCGGAATCATCAGCTTGAACGCGGTGCCACCGCCGATCTGCATCAGCGCCTCGGCCAGGGTGCCCGGCTCCTGGAACGCCTCGATGCCGAACACAAACGACAGGGCAATCAGCAGACCACCGGCCACCACCATGGGCAGCATGAACGACACCCCGGTCAGCAGGTGTTTGTACGGGCCCCGCTTTTCCTCACCGCCGCCGGTGCCGGCACGCTGGGCGTCGGCCTTCAGCACCTGGGCCTCGGCCAGGGCTCCGGCCAGGGTGTCCGCCGGCTGTTTCAGGGCGGCGCCGGTGGAGCAGCGCCAGACCCGTTTGCCGGCGAACCGGCTCGGATCGACCTCGATGTCGCAGGCCAGGACCACGACATCGGCGTCGGCGATCTCGGCCTCGGTGAGCGGGTCCTGGGCCCCGACCGAGCCCTGGGTTTCGACCCGGATCCGGTGGCCGGCGGTCTCCGCGGCCGCGGTCAGGGCCTCGGCCGCCATGAAGGTGTGCGCCACGCCGGTAGGGCAGGCGGTCACCGCAACAATCCGCTGCCCCGACTCGGCAGCGGCGTCGGCCACCGGAGCCTGGGTCTCGGCCTGGGCCGGTGACCAGGGTTCGGCCTGGCGTTCCGCCGCAGTCAGGACCGCGGCCGGATCCGGCAGTGCCTCGGCCACCGGCACCTGGTACAGCGGTTTACCGGCGTAGGCGTTCAGGTCCGTCGGCGCGCCCAGAGCGGCCACCACCAGATCGGCGCCGGCGATGTCGGCGGCCGCGGGCAGGGCATCGGCTCGGTCCCCGGGCCCGCGGACGTCGGTATGGACCTGCCAGCCGCGCTGGTCGGCGGCACGGGTCAGGGCCCGGGCGGCCAGAAAACTGGTGGCGACGCCCTGGGGACAGGAGGTCACAATGATGATGTTCATAACGGCATCTCCCCATTATTGTTATCGTCGGGCCAGGGCTGGACCCGGGTGTGATCGAGCAGGGTGGTGAAGTCCGGTGCGGCCGGGTCGGCCACGCCCGCGTGCTGGACGCACTCGGCCGACAGGGCAGTGGCAAAGGCCAGGCGCGCCCGCGCCGTGGCGGCGGCGTCGGTCTTGAGCTGGCCATGGAGCAGGCCCGCCAGCAGGCTGTCGCCGGCGCACACGGTACTGACGACGGTGACCGGCGGCGGCGTCGAACGGTAGCAGCCCTCGGGGCCAAACCAGAGCACCCCGTCCGCGCCCAGGGACACGATCACCTGGTCGACACCGCCGGCGCGCATGCGCCCCGCCGCCTCGGCGACCTGATCCAGGGTGGTCAGGGCCGTTCCAGCCCAGACCGACAATTCATCCAGATTGGGTTTGACCGCATCGGGCCCGGCCGACAGACCGGCGTCAAGGGCCTCGGCGCTGGCGTCCAGCCACACCGGCTTGCCCGCCCGGCGCACCAGGGTCACCAGCCGGGCCACCGCCGACGCCGGCAGATCCGCCGGCAGGCTGCCAGCAATCAGCACTACGTCCTGGTCCGCCAGCAGCGGCGCCAACCGGAATTCCAGCCGGCTGAGGGCATCGGCGGGGGCACTGAACCCGGGTCCGTTGACGTCGGTGACCCGGCCGCCGTGTTCGGCAATCTTGATATTGATCCGGTTCTGACCCGGCACCCGGACAAAGCTGTCGCTCAGGGCCTCATCGGCGAACAGCCGCTCGAAGGGCGCGGCATTGGCCTCGCCCAGCAGGCCGCTGACGGTGACCTGGTGCCCGAGCCGGGCCAACACCCGGCCGGCGTTGATGCCCTTGCCCGCCGGTTCCAGGCGGGTGGCGCTGGTGCGATTGACCCGGCCCGGCTCCAGGCCGGGCAACTCGGCGTTGAGGTCGAGCGCCGGGTTCAGGGTGATGGTCAGGATGCGGGCCATCAGGACGCCTCCAGGGCATCGCGCACCTCAACCGCGGTGGCTTTCGACAACGCCAGCGCGGCCTGGGTCCGGGCCGTCTCCAGGCTCAGCTTGCGAATGCAGGCCTTGACCAGCGGCACCCGGCGGCTGGTCACCGACAGTTCGTCCACCTCGAGCCCCAGCAGCACCGGAATCGCCAGCGGATCCGACGCCAGTTCCCCACACACCCCGACCCAGCGGCCGTGGGCGTGGGCCGCGGCCACGGTCATCTGGATCAGCCGCAGCACCGCCGGGTGCAGGGCGTCGGATTCCGCCGACAGCTGGCCATGGCCGCGGTCGATGGCCAGGGTGTACTGGGTCAGGTCGTTGGTGCCGACCGAGAAGAAGTCCACCTCCGGGGCCAGGGTCGGGGCCAGCAGGGCCGACGAGGGCACCTCGATCATCACCCCGATCTGCAGATCCGGCGCGCCGATCTCATCCTGCACCCGCTGGACGATGGCCTTGGCGGCCCGGAACTCGTCCAGGTCCTTCACCATCGGGAACATCAGTCGCAGCGGACGGTCACCGGCGGCACGCAGCAGGGCGCGCACCTGGGTTTCCAGAATCTCCGGCCGGGTCAGGGACAGCCGGATGCCACGCAGGCCCAGGAAGGGATTGTCCTCCTGGGGCAAGGGCCAGTAATCCAGCGGCTTGTCGCCGCCGACGTCGAGGGTCCGGGCCACCAGGGGCAGGCCATTGAGGGCGTCGAAGGCGTGCCGGTATTCGCGCTCCTGGGTCGCCAGATCCGGCGCCTCCGGGTGCGCCATGAAGATGAACTCGGTGCGCAGCAGGCCGATGCCATCGGCCCCCCGTTCCACCGCATCCGGGGTATGAGCGGTGTTGCCCAGGTTGGCGCAGACTTCCAGGGTGTGGCCGTCCAGGGTGGTGGCCGGCTCGTGGCGCTGGCTGTGGGCCTCGGCCTGCAACTCCGCAAGCTGCTCGAGGCGGCGCTGGATCCGGTCCCGACGTTCGGCGGCGGGATTGGCCACCACGCAGCCGCGCTCACCGTCCACCACCAGTTCGGCACCGTCGGTCAGGGTCAGCACCCGTTCACCGGCGCCGACCACGGCCGGCAGGCCCAGGGCCCGGGCCAGGATTGCGCTGTGGGCGGTGGCGCCACCGCGCGCGGTCACCAGGCCACGGACCCGGGTGGTGTCGAGCCGGGCCACGTCGGACGGGCCCAGGTCCTCGGCCACCAGCATGTAGGGACTGTCCGGGGGCGTGGGCATGGACACCCCGCACAGATTGGCCAGGACCCGGCGCCCGACGTCGCGCAGATCGGCCGCGCGCTCCGCCAGCAACCGGTCGGCCAGGGCTTCCTGGGCCCGGGCTGCGGTGTCAATGGCCTGCCACCAGCCGGCTTCTGCCGATGCGCCCTCGCCAATGGCCTCGAGGGTGGCCTGGTACAGGTCCTCGTCCTGCAGCATTTCCACGTGCACCGACAGGATGGGGGCGGCCTCGCCCCCTTCCGCCTGGCGAATCAGGCTGCGCAACTGGCCGTCGGACTCGTCGATGGCCCGGTTCAGGCGCTGGATCTGCTCTTCCGGATCGGCCGCGGTGGCCGGGTAGTCCAGGGTCGGCTGTCGCAGCACGAAGGCGGGCGCCAGGGCCAGGCCCGGTGACGCCGCCACCGCTTTCAGGGGCTGATCGTCCACCAGCGGCTCGGGCTCGGCGGCGGCCGGCTCCGGCGCCGACGCGGGGGTGCTGGCCAGGGGCGTCACTGCCTCGCCGAGGCCACCGGTGATGGCCGCGGCCAGGGCGGTGATCGCCGGCTGGGCATCCTCGCCGGTCGCGCTCAGCACCAGGGTCTGGCCCCGACGGGCGCCCAGGCCGATGATCCGGGTCAGGCTGGTGGCGGACACCGCCGCGCCGTCACCGTCCAGCAGGCGCACCCGGATGCGGGCGTTGTGGCGCCGGGCTTCCTGCACCAGCTGCTTGGCCGGGCGGGCGTGCAGACCGTGGGTATTGAGCAGCACCACCTGGGCCGAGACCGCATCCGGTGCTTCGCCGGCCAGACGGGCCAGCAGGGCGTCCGCACCGAGGGTGTCGATACGCTCGCCGACCGCCAGGAAACCGTCCAGACGCTCCAGCAATTCCCGGCACTGGTCGCCCGGGCCCGCCAGACAGAACACACCCTGCAGGTCGGGGGCGGGCTGTTTCGGGGTCGCCAGGGCCAGTGCCGGCCGACGTGCGCCCAGGCCGTGGTGCACCAGCCAGAAGCCCTGGCCCAGGGACACCGGCGTCTGCCCAACAATCGCACCCAGGAAGTCGCGGTCAACGCACTGCAGCCGCTGCAGGCGCGCCGCAGCGGTCAGCGCCAGCTCGGTGGCGGAGCCGGCGTCCACGCCCAGGCACAGGCTGTCGCGGTCACACTTGACCTGGACCGGGGGCGTCGACAACAGGCGAACCAGGGCCTCGGCATCGTCGGCCCGGGCCAGCTGGTCCGCCAGGCCGGGCTGGTCCAGCACCCGGGTCAGGTCGCGCAGGATGTCCAGGTGTTCGTCCGACTGCGCGGCGATGGCCACCAGGACATGGACCCGGTTGCCGTCATGCCAGGTCACCCCGTCCGGAAACTGCAGCAAGCGGATGCCGGTATCGAGCACCGCCGATCGGCTGTCGGGGGTGCCGTGGGGGATGGCAATGCCGTTGCCGAGCACGGTGGAGGATTGCTGCTCCCGGGTCATCATGCCGGTGAGGTAGTCGGCGGTAGTGCGGCCGGCGCGCTCCAGTTCCCCGGCCGCCTGGGCCAGGGCGTGCTGCCAGTCGGTGGCGGTGGCGCCGAGTCGGACGTCGTTGGCGGTCAGCGTCAGCATGGGCCTTGTCTCACTTTGTTGTTGTCGGGTTTGTTACCAGCGTCGAAATTTGGGGTTGCTGAATCGTGTCAGCAGCCATAGAATCGATCATGAATCAGATGTGTTCAGAAATCAAGCAAACCCGGAAGCAAACCTGAATAGGGACCCTGCGGATGACACTCGCCGAACTTGCCCGCCTAGCCGGCGTCTCCCGAACCACCGCCAGTTACGTGATGAACGGCCAGGGCGCGGCCCGCCGCATCAAGCCGGCCACCATCGACCGGGTGCAGGCCCTGGCCCGGGCTCACAACTTTCACGTCGACACCCAGGCGGCCGCCCTGCGCGGTGGCGCCAGCAAGACCCTCGGGTTCATCCTGCCGGATCTGGAGAACACCAGTTACGCCCGGCTCGCCAAGCTGCTCGAGCAAGGGGCCCGGCAGCGGGGCTACCAGTTGCTGATCGCCGGCTCCGACGACGATCCGAGCACCGAAAAAGCCCTGGCCAATGCCCTGAAAGCGCGCCGGTGCGACGCCCTGATCGTCGCCAGCGCCCTGGCCGAACACGACCCCTTCTACCCGGCGCTGCAGGCCGAGGGCCTGCCGGTGATTGCGGTGGATCGGGCCCAGTCGCCGGAACGGATCCGCTGTGTGGTGAGTGAGAACCGCGAGGCCGCCGGCATCCTGACGCGGTCGGTGCTGGATCGGGACACCCGCACGGTGGCCTGGCTGGACGCGGTGCCGGAACTGGCCATGACCCGCGACCGCCGGGCCGGCTTCGAAGCCGCCGCGCACCAGCCCGGGCGCCAGACCTGGATCCACAGTGGCCGGCGCTACGACCGCGCCACCGGCGCGGCCCTGACCCGCAGCCTGCTGGCCGACCAGGGCCTGCCGGACGCCCTGGTCACCGCTTCCTACACCCTGTTGCAGGGGGTGCTGGACGTGCTGCTGGAGCAGCCAGGCGGTTTACCCACGGCCCTGAAGCTGGCCACCTTCGGCGACGACCGGCTGCTGGATTTCCTGCCGGTCCCGGTGCACTCCCTGCCCCAGAACCACGAGGCCATTGCCACCGCCGCCCTGGACCAGGCGCTGGCCGCAATCAACGAGGAACCGGTACCGGCCGGGCCGATCACCATCAACCGGTCGTTGAAACTCCGTCCGCAGCCGGCGACGACTCGAACCACCAAGCCGGCAGCAGGGTCCGCACCGGTGGCGTGAGAAAGCGGTCGTCGATGAGCCAGATTACGCCCCGGTCGCTCGGGGTACGGATCACCCGACCCGCGGCCTGGGCCACCTTCTGCATTCCGGGCACCCGATAGGTGTAGTCGTAGCCCGCGCCGAACCGCTGCTGCAGTCGATCCTTGAGCACGTCGTGCCAGGCGTCGAACGGCGGCAGCCCCAGGGTCGCCACGAACGCCCCGATCAACTGGTCACCGGGCAGATCGATGCCCTCGCCAAACACCCCACCGAGTACCGCAAACGCCACGCTGCCGGTCTGTGCCTGGAACCCGGCCAGAAACTCCGAGCGCTGCGGGCTGGACATGCCCGGGGCCTGGGCACGCTGGGGAACCTCCGGGGCCTGCTCGGCCAGGGTGGCGCGCACCTGCTCCAGGTACTGGAAGCTGCTGAAGAACGCCAGGTAGTGGCCGGGGCGGCTACGGTACTGGCGGGCGATCAGCTCGGCGATCGCCGGCGCCGACGCCGACCGGTGCGCCTGGCGGGTGCTGATGTCGGGGGTGAACCGCACCTGCAGTTGGTCCGCCGAGAAGGGACTGGGCAGCGAGGTAAAACGGCTGCTCTGGGGCAGGCCCAGCAGGTCGCGATAGTAGACGCCGGGGCTCAGGGTGGCGGAGAACAACAGCACCGACTGGGCGGCCTCGAACCGGGCGCGCAGGAAATCCGCCGGCACCAGGTTCTGGATGCTGACGCTGGCCCGGCCCCGACCGGCGCGGTGGAACTCGCACAGGGAATGGTCGGCATAGGTGTCGGCCAGCTTCAGGAACGCCACCGATTCGAACAGCAGCTCCTGCAGGGCCAGGTCCGGCGGTTGCTCGGCCAGGTACTCGGTCAGCGCCGACACCAGCCCGTGCAGACTGGCGATCAGGGCCGAGGGCAGGGCGTCGAGGAACACCGGGGTAGTCTCCGGCTGGTCCCGAACCAGGCCCTGCCAGGCCCGGGCGGTGCGATCCAGCGGCCGCTTCAGCACCTGGGGCGCGGTCTTGCGCAGCCGCAGCAGGCGCTGCTGGTCCAGACGCACCGAGTACATCCCCCGGCCCCGGTCCACCAGGTTGTGGGCCTCGTCCACCAGCACCGAGGCCTGCCACTGATTCTGCCGGATCAGGCCATGGAGCAGGGCAGACTGGTCGAACAGCCGGTTGACGTCGGCGATCACCAGGTCGCTCCAGCGCGCCATTTCCTGGGCCAGGAAATAGGGGCACAGCTGGTGCCCGGCGGCGATGGTGGCCAGAACCTCCCGGGTCAGCGGACCCCGGGTCTGCACCGCCTCGGCCCGGGCGTCCGGCAGTCGGTCGAAAAAGCCCTTGGCCAGGGGGCAGGACTCACCGTGGCAGGCCTTGTCCGGGTGCTCGCAGGCGTCGTCCTTGGCCACCAGCTCCAGGGTCCGCAGCGGCAGGGGCTCGGGTTGGGCCTGGCGCAGCCGGTCCAGGGCGGTCACCGCCAGTTGCCGGGCGGTGTTGCGACAGGTCAGGTAATACAGCCGGTCGGTGCCGGCCGCGGGCATTGCCATCAGGGCCGGAAACAGGGTGCCGAGGGTCTTGCCCAGCCCGGTAGGTGCCTCCAGCAACAGCCGGCTGCCGCCGCGGCTGTTGTTGTACACGGTTTCCGCCAGCTGCCGCTGCCGGGGCCGGAAGGCCGGGAAGGGGAAGCGCAACCGGGCCAGGTGCGCGTCCCGGCGCTCCCGGTGGTCGGCCTCCTGGTCGGCCCAGGCCCGGTAGTGCCGGCACAACTGCTCCAGCTCCTGCCAGAGCACCTCGGCGCTGGCGGTTTCGGTCACCAGGGTTTCCTTGTCCCGACCGGTGTCGTAGTACACCAGCACCAGCTCCAGGCTGGACCGCTGCTCCTGCCGACACAGCAGGGCCCCATAGGCCCGCAGTTGGGCCCGGTGCAGGGCCCGCTGGTGGTGGCGAATCCGGGCCAGATCGCCCCGGTGGGTCTTGATCTCCTCCAGCCGGCCGCGGTGCGGGTTGTAGCCGTCGGCGCGCCCGGAAAGCTTCAATCCCAGGCACTCGCCGGTCAGTAAATACTCGCTCTGGTAGCCATAGCCACGCCGGGCCTGGATGGCCTGGTGCCCGGCGATACCCTCCTCGGCGCTTGGCGCCGGGGTGTAGCGAAAATCCAGGTCGCCCTCGCGGGCGGCAAATTCGCACAGGGTACGTACGGCCACCTTCATGACGGTGCGTCCTGCGACTGCCAGCGCACGTAGCAGACGCTGGCCGGAATGCCCCGGGCCTCGAAAAACGCCAGCCAGCGCCGCTGGTGGTCCTGCAATCGGTCACCCGGTCCCTTGACCTCGATCATCCGGTAGCGGCGCCCGGCCGAGTCCCGATCATCCTCGGGCAGGAACTGGATCAGGTCGGGCCAGCCACTGCGGTGTTCGCGGATGTTGAGCAGCAGGCGCTCGAACAGCAGCCGCAGGTCCGCGGCCGGAATGCTGTCCAGGGCCAGGTCGAGCAGCGCCTCGGTCAGCACCGGCCAGATCACGAAGGGGTTGGCCAGGCCCTGCTTGCGCGCGAAGGTGTCCCGCATCCGCTGCCGGTAGCTGCCGTCGGCCAGGTGGCCGAAACACCGGTCGAAGGCGTCCCGGCGCCGGGCCAGGAAGTCGTCCCGGGTCAGGTCGGCCGGGCCGGTGTGGAACGGGTGGAAGAACGCCCCGGGCAGGGGCGCGAAGATGGTGGACCAGCACAGCAGCCCGAACAGGCCGTTGATCAGGGTGTTTTCCACGTAGTACACCGGCGACTGGTCCTGGCCCAGGTGCTGGGCCACTGCCAGCTCCACCGAGCCGTGGCCTGGCCGGGGCAACTCCAGGGTCCAGGCCTCGGGCCGGGAGCGGACGTCCGGCAACGGCGAGGGCCGGTCCAGGCGCCGGGCCAGGCGTTTCAGGATGCGGCCCAGGCCCTGGATCTCGGCGTCACTCAGGGGCGTCATCTGCCAACGGCAGGCCAGGTCCCAGGCCTGCTCGAACCGCTGCAGGCGTTCCAGCAGGCGCAGCCGTTTCAGCCGGGCTTCCCGGTGGCCGCTGGCGGCCAGGGCCTGCAGCGCCAGTTCGCGCTCGCCCTCCCGCTCCGCCTGCCGGCCCAGTTCCAGCAGCAGCCGGTCCCGGCGACTGGTCAGCCAGGGGTTGGCCACCGGTGCCGGCACCTCGGGCCAGACCTCGGCCGCCGGCACGCCCTCGTCCAGCCACTGCCGGCACTGGTGCATGACCAGATAATGATCCACCTCCTCGCGTCGGGCGAAAGCCCGGGCGTCGGGGGTGAAGGGCACGGTCTCGTAGCGCTGGTGCCCCAGCTCCACCAGGACAAAGTCGGACCAGCTCTGGCGCAGGTTGCCGAAGAACATCAGCCGGACCCGATCGAACAGCGCCATCTGGTTGATCCGGACCACCGGCGCGGCCGCCGGCCCCAGCCAGTCGGTGACGGTCCGCGGCTCCGGGTAGTGCGCCTGCAGCAGCTCGCGCATGCGCGCCTTGGCCAGGGACCGGGGCTGGCCCAGGTCGGCCAGGTCGTCGGCAAACACCGGGCGCAGCTCCGGCAGGGTGTAGAGCCGGAACAGCTGGTCCAGCTCAAGCGTCGGGGCCGGATCCAGCCAGTCGCCGTCGATGAGTTCGGCCAGCGCCACGGCTTCGGCCACCCCCAGTTCCGGGTAGTTCAGCCGGTCGGCGCGAAAGTGCTCGCCGGTCCGCATCACCAGCCGGGTCAGCAAGGCCCGGGCCGGCTGGCTGAGGGCGAAGAACCCGGCCAGACGGTCGCGCTCGGCGGCGGTCAGCAGATCGGCGTGATGGTCACGGACCCAACCCACCAGGGTTTCCATGTTCTCCAGGTAGTACAGCGGGTTCTCAAGATCCGCGGTGCCCGGGGCGAGGGCCTGGGGCGGGGCGCTGGGGTGGCGACTGGCCATGGTCGGGGTTCTGTCTCCTGGGTGCTGGATTGACGCCTGAGGCGGCGGACCACTGAGCCGGGTCAGGGCGGGCAGCGTATGCAGAAGCATCAACGACAGGAGAATGCCATGACCGCTCCCATACTGATCACCGGCGCCAGCCAACGCATTGGCCTGGCCTTCGCCCAGTCCTGCCTGGACCGGGGCCAGCCGGTGATTGCCACCTACCGGACCTATCGCCCGGCCGTGGATGCCCTGCAGAAGGCCGGGGCCGACTGCATCCATGCGGATTTTGCCACGAACCAGGGGGTCGATGCCTTCCTGACCACCCTGAAGGAACGCACCGGCGCGCTCCGGGCCATTATCCACAACGCCTCGGACTGGTTGCCGGAACGGGACGATACCGACCCGGCCGAGGTCATGCAGGCCATGATGCAGATCCACGCGATGACGCCCTACCGCATCAACCTGGCGTGCCGGACCCTGCTGGAACAGTCCGACGGCCCCGCCGACATTGTCCACATGACCGATTACGTGGTCGAGCAGGGCAGTGCCAAACACATCGGCTACTCCGCCAGCAAGGCGGCGCTGGCCAACCTGACCCTGTCCTTCGCCCGGCTGTTGGCGCCACGGGTCAAGGTCAACAGCCTGGCGCCGTCGTTGATCCTGTTCAACGAGGGCGACAGTGCCGCCTACCGGGAAAAAACCCTGAACAAATCCCTGCTCGGAATCGAGCCCGGCCTGGACGTGGCGGTGCAGACCCTGCAGTTCGTGCTCGACAATCCGTACATCACCGGCCGCTCACTGGCGCTGGATGGCGGCCGGCACCTGAAGTGACGGGCTAGATACCCAGGTCTGCCGGCTGCAGGCGCACGCCGGCAATCTTCCAGACCCCCTTGGTCAGTACCATTCGGTAGAAGGCGTCCCAGCGCTTGCCCTGGGGCCCCTCCAGGCGCACCACCTGGATTTCGAAGGGGCCATGGGGCACCCGCTCGACAAACTCGATGGAGCTGGGCCGATGCACGGCCGGGTAGGCTTCCCGGACCATGCTCAGAAACACATCGGCGGAGCCAAAGCGACGTTTGATGCCGTCCGAGGCGTAGGTCCAGGCGGCCTCGTCGTCGTCGTTGGCGAAGGCTTCGATCTGCATGAGGATGGCGTCGTGGATGGCGACGTCGGTGTCGTCGGCCTGCAGGGAAACCGACAACAGGGCCGCCAAACCAGCGGCCAGAACCAGCGCGGGTAGACCCACGCCGGTATGGGAGGTGGTGTTGTTCATGACAATGACCCTCCTGAACAAGCCCTACCCTCAGCTTACGCCTTCTCCCAGACTCCGGATTGTTTTTTTGATCATTTAATGAGCTATCACTCGCGGCCCGGCGTAGGATGGAAGACAACCCCGTTCTTAACGCGAGGAGATCCATCATGCACATGACGTTCAGTTCCATGCGGGCACTGCGGAGTCAGCCCATTGATCTGCTAGAGATTGTGTCCATGGAAGGCCGCTACTACATGGCCCGTTTCTATTTCGGCGGCACCGGCTATGTGCTGACCGACGAGCACGACCATGTAATGATGTTCACCGGCGCCTGCGCCGCCCGGGAGGCGTTCCACGGCCTGCCGGTGGCCAAGACCGAAGTGCTGCCGCCAACCGGAACCGATGAGATGATCGGCATGCCGGTGACCCACTCGGAGACCATGCGCGTGCCCTTGTGACCCCGGCGGTGTCCCGGTCGGTGAGTTCGGAATCGACGGTCTGAATCTGGCGCCAGTTGCGGTAACCTGTGGCCCAGGACCGACACCCGCATCCGACAAGGACACCCATGGCCGACCCCTCCGCCATCGAACCCGGCTTCCACGCCATCCACGCCAATCATCTGGAAGACCTGCGCCGGGCAGTGGTCTTCATCTGCCAGCAGACACCGCCACCGCCCCTGGCCAGTGAAACTTTCCTGGTCCAGAGCAACGGCATTGCCCAGTGGCTGAAACTGGCGCTGGCCGAGTCCCGGGAGGATCGGGGCGCGGGTGGCGGCCTCGGCATTGCCGCAGGCATGGATTTCCTGTTCCCGGCCCGTTTCATCTGGCAAGCCTACCGGGCCGTCCTGCCCGCGGGCGAGGTACCCGAGCACTCACCCTTCGACAAGCGCCGACTGGTATGGCGGCTGTACCGGCTGCTGCCCACCCTGGTGGACCAGGATCCGGTGTTTGCGCCCCTGGCCCGATTCCTGGACGGCACCGACACCGAACTGCGGGATTTCCAGCTGGCCGAACAGGTGGCGGATCTGTTCGACCAGTACCAGGTGTTCCGGGCCGACTGGCTCAGCGCCTGGGAGCAGGGCCGGGACGTGCTGATCACCGCCCGCGGCGAGGAACGGGCCCTGACCGAGGAGTGCCGCTGGCAGGCGGTGCTGTGGCGCCACCTGGTCGAGGACGTCGGTGCCGAGGCCCACACCAGCCGCTCGCTCATCCACACCCGGTTCCTCGAGGTCGGGCAACGGGCGGCCAGACCGGCCAACCCGTCGCGGCTGCCACGCCGGATCGTGGTGTTCGGGGTCTCGTCGCTGCCACGCCAGGCCCTGGAAGCCCTGCACGTGCTCAGTCGGTTCAGCCAGGTGGTGCTGTGTGTCCACAACCCCTGCCAGTTCTACTGGGCCGACATCATCAGCGACCGGGAACTGCTCAACGCCGAGCGCAAACGCGGGCGCGCGCACCCGACCCTGTCGCAGATCGGCGACCCGGACCAGCTGCACCAGCACGCCAACCCGCTGCTGGCGGCCTGGGGCAAGCAAGGCCGGGACTACATCCGGCTGCTGGACGAATTCGACAACCCCGACGACTACCGGGGCCGGTTCCAAACCCCGGACCAGAAAATCGACATCTTCTCCGAACACGGTGACCCCCAGGCACCCCGGCTGCTGCACCAGCTGCAGAACGACATCCACAACCTGACCCCGTTGCAGGACATCCGCGCCGAAGGGCGTCGGGCCGATCCGGCGCGGGACCACTCGCTGGTGTTCCACGAGGCCCACAGCCCCCAGCGCGAGGTGGAAATCCTGCACGACCAGCTGCTGGCCGCCTTCAACACCGATCCGCAGCTGCGGCCGCGGGATGTCATCGTCATGGTGCCGGACATCAACGTCTACGCGCCCCACATCCAGGCGGTGTTCGGCCGCTACCCGGCCGGGCGCAAACGGCACATTCCATTCACCATTTCCGACCAGGGCCAGCGCCATCACGAACCCGTACTCATCGCCCTGGAAACCCTGATGTCGCTGCCGCGCAGCCGGTTTGGCGTGAGCGAGATCCTCAGCCTGCTGGAAGTGCCCGGGCTGCGGGCCCGGTTCGACATCGGTGAGGACGAGATTCCCCAGGCCAGGCGCTGGGTGGAGGGCGCCAACATCCGCTGGGGCCTGCACGGCCGGCATCGGGAGAGCCTGGCGCTACCCGCCAACCTGGAGCGCAACAGCTGGCAGGCCGGACTGCGGTCCATGCTGCTGGGTTATGGCATGGGCGCCGACGAGCCCTGGGCCGGGGTCGAACCCTATGGCGAAATTGGCGGCCTGCAGGCCAGCCTCGCCGGCCGGCTGGACGCCTTCCTGCAACGGCTGGAACAGCTCTGGCAGGCGCTGCAACAAGCGCGCACCCCGGCCGACTGGGAAGCCCTGTTGGCCACCATGCTGGAGTGGTTCTTCGAGCGCGTCGAAGGCACCGACCTGCTGCTGCTGAACCGGTTCCGGCGCCAGCTGGAGCAATGGCTGGAGGACGCCCTGGCGGCCGGCCTGGCGGACCAGCCGCTGCCGCTCAACATTGTCCGGGACGTACTGCTCGATGGCCTGGACGAGGGCGGCCTGAACCAGCGCTTCCTGGCCGGCAAGGTCAATTTCGCCACCCTGATGCCGATGCGCGCCATCCCGTTTCGCCGGGTCTGCCTGCTGGGCATGAACGACGGCGACTACCCGCGGTCGCGGCCACCCGTGGATTTCGACCTGATGGCCGAGGACTACCGCCCGGGCGACCGCTCGCGCCGGGAAGACGACCGCTACCTGTTCCTGGAGGCCCTGCTGTCGGCCCGGGAGCAGCTGTACATCAGTTGGGTCGGGCGCAGCATCCGGGACGATTCGGCCCGACCGCCGTCGGTGCTGGTGGGCCAGTTGCGGGACCACCTGGACGGCCTGTGGCAGTTGGCGCACGGCGACCAGCCGGTGAGCGCCGCGCTGACCACCCGGCACCCGCTGCAGCCGTTCAGCCGCGCCTACTTTCCCCCAGCCAACGCCGCTCCGGGCACCGACGGCACCCAGGCAAGGCCGCTGGCCGAGATCCTCCAGGCCGGCACCCTGTTCACCTTCGAGCGGGAATGGCGCAGCGCCCACAGCGACGAGCCCGGGGCCGAGGCCCGGGCGCCCCTGCCGTACCAGGCGCCGGAGGAGCCGATCAGCCTGAACGATCTGGCCCAGTTCCTGAAAAAGCCCATCGACACCTTCTACCTGCGCCGGTTGCAGGTGCGGTTCGAGGCGGTGGCGCAGGACGACACCGACACCGAGAATTTCGACCTGGACGGCCTGGAGCGCTGGCGCCTGGACCAGGAACTGATCCAGCGCGCGGTGCTGCCGGCCGGATCCGACACCGAGCTGGCCGAACTCACGGTGCAGACCCTGGACCGCATGGCCCGGCGCGGCGACCTGGGCATGGGGGTGACCGAGCACCGGCTACGCACCGAACTGTCAGCGCGCCTGCCCGATCTGTTCAGCCGCTATCAGGCCGCGCTGGCGGACTGGCCAACCGCCGTGGCCGAGCCCCAGACGCTGGATTACCCGTACCGGGATGACACCGGCTCGGTGGAGCTGGTGGACCTGATTGGCGACCTGCGTCGCAACGCCGACGGCGAGCTGTGCCGACTGGTGGTGGCCCGGTCCAGCCTGCTGTCCGGGTCCGGCGCCAGCAAACGGGTACGCTACGCCAACCTGCTCGCCGACTGGGTCACCCATCTGGCCGGCCAGCTCGGCGAGCGGCCGTTCCAGACCCTGATCCTGGCCAAGGAGGAGGGCCGCAGTTTCCGCTTCCCGGCCCTGGTGCCAGACCAGGCCCGGACCCACCTGGACCGGATCCTGGCACATTGGATGACGGCCACCACCCGGGCCCTGCCGCTGCACTGCGAGGCCGGCTTCGCCTGGATCTACAGTTACTACCAGAGCAAGAAATACCGGGGCGACGCCGAGCGGGCCGGGCAGGACGCCAGTCAGGCCTTCAACCTGGCCCTGGAACGGGACACCGGCTACCTGCGCGGAGCCTACGAGGGCGCCGACGATCTGCTGGCCAGCGGCGAGTTCGAAGCTCTGGTTGGCCAGCTGTACCTGCCGCTGTGGGAGGCGGAGCAGGGCAAACGGGCCCAGGACGTGATGGAGGAGCGCCCATGACCGCCGACAACCGCAACCCCGATCTGGATCCGCTGGCGCTGCCCCTGAACGGCAGCAGCCTGATCGAGGCCAGTGCCGGCACCGGCAAGACCTTCACCATCGCCATCCTGTACGTGCGCCTGGTGCTCGGGCACCGGCAGCCGGCGGACAGTCCGCTGGCCCAGGGCCTGCTGCCCCCGAACCTGCTGGTGGTGACCTTCACCGACGCCGCCACCAAGGAACTGCGGGACCGCATCCGGACCCGGTTGACCCAGGCCGCCGAGGTGTTTTCCGAGGCCGCCGACGCCGCTCAGGCGTCCCCGGAAACCGCGCTGCTGTTCCAGCTGCGGGACCGGGATTACCCGGACCCGGCGACCTGGCCCGAGTGCCGAAAAAAGCTGCTGCTGGCGGCGGAATGGATGGACGAAGCCGCGGTGTCCACCATCCACGCCTGGTGCAACCGCATGCTCAGCGAGCACGCCTTCGACAGCGGCAGCCTGTTCAAGCTGACCCTGGAAACCGACCAGAGCGAGCTGCTCGATCAGGTGGTGCGCGACTACTGGCGTACCTTCATCTACCCGCTGCCGACCGCGCTGATGGCCGAGGTGCTGGACCACTGGCAGACCCCGGACCAGTTGCGTCAGGCGGTCCGCAACCTGATCCCCGACGCCGGCCAGCTGCAGGCCCCGGACCGGGACGTGCACGGCGTCATCGAGGCCACCCTGGCGGCCCGGCAGAGCCAGGCCGAGGCCCTGAAAGCCCAGCCCTGGGCCGACTGGCACGGCGAGGTGCTGGCGCTGCTTGACCAACTGCAGCAAGGCAAGCGCCTGCACGCCAGCAGCAAGAAGGCCATGGTCGGCGCCTGGGACCAGCTGCTGGCCTGGCAGGCCTCCGAAGCGCTGGTACCGGAAGGCCTGCACAAGGCCGGGTTCCAGAACCAGACCCCGGCGCTGCTGCCGACCAAGCTCAAGGGCGAGGACCCGGCGCCCGAGCATCCCGCCTTTGCCGCCATCCAGGCCCTGCTCGACTTCGCCCAGGCCCTGCCCAGTGCCGGTTCCGACCTGCTCCGGCATGCCACGGTCTGGATCGCTGAGCGCCTGGAGTCGGAAAAACAGCAGCGCTCGGAAATGGGCTTCGACGACCTGCTGACCCGCCTCGACCAGGCCCTGCACGGCGACCGCGGCGAGCAACTGGCGGCCACCATCCGGCGCCAGTTCCCGGTGGCGCTGATCGACGAGTTCCAGGACACGGACCCGGTGCAGTACCGGATTTTCAATCGGGTGTACCGGGTTGCCGACAACGACCCGGCCACCTGCCTGCTGATGATTGGCGACCCGAAACAGGCCATTTACGGCTTCCGGGGGGCGGACATCTACACCTACCTGGCCGCACGACAGGGCGCCCGGGACCGGACCTACACCCTGGGCCGCAATTTCCGCTCCGCGACCACCATGGTCGAGGCGGTGAACCGGGTGTTCGAGTACGCCGACCGGCACAGCCGCGACGGCGCCTTCCTGTTCGGGCCCGGCGACCGTTCGCCGCTGCCGTTCCAGGCCGTGGCCGCCAATGGCACCAAGCGGCTGTGGACGGTGGACGGGGAAGGGCAGCCAAGCCTGACCTTCTGGGCCCTGGATGCCGACCCCGACCAGGCCAAGGGCGTGGCCAAGGGCACCGCCACCGAAGACCTGGCCCAGGCCTGCGCCAGCGAGATCGCCCGCCTGCTGACCCTGGGCCAACAGGGCCGGGCCGGCTTTGCCGTGGCCGGGGCGCCGGCGGATCTGCAACCGGTCAGCCCGGGCGACATCGCCATCCTGGTCAACAACCGCAACGAGGCCCGTGCGGTGCGGGACGCCCTGGGCCAGCGCCGGATCAAGAGCGTGTACCTGTCCGACCGGGATTCGGTGCTGGGCTCGCCGGAGGCCGCCGAGGTGCTGTGCTGGCTCCGGGCCTTCGCCGAGCCCAGGCAGCTGGGTCTGGCCCGGGCGGCGCTGGCCACCCCGACCCTGGGCCTGTCCTGGCAGGCGCTGGACCGGTTGCACACCGACGAGCTGGCGCTGGAGCGGGAGATCGAGCGGTTCATGGGGTATCAGCAGCAGTGGCAGCAGCAGGGGGTACTGCCCATGCTGCGCAGTTTCCTGATGGATTTCGAGGTCCCGGGCCGGCTGCTGCAGCGCCCGGACGGCGAACGCCGGCTCACCGACATCCTGCACATCGCCGAACTGCTGCAGCAGGACAGCCTGCAGCTGGATGGCGAACACGCGCTGGTGCACCACTTCACCCAGATCCTGCGCGCCGCCGACGACGAGGACGAGCACCGGACCCTGCGCCTGGAGAGTGACGCCGGCCTGGTGCAGGTGATCACCGTGCACAAGTCCAAGGGTCTGGAGTACCCGCTGGTGTTCCTGCCTTTTGGCACCTCGTTCCGGGCCGAGAGCGACAAGCAGGCCTGGGTCCGCTACCACGACGACCAGGGCGCGCTGGTCACGGTGTTCGAGCCCACCGCGGCGGACCTGGCCCGCAGCGACCGGGAGCGGCTCGGGGAGGACATCCGCAAACTGTACGTGGCCCTGACCCGGGCCCGGTTTGCCACCTGGGTGGGTGCGGCCGCGCTGGATCAGTGGTCGCTCAGCGGACTGGGTTACCTGGTGGCGCCGGACCAGACCGACTCGGCCAGCGTCAGTGACAGCCTGCGCCCCCTGGCCCAGGACCAGGGCGCCATCGCCCTGACCGGGCTGCCGGAGGCGTCCGAGCTGAGTTATCAACAGCCCGAGCCCGAAGCCCTGGGCCCGGCCCTGAGTGCCCATCGGGAAGCCCGGGAGGACTGGTGGATCGCCAGTTACTCGGCCATCGATTACCGCGGCATGGCCGGCACCGGGGTGCTGTTCCAAGGCGAGGTGGAGGACGCCGAAACCCAGAACCTGATCGAGGAAGCCGGCCAGGACGTCGACGAGCCGGTCACGCCCCGCGTCACGCCCGAAGACCATCACCGGTTTCCCCGGGGCGCCGGCCCCGGCACCTTCCTGCACGAGGTGCTGGAGTGGTGCTGCCAGCAGGGCTTTGCCACGGTGGTGGCGGAACCGGCCCTGTTGCGGGAATACCTGACCCGGCGCTGCGGCACCCGGGGCTGGAGCGACTGGGCCGACCCCCTGGCGCACTGGATCCTGGCGCTGCTGCGCCAGCCCCTGCCCCTGCAGCGGGGCGGAGATGCCCAGGCCAGCCTGGCCGAACTCACCGAGCTGCGACCGGAGCTGGAATTCTGGTTCGAGAGCCGCAACGTCAGCACCCGGACCCTGGACCAGTTGGTGACCGCCCACACCCTGAATCAGGCCGACCGGCCCCAGGCCGAACCCGGCCGGTTCAATGGCATGCTCAAGGGCTTCATTGACCTGGTGTTCGAGCATCAGGGCCGCTATTACGTGCTCGACTACAAATCCAACGCCCTCGGCGACAGCGACGCCGACTACACCGACCAGGCCATGGGCGAGGCCATTCTCGACAAGCGCTACGACTTGCAGTACGTGCTCTACCTGCTGGCCCTGCACCGGTTGCTGAAGACCCGGCTGCCGGACTACGACTACGACCGGCACATGGGCGGCGCCGTGTACCTGTTCCTGCGCGGCTACCGGGCCGGCTCCGCCGGCGCCTTCACCGACAAGCCGGCGCGAACCCTGATCGAGCAACTGGATGCCTTGTTCGACGGTGCATCGGACAACACGGAGGACGCCGCATGAGCAAGACCCGGCACACCGACCAGCAATTCGCCCTGGACCTGGGGCCGACGGACCCGGATCCCGGCACCGAGCCAGGCACCCGCTCTGCGCCCGCCGCTCTGGCCGACGTCGAGGCCATGGCGGCCGTGCTGGAGAGCTGGCAAGAGCTGGGCTGGCTGCGCCCCCTGGACCTGGGTTTTGCCCGACTGATCCAGACGCTGTCGGCGGAGCAGGGCGAATCGGTACCCGCGCTGGTGCTGCTGATGGCCGCCCTGGTGTCGCATCAGGTCGGCCGCGGCCATGTCTGTATCGATCTGGGCCAGCTGTTGGCCGACGCCAATGGCACCCTGGCGCTGCCACCGGACGACGCGCCGCTGGGCCCGAGTGAGCCGGGCGAAGCCCCGATCACTCCCGGCCAGCTTCTGCAATCGGCCAGTCTCCCGAGTTTCCTGAGCAGTCTGGACAGGGCCTTCGCCGTCAGTGATGGCTCACTGACCACGCCATTGGTGCTGACCGGACAGCGGCTGTACCTGCGCCGGTTCTGGCGCTACGAGCAGCAGATTGCCGCCGGCATCAAGCATCGGCTCGGGCTGGCGTCGGCCCTGGCCGACCCGGACAGTCCGGCCTCGGTCACCCTCGGCCAGGCCCTGGTGACCCTGTTCGGACGCCAGTCCGAGGTGGATTACCAGCAACTGGCCTGCGCCCTGGCGGCCCGCCATCGGTTCGCGGTGATCACCGGCGGCCCGGGTACCGGCAAGACCACCACCGTGGTCCGGCTGCTGGCGGCGCTGCAGGCCATCGCCGGGCACACCGGCGACCGCGGTGGGCGCAAATACCGCATCCGGCTGGCCGCCCCCACCGGCAAGGCTGCGGCCCGGCTGAACGAATCCATTGCCGGTGCGGTCCGCAAGCTGCCCTTTGACCAGCTGCCCGGCCAGGTCGGCCCGGACGACATCCCGACCCGGGTCACCACCCTGCATCGACTGCTCGGCAGCCGGCCCGACACCCGCCAGTTTCGCCATCACCGGGACAACCCGCTGCCTGTGGATATCCTGGTGGTGGACGAGGCCTCCATGGTCGACGTCGATCTCATGGCCTCGCTGTTCGATGCCCTGCCGGCGTCCGCCCAGCTGATCCTGCTGGGCGACAAGGACCAGTTGGCGTCGGTGGATGCGGGCGCGGTTCTGGGCGAGCTGTGCCGGCGTGCCGAACAGGCCCACTACACCCCGGCCACCGCCCGGTGGCTGGCCGCGGTCACCGGCCAGCACCTGCCCGAGTCGCTGGTGGATGACCAGGGCCAGCCCCTGGACCAGGCGGTGGCCATGCTGCGCACCAGTTTCCGGTTCGGGGCCGGCAGCGGCATTGGTCAGCTGGCCCAGGCGGTCAACACCAACAGCCTTGCGCCGTCGATGCTCGCGGCCTGTCGCGACGGCCAGTTCGACGACGTAATCTGGCTCAACGGCGCGGGGCCCGCCGAGCCGGAGCGGACCCTGGCGTTGGTGGCCGAACACGCCCTGGCGGGCAGCCCCCAGGCGTTCCGCCAGGGTGGTGAGGGCCGGGTCGGGCCGACCGGCCCGCTGGCGCCGCCGGTGGGCTATCGGCATTACCTGCGGCTCCTGGCCGACCACGAGCTGATCGCCAGCAGTTCCCGGGCGCAGTGGGACGAGCTGGCCCGCCAGGTGCTGGAGGCGTTTGCCGATTTCCAGGTGCTGTGCGCACTGCGCAAAGGCCCGTGGGGCGTGGAGGGGCTGAACGAGCTGATCGCGCGGCAGTTGCTGGCGCACCGGCTGATCCCCCGGACCGAGGGCTGGTACCCTGGCCGGCCGGTGCTGGTGACCGGTAACGACTACAACCTGGGCCTGATGAACGGGGATGTCGGCATTGCCATCGAAGTGCCCTGGGACCGGGACGCCGAGGGCCGAGCGAAACCGACCCTGCGGGTGGCGTTTCCCGGCGGTGATGGCACCGAGGCCATCCGCTGGATCTCCCCGAGCCGATTGCAGCAGCTGGAAACGGTCTACGCCATGACCGTGCACAAATCCCAGGGCTCGGAGTTCAACCACACCTGCCTGGTGCTGCCGGACCGGCTCAGCCCGGTGCTGACCCGGGAGCTGGTGTACACCGGCATCACCCGGGCCCGCAACTGGTTCAGCCTGATCACCGGCGACGCCGGGGTGTTCAACGCCAGCGTGCAGCAGCGGGTGGTGCGGGCCTCGGGTCTGGCCGAGCGGCTCAGTCCGGACTGAGCTCCGGGCCGTCCGGGGTGTCGACCGCACTGGGTCGGTGCTGCTGGTGCCAGAGCCGGGCGTAATGGCCGTCGCGGGCCAGCAGGCTGTGGTGCTGGCCACTTTCCACCACCCGGCCCCGGTCGAGGACGATGATGGTGTTGGCGTCCCGCACCGTGGACAGGCGGTGGGCAATCACCAGGGTGGTGCGCTCCCGACTGACCTCGCCCAGGGCGCCCAGGA
Organism: Marinobacter qingdaonensis; assembly: GCF_034555935.1. Classification (NCBI taxonomy): domain Bacteria; kingdom Pseudomonadati; phylum Pseudomonadota; class Gammaproteobacteria; order Pseudomonadales; family Marinobacteraceae; genus Marinobacter; species Marinobacter qingdaonensis. Next base: position 593,810 of record NZ_JAYDCJ010000003.1, read on the forward strand.
TGGCCTGCTCGGACAGCGAATCCAGGGACGAGGTCGCCTCGTCCAGGATCAGCAGCGGCGGGTTCTTCAGGATCACCCGGGCGATGGCCACCCGCTGCTTCTCGCCGCCCGACAGCTTCAAACCGCGCTCGCCGACCCGGGTCTCGTAGCCCTCCGGCAGGCTGTGGATAAACTCCTCCAGATGGGCCAGGCGCGCGGCCCGGTGCACCTCGGCCTCGGTCGCCTCCGGTCGGCCGTAGGCCAGGTTGCGGTACAGGGTGTCGTTGAACAGCACCGTGTCCTGGGGCACCACGCCAATGGCGGCGCGCAGGCTGTCCTGGGTCACCGAGCGCAGGTCCTGATCGTCGATGCGGATGGCGCCGGCGTCCACGTCAAAGAACCGGAACAGCAGCCGCGCCAGGGTCGACTTGCCGGCGCCGCTGGCGCCCACCACCGCCACCGTGTGCCCGGCCGGAATCCGGAAACTGACGTCGGTCAGGATCGGCCGGTCCGGGCGGTAGCCAAAATGGACCCGGTCGAAGCAGACCTCGCCCCGGCTCACCCGCAGCGGTTGCGCGTCCGGGGCGTCTTCGATCGCCGGTTTGTCCCCAAGCAGGGCGAACAGCCGCTCGACGTTGACCAGGGCCTGGCGGATTTCCCGGTACACGAAGCCGAGGGCATTGAGGGGGATGAACAGCTGGATCAGGTAGGCGTTGATCATGGTGAAGTCCCCCAGGGTGATGCTGCCCCGGGCCACTTCCTGCACCGCCATGGCCATGATCACGATCAACGCCAGGCCGATGATCAGGGCCTGGCCGCCATTGAGCACCGCCAGGGACAGCCGGTTCTTCAGCCGGGCCTGTTCCCAGTCCTGCAAGTCCCGGTCGTAGAGGTCGGCTTCGAAGCGTTCGTTGTTGAAGTACTTGACGGTTTCGTAGTTGAGCAGACTGTCCACCGCCCGGGAGTTGGACTGGTTGTCCCGGGCGTTGGCCTCGCGCACGAACCGGGTGCGCCATTCGGTGACCCGGATCGAGAACAGCACATAGACCACCACCGCGACCAGAATCGCCAGCACGTAACCGGCGTTGAACACCACCAGCAGGATCGCCGCCACCAGCAGGATTTCCAGCACCGTGGGCACGATGTTGAACAGGGTAAAACGCAGCAGGAAGCTGATGCCGTTGGTGCCGCGCTCGATGTCCCGGGCCAGGCCGCCGGTCTTGCGGTCCAGATGAAACGCCAATTCCCGGTTGTGCAGGTGCCGGAACACCCGCAGGGACACCCGGCGCATGGCCCGCTCCGCGACCCGGGCGAAGACTGCGTCCCGCAACTCCGAGAACAGGGTAGCGCCAAAGCGCAGCAAACCGTAGGCCAGCACCAGCAGCACCGGTATCCACAGCAGCAGCTCGCCGCCACGGTTCTGGTCCAGATAATCAACGATGTACTTCAGCGCCACCGGGGTGGCGACGGTGGCCAGCTTGGCCAGCACCAGCAGGGTCAGGGCCAGCCCGACCCGGGCCCGGTATTCGGCCAGGTAGGGCCAGAGCCCGGCAATCAGTTTCCAGTCGGGTTTGTGGTGGGCGGGGTAGTCGTGATCGGCGTAGGCGCGCACGGAAATTTCCTTATCGGACAGGGCAAAGCCTCGGCCAGCACCGTATGATGAGGGTAGCTGAGCCGAGCCGGGGGTCTGAGTGTACCGCAAAGCCGGGCCGGTTCCTCCGTCACCCGTTCACGCGCCCCGGGAGAGTCGTCATCAAGCACCGTCACCGTCAGGCCCTGCAGCTGGTTTACGAATTCCTCCAACCCTATCGCAAAACCGTGGCCGGTGCGCTGGTGGCACTGGTGATCACCGCCGGCATCACCCTGGCCCTGGGCCAGGGCCTGCGCATCCTGGTGGACCAGGGCCTGGCGACCCAGTCGGCGAGCATGCTGGCGCAGGCAGTCGGGCTGTTTTTCGTGCTGGTGCTGGGCCTGGCCGTGGGTTCCTTCGCCCGCTTCTACCTGGTGTCCTGGTTGGGCGAGCGGGTGGTGGCGGACATCCGCAAGCGGGTGTTCAACCATCTGATCGATCTGCACCCGGGCTTCTTCGAGCAGAACCGGGCGCTGGAAATCCAGTCCCGGTTTACCGCCGACACCACCGTACTGCAGTCGGTGATCGGCTCCACCGTCTCCATCGCCCTGCGCAACGCCCTGATGCTGGTGGGCGGTCTGGTGCTGCTGTTTGTCACCAACGCCAAACTGGCCGGTATCATCCTGCTCGGGTTCCCCCTGGTGATTGCCCCCATCCTCATCTTCGGGCGCCGGGTGCGGCAGCTGTCCCGGCTGAGCCAGGACCGGGTCGCCGACGTCGGCAGCTACGTCGGCGAGAACCTGACCCAGATCAAGACCGTGCAGGCGTTCAATCACCAGCCCCACGATCGCCGGTTCTTCGCCGAGGTCTCCGAACGCGCCTTCTCTATAGCCCGGGACCGGATCCGGCAACGGGCCTGGCTCACCACCCTGGCCATCGGCCTGGTCATGGGCGCGGTCGGGATCGTGATCTGGATCGGCGGGCTGGATGTGATCGAGGGTCGGACCAGTCCCGGTGAACTGGCCGCGTTCGTGTTCTACAGCCTGCTGGTGGGTCTGGCCGCCGGCGCCCTGAGCGAGGTGATCGGCGAACTGCAACGGGCGGCGGGCTCGGCGGCCCGGCTGTTCGAATTGCTGCAGACCGAACCGGCCTTTGTCCGGCCCCAGTCCGAGCAGGGCGGCTCGACGCTGCCCGAACCGGTGGCCGGCGCCATCGAGATTCAGGATCTGAGCTTTCACTACCCGGGACGTGCGGATGAGCCAGCGCTGGTCGGGCTGTCGCTGGCGATCCGACCGGGCGAAACCCTGGCCCTGGTGGGCCCGTCCGGGGCCGGCAAATCCACCCTGTTCGATCTGCTGCTGCACTTCTACGCCCCGGAGCGGGGCCGGATCCTGCTGGATGGCGTGGATACCGCCACCCTGGCGCTGGCCGAGCTGCGCCGCTGTTTCGCCCTGGTGCCGCAGAATCCGGCGCTGTTCCATGGCACCGTCACCGACAACATCCGCTACGCCCGCCCCGACGCCAGCGAGGCCGAGGTCCACGAAGCGGCCCGGGTGGCCCACGCCGACGACTTTATCCACAGCCTGCCCGAGGGCTACGACACCCGCCTGGGGGATGCCGGGCTGGGCCTGTCCGGCGGCCAGAAACAGCGGCTGGCCATTGCCCGGGCGCTGCTGGCCAAGGCCCCCATCCTGCTGCTGGACGAGGCCACTAGTGCCCTGGACGCCGAGAGCGAACACCTGATTCAGGCCGCCATGCCGGCGCTGACCCGGGGCCGTACCACCCTGGTGATTGCGCACCGGCTGGCGACGGTGCGCGACGCCGATCGCATCGCCGTGCTGGATCGGGGCCGGCTGCTGGCGGTCGGCAGTCACGACGAACTAATGCGCGGCAACGACCTGTACCGGCGTCTGGCCAAACTTCAGTTCCGGGAAGCCTCGGCCTGAGCGCCGGATCTTCGACACTGGTCGGTTTGTGGTTCCCGCGCGTACTCCTTACACTGGTCGATGAACGTTTCGAACCTGAACTCAGGGAGAAAGCACAGTGAGCAACAAAGAATTGCAAGCACTCAAAGAACGCTACGTAGCGGCGGGCGCGGCAAGTCCCAACGAACAGTTTGCCGACCACGCTCGCAACGCCGAACTCTGGGATGCCGACGGCAAGCGCATGATCGACTTTGCCGGCGGTATCGGGGTCCTGAACATTGGCCACCGCCACCCGAAGGTGGTGGAAGCGGTCAAGGCCCAGCTCGACAAAGTGATGCACACCTGCCAGACCGTGATGCCCTATGAGGGCTACGTCAAACTGGCCGAGAAACTCAGCGGTGTGGTGCCGGTGCGTGGCCACGCCAAGGTCATGCTCGCCAACTCCGGCGCCGAAGCCCTGGAAAACGCGGTCAAGATTGCCCGGGCCGCGACCGGACGCCCGAACGTGATCTGCTTTGACGGCGGCTACCATGGCCGCACCTTCTATACCATGGCCATGAACGGCAAGGCCGCGCCTTACCAGACCGACTTCGGCCCCATGCCCGGCACCGTGTTCCGCGCCCCCTATCCGGTGCCGTATCACGGCGTCAGCGAAGAAGAGGCGATTCGCGGTCTGAAGATGGCCATGAAGGCGGACTCCCCGGGCCACGAAACCGCCGCCATCATCCTCGAGCCGGTGTTGGGCGAGGGTGGTTTCTATCCGGCGCCCGCCAGCTTCCTGAAAGAGATCCGCAAGATCTGTGACGAGCACGACATCCTGATGATCGTGGACGAGGTTCAGAGCGGCTTTGGCCGGACCGGCAAGATGTTTGCGATCGAGCACAGCGGGGTCGAGCCGGACATGATGACCATGGCCAAGAGTATGGCCGATGGCATGCCGATCTCCGCGGTGGTGGGTACCGACAAGCACATGGACGCGTCCGGGCCGAATTCCCTGGGCGGCACCTACACCGGTAGCCCGACCGCGTGCGCCGCGGCGCTGGCGGTGTTCGATGTGTTCAAGGAAGAGGACATCCTGGGCAAGGCCCAGGCGCTGGGCGACAAGCTCAAGCAGCGCTTCAGCCAGTGGCAGGAGCAGTTCCCGCATGTGGATAACGCCCGCAACCTCGGGCCCATGGCGGCGTTCGAGCTGGTCGAGAGCAAAGACAGCCGGACTCCGAAGCCGGAACTGGCGGCGGCCATCACCAAGAAGGCCAAGGAAAAGGGGCTGATCCTGCTCAGCTGCGGCATGTACGGCAACACTATCCGATTCCTGATGCCAGTTACCATCGAAGACGAGGTGCTGGAAGAGGGCCTGGCGATTGTGGAAGAGGCCTTGAAAGAGGTCGGCGCCTGAGCGGCGCCCCCAACGCAGCCGGAACAGCCGGGCCCTCGGGCCCGGTTTTTTTATGCCTTCGGCCGGCCCGGCAATTATCGTATACTGCCGACACACCCCGCCCAGAGCCGACGTTCCTGGGCGCGTGCCGTTCACCAATCAGGCGGATTTATGACAGCACCTACCACCCCCTCTCACCCGGATCACAAACCCAGGCCCTGGATCGACCTGCTGGTCAGCATCGTGATTCCGTCGGTGATCCTGATGAAATTCAGTGGCGACGAGCATCTGGGCTCGGTCAACGCCTTGATCATTGGCCTGGCGTTTCCTCTAGGCTGGGGCCTGTTTGAACTGATTCGCTACCGCAAGAAGAATTTCATCGCCGTGCTGGGTCTGATCAGTGTCGGTCTCACCGGCGGCATCGGCCTGCTGGAGCTGGATGCCGGCTGGCTGGCCGTGAAGGAAGCCGCGGTTCCGGCGGTCATCGGCCTGGCGGTGCTGATCTCCACCCGCACCCGTTATCCACTGGTGCGCACGTTGCTGTACAACCCCAATGTCCTGGATGTGGATAAGATCCACCGGTCGCTGGAAAAACAGGGCAGGGTGGAGGAGTTCGAGGCCCGACTGCTGAACGCCAGCTATTTCTTCGCCGGCACCTTCCTGTTCTCCTCGATCATGAACTACATCATCGCCCGCTGGATTGTCACCAGCCCGTCCGGTACCCAGGCCTTCAACGAGGAGCTGGGGCGCATGACCCTGGTCAGCTACCCGATGATCGCCATCCCCTCCATGGTGATGATGCTGCTGATCTTCTATTACCTGTGGCGCACCATCCGGCGCCTGACCGGCTACACCCTGGAAGAGGTCATGGCCCCGCACCTGGCGGAAAAAGAAAAGAAAAAGTCCATGTCCCAGGAGTAACACCGGGCCTCACCGGGTTATCCACAGCAACAAAAAAAGCGGCGCGGATTGGCATCCGGCGCCGCTTTTTTTTGCCCGTGATCGGGGCACTCAGCGTTACACGTCGAGGTTGGTCACTTCCAGCGCGTTGGTCTGGATGAAGTCCCGACGCGGCTCGACGTCGTCGCCCATCAGGGTGGTGAAGATCTGGTCGGCCGCGAACGCGTCCTCGATGGTCACCTTCATCATCCGGCGGGTCTCCGGATCCATGGTGGTTTCCCACAGCTGTTCCGGGTTCATCTCGCCCAGTCCCTTGTAGCGCTGGATGTTCAGGCCACGCTGGGCCTCTTTCATCAGCCACTCCAGGGCGCCCTCAAACGACAGTACGGCCTGCTTGCGCTCGCCCCGCTGGACGTAGGCGCCGTCTTCGATCAGGCCATCCAGGGTCTCACCCATGCGCGCGATGGCGGCGTAGGACGAGGACTCGAAGAACTCGTGATTGAACACGTGCTCATGGGGAATGCCGTGCACGTAGATGGTGACCTTGGGCAGGAACAGGTCGCGCTCCGGATCCTTGGTGACCGAGAAGCTGTACTTGGTGCCGGTGCGGGTGTCCAGGTCCAGGCCGTCGCCCAGGCGCGCCACCCAGCGGGTGACCGCGGCCTCGTCCTTCAGGTGCTCGGACTTGAGGGTGACGTTATCCAGCATCTGCTCCAGCACCTTGGCCGGGTAGGCCCGGGACAGGCGGCCGATCATGGCCATCACCGCCTGGTAATCCTTGACCATGGTTTCCAGGGCGGAATCCTTGATCGCCGGCGCATCCGGGTTCACGAACAGCTGGGCACCTTCCAGGGCGGTCTGGGTCAGGTAGGCTTCCTTGGCCTTCTCGTCCTTCAGGTACTGCTCCTGCTTGCCGCGCTTGACCTTGTACAGGGGCGGCATGGCGATGAAGACATGGCCGCGCTCGATGATTTCCCGCATCTGACGGAACAGGAAGGTCAGCAACAGGGTGCGAATGTGGGAGCCGTCCACGTCGGCGTCGGTCATGATCACGATGGAGTGGTAGCGCAGCTTGTCCGGGTTGAACTCCTCGCGGCCGATGCCACAGCCGAGGGCGGTGATCAGGGTGCCGACCTCGGCGGAGGACAGCATCTTGTCGAACCGGGCTTTCTCCACGTTCAGGATCTTACCCTTGAGCGGCAGGATGGCCTGCGTCTTGCGGTCTCGGCCCTGCTTGGCGCTGCCACCGGCCGAGTCACCCTCCACAATGAACAGTTCGGACAGGGCCGGGTCTTTTTCCTGACAGTCGGCCAGCTTGCCGGGCAGGCCGGCGATGTCCAGGGCACCCTTGCGCCGGGTCATATCCCGGGCCTTGCGCGCAGCTTCCCGGGCCCGGGCCGCTTCGATCATCTTGTTGACGATCAGCTTGGCCTCGTTCGGCTGCTCCTGCAGGTAGTCGGCGAAGCTCTGGTACAGCTCCTGCTCAACCGCGGTTTTCACCTCGGAGGACACCAGCTTGTCCTTGGTCTGGGACGAGAACTTGGGATCCGGCACCTTGACGCTGATGATGGCGGTCAGGCCTTCCCGGGCATCGTCACCGGAGGTGCTGACCTTGGCCTTCTTGCCCAGACCTTCCTGCTCGATGTAGTTGTTCAGGGAGCGGGTCAGGGCGGCGCGGAAGCCGGCCAGGTGGGTACCGCCGTCGCGCTGGGGAATGTTGTTGGTGAAGCAGAAGATGTTCTCCTGAAAGGCATCGTTCCACTGCATGGACACTTCCACCGCGATGCCGTCTTCCCGCTCGCGGTTGAAGTGGAACACCCGGTTGATCGGGGTCTTGTTGGTGTTCAGGTGCTCGACAAAGGCCCGCAGACCGCCTTCGTACTCGAATACCTCTTCCTTGCCGCTGCGCTCGTCGGTCAGACGGATCCGCACGCCACTGTTCAGGAACGCCAGTTCGCGCAGGCGCTTGGCCAGGATGTCGTAGTGGAATTCGATGTGGGTGAAGGTTTCCGGCGAGGGAATGAAATGCACCTTGGTGCCGGAGGCATCGGTCTCGCCCACTTCGGCCAGGGGCGCAGTCGGCACGCCGTGCTTGTAGCTCTGCTCGTACACCTTGCGGTCCCGGCGAATGGTCAGGGTCAGGGTCGAGGACAGGGCGTTGACCACCGAGACACCGACGCCGTGCAGACCACCGGAGACCTTGTAGGAGTTGTCGTCGAACTTACCGCCGGCGTGCAGCACGGTCATGATGACCTCGGCGGCGGACACGCCTTCCTCCTCGTGGATATCCACGGGGATGCCACGGCCGTTGTCCTTGACCGTGATGGACTCGTCCGGATGGATGATCACGCCAATCTCGGAGCAGTACCCCGCCAGAGCCTCATCGATGGAGTTGTCCACCAGCTCAAAGACCATGTGGTGCAGTCCGGTGCCATCGTCGGTATCACCGATGTACATACCCGGCCGCTTACGTACCGCATCCAGACCTTTCAAGACTTTGATACTGGAGGAATTGTAGTTCGATTCGCTCATTAGAGACTCCTGAAGGGTGTACCGGTGGTGGATCTTTCGCACCGTTTGCCCGGTTCTATTCTTCCGTCAATTTGCCATGTTCCACGTGGAACATTCTGTACTCCGGCGCATCCCCCGAGGGCCACAGCACCTCCGGTTCCGGATGCTCGATGGAGGTGATGAACACCTGGCACCGTAACGCCTGTAATTTCTGGGCCAGCATGGCCCGGTGACCGACATCCAATTCCGCGTTGATGTCGTCGAGCAAAAACGTCACCTGCTTGTCCAGTTCACTCAACACCATGCCCTGGGCAATCTTCATCAAGATAACGAGGGTTTTCTGTTGGCCCCGGGAAAACGTCTCGGCAACCGGCCGGCCCTGGAACTTCAGCCGGATATCCGCCCGATTCGGTCCGTACAGGGTGTGCCCCATACGCCGTTCCTGGTCCCGGTGACTGGCCAGGATATCCACCAGGGCTTTGCTGGTGTCCCAACCGGGATAAAACTCCAACTTCAGGCCCTGGGTCCAGCCCACGTCGACTTGCTGGACCAGACTGTCGAACGCGTGCTTGAAGCGCTCGAACGTGGTCTGACGCGCCGCCGTGATCCGGTCACTGAGGCCGGCGTACTGGCTATCCCAGACCCGCAATAAAGCCTCGTCTAGTCTACCATTTCTCAGCGTTTGATTCCGCTGCGATGTGACTCGCTGGCACTGCTGCCAGACCGAGGCAAAGGAAGGTTCCACGTGGAACACTGCCCAATCCAGAAACTGCCGCCGCTTGCCCGGACCACCGGCGACGATATCGAATACCCCCGGGTCGATCACCGACACCGGCAAGTGCATGGCCAACGCCGACAGACTGCGCACCCCTTCGCCATCCACCCGCAGGGTGGTTTCTTTCCGGGTCACATCCCGGGCAATGCCCAACCGATGCGCCACCGGTCGGCCATCGTTTGCGCCCGGTTCCGAGGCCAACCCCCGATCCAGGCCACCAAAGACCGTCAGCTGCTGTTCGCCATGACTGACCACGGCCTGATGCCGGCTGACCCGAAACGAGCGCCCCAACCCCAGATAGCCGATGGCTTCCAGCACACTGGTCTTGCCGCTGCCGTTGGCACCGTACAACAGATTAAAGGAAGGGGAGAAGCTTACAGACGCCGACGACAGGTTCCGAAAATGCTGGGTCTGCAATTTCACTAGCGCCATAAAGGTGACAGCTCGAGGTGGTGGCGGGACGCAATCGAGCGCCCACAAAAAAGGCAGCGTTACCGCTCGGGGCAACGCTGCCTAGTGTACAAAAGCCCGAATGCTTAGGCGACCCGCCTCAGTGCAGCATGTTCAGGCGCTCGTCCATGAACACATCCATTTCCGGTGCCAGGATGTGCACATACCGATCGAAGTACAGGAACTGTTTCAGCAGCAGGGCGAATTCCCGCGGGAAATGCAGGCCGTGGCTCTCGCCGATCTTCACCATGTCCATCAGGATGTGATTGACGTCGTCCTCGGCCTGGTCCGCTTCGTAAGGCACCTGGTCCGGCACCATCTTGTCCATCTGCTGGTACAACCGGCGCAGGTCTCCGGCCAACTCCTCGACCTGCACCTTCTTGTGGGTGATGCCAATCCGGATCATGGCGTCGGCCATGCCCTCGAAGTTGCCCACCATGACCGCCGAAATAAAATCGCTCACCGCCTGCCAGGTGTCGGGCTTGATCCGTCCGACAATGCCGAAGTCGATGAAGCCAACCCGGCCATCCCGCAACACCATCAGGTTGCCGGCGTGGACATCGGCGTGAAAAAACTCACACTGGGTCAGACTGGCGAACCAGGTGTTCATCGCGGTAATCAGCGTGCGCTCCGGATCCCGGGCGTAGCCCCGGATGCTCTCGAGATCCGTCAGGGGCACCCCATGGAATCGCTCCATGGTCAGAATCCGGCGGGTACTGCAGTGTTCGTACACCTGCGGCACCGCGGCGTCTTCGTTGTGGCTGTCGTGCAGGAAGTTACGGAATACCTTGAGGTTGTTCGCTTCCTTGATGAAGTCACACTCCTCCATCATGGTGCGCTGGATCTCCTCGACGATCCCGGACAGCGACGTCCAGGACAGTTTTGGCGCCAGGGTTTCCAGAATCCGCGCCGACAGGTACAGGAAGTTGAGATCGGTCAGCAGGATGTTTTCCACACCCGGCTTCTGCACCTTGATCACCACGTCCTCACCGGTAACCAAACGGGCCGCGTGCACCTGGGCGATGGAGGCCGAGGCCAAGGCGACCGGATCGATCTCGGCATAGACCTGATCCAGGGGCTGGCCCAGTTCGTCGCGGATGATCTTCTTGATCACACCGAAGGGCAGGTTCGGGGTCTTGTCCAGGCAGTACTGGAATTCCTCGACATAGTCCTTGGGGAAGAAGGTGGGGGAACTGGCGATGAACTGCCCGAGCTTGATGTAGGTCGCACCCAGGGACTCAAAGGTCTGGCGCAGCAAACGCGGGGTAGGGGGCCGATCGCCCCGTACCCAATTGACACCCGTGCGCCCCAACACGGACAGGGTCTGTCCGATCCGAAAAGCGCCTTTGATTCCGTTCGTCACGGTGCCCATGGCATTCCTCCTATAGCCGCATTGGCATGACCACATACAGGCAGCGATTATCCGTCTGCGATTCGATCAACGCACTGCTGTTCGGGTTCGACAAGGTGATCTTGACCTGGTCCTCGTCGAGCGCGTTCATCACGTCCACCAGGTAGCCTACATTAAAACCGATCTGCAGGGATTCGCCCTGATAGTCCACCGGCAGCGCGTCTTCGGCCTGTTCCTGGTCCGGGTTGTTGGCAAACACCTGGAGTTCGTTCGGCGCCAGGTTCAGACGGACACCGCGAATGTTTTCGTGGGACAGGATACCCGCCCGCTGCAGGGTGTTTTTCAGGGTCGACCGGTCGGCCATCACCACCTTGTCACCACCGCGTGGAATCACCCGGTTGTAGTCGGGGAACTTGCCTTCGATCAGCTTGGAGGTGAAGGTGTAGCTGCCCACCGTGGCACGCAGGTGGTTGTCACCGATCACCAGGGTCACCGGGGTTTCCACATCGTCCAGCAACCGGGCCAGTTCCAGCACGCCCTTGCGTGGCACGATCACCTGGCGCAGGTCCAGGCTGCCGGTGGGCAGCTCCAGATGGGCCATGGCCAGACGGTGGCCGTCGGTGGCCACGGTGCGCACGTGGCCCTCATCCACTTCCAGCAACAGGCCGTTCAGATAGTACCGAACGTCCTGCTGGGCCATGGCGAACGCCGTGGCGTCCAGCATCCGACCCAGTTCTTTCTGGGGCAGTTCCAGCCGGAAGCTCTCGGCCTCGTCCTCGACGTTGGGGAAATGCTCGGCCGGCAGTGTCGACAAAGTGAAGTGACTTTTTCCACAGCGCAGGTGCAAGCGGTCACCCTCGAGGGTCAGCTCCAGCGGCGCCTCCTCGCCCAGGGCCCGACAGATATCGGCCAGCTTGCGCGCCGGCACGGTGATCTGGCCGGGCTGATCCACATGCACCGGGGTCACCCGCGCCACCAGCTCCACTTCCATGTTGGTACCGGTCAGAATCAGGGTGTTGTCTTCGGCCACCAACAGCACGTTGGAAAGCACCGGCATGGTCTGTTTCTTTTCCACAACCCCGGCGATGCTCTGCAGCGGGGTCAGCAGGGATTCACGGCTGATCGTCAGTTTCATGGCACTCGACATTCTTTCTGTTGGAAGGATGAATGGTTCACGCTAACGCCCGGCATCAGGTGGTCAGCAGTCTCATAAAGTTCTGATAATCCTCGCGGATACCCGGATCGGTCTCCTGCAGTTCCACGATCTTCTTGCACGCGTGCAGCACGGTGGTGTGGTCCCGGCCGCCGAAGGCATCGCCGATTTCCGGCAGACTGTGGTTGGTCAGCTCCTTGGACAGCGCCATCGCCACCTGCCGGGGCCGGGTCACGGTGCGGGTCCGGCGTTTCGACAGCAGGTCCGCGACCTTGATCTTGTAGTACTCCGCCACCGTGCGCTGAATGTTGTCGATGCTGACCTGCTTTTCGTGCAGCGCCAACAGGTCTTTCAGACTCTCCCGAATGAACGGCGGGGTGATCTCCGAGCCCGTGAAGTGAGCATTCGCTATCACCAGACGCAGCGCGCCTTCCAGCTCTCGCACATTCGAGCGGATCTTCTGGGCGATGAAAAAGGCGGCCTCACTGCTGAGCTTGACGTTGGCCTGGTCGGCCTTCTTCATCAGGATCGCCACCCGGGTTTCCAGCTCCGGCGGCTCCACCATCACGGTCAGGCCCCAGCCGAACCGGGATTTCAGGCGCTCCTCCATGTCGACAATTTCCTTCGGGAACCGGTCACAGGTCACGATCACCTGCTGACCGCCTTCGAGCAGGGCATTGAAGGTGTGGAAAAACTCTTCCTGGGAACGCTCCTTGCGGGCAAAGAACTGAATGTCGTCGATCAGCAGCGCGTCCACCGAGCGGTAATAGCGCTTGAATTCGTTGATGGCGTTCAGCTGCAGCGCCTTGACCATGTCTGCCACGAACCGTTCCGAGCGCAGGTAGGCCACCTTGGCGCCCGGATTGCGACGCACGATTTCATTGCCAATGGCGTGCATCAGGTGGGTTTTACCCAGGCCCACTCCGCCGTAGAGGAACAGCGGGTTATAGGCACCACCGGGGTTTTCCGCCACTTGCATGGACGCCGCCCGGGCCAGCTGGTTCGACTTACCCTCGACGAAGGTTTCAAAGGTGAAGCCTTCATTCAGGTAGCTCTGGTGCTTGATGTCGCCTTCCACCTGCACCGACCGGCGCTCGTTGCTGGTCTTCGGCCGCACCGCGGTGTGGTTGCCAACACTGACCGCCACGCCCTTCTCTTCGTCGGTGACGCTGCTGTCCGCTTCTTCCTGCACCGGGGCCGGCGGTTCCTTGGCCACCGCCGGTTTCGGTTCGGACTCGCTGTCCCGGGGCGCCGACCCCACTTTCATGTTGACCCGGGGTGCCTGACCACCGTTCAGGTCCTTCAACACTTCTTCTATACGCCGAAGGTATTTTTCATTGACCCAGTCCATCACGAACCGGTTGGGCGCGAACAGCAGCAGCTGGCCTTCCCGGTGATCGGACTGGAGGGGCCTGAGCCAGGTGTTGAACTGTTGTGCGGGAAACTCGTCCCGGAGTACTTCAAGACATTGATGCCACATACTGTTCGGCACGACAGCCTGCTCCCGATAACCCAGAAATGTCTCAGATCAGAATAAGGAGACATCCAATCCTACGAGGTGACCCCGGATTCTAACCCGACGGCCCCGCCAGTGAAAGAGTCGAGCCGGTTTCATGAACAGCCTGTGGAAATTAAACATCATTTATTTCAAACAGGTATGGACTTACCTACAGCCTTGTGTACAGAAAATTCATCTTCCGGAAGTTACCCACACCCCTGTGTGTACACCCTGCGTCTAACCCTGTGTGAAACCACAGGACCGATCCGTGGATAACTGGCCGTCGAACGGGCAGGCCCAGTTATTCACAATCGGTCTGGCGCTCGTCCACAGCCCTCATCGGCGTTTGTCACAACCCTTATAAAGATTCCAATTTCCCGATTTCCATGGATTTTTTTGGCTTATCCCCAGAAATCGTCGACCCTAATAACAGTAATAAATAATCTTTTAAAAGAATTCTAAAAAGACTTACTGATCTTATTAGTGACCGACCCTACCGACGCCCGCACCGGGTCCGTAAAAGCCCTGGTCAATAAGCATTGAATTCGCTCCGGTATTTGCATAGAATGCCGCTCCTGTTTTGGCTGTACATTTTCCAGCCAGTTAGGAATTCCCAACTTACGAATTGTGAGATCATCACCATGAAAAGAACGTTTCAACCAAGCGTCCTGAAGCGTAAGCGCGCACACGGTTTCCGTGCCCGTATGGCCACTGCCAACGGTCGTAAGGTACTGTCCCGTCGTCGTGCCAAGGGCCGCGCACGTCTGTCTGCGTAACCAGCTCGCCTCATGAAGGCTTTGAGTTTCCCGAAATCACACCGTCTGCTACGACCGGCTGATTACGGCAAAGTCTTCAATGACGTACAGCTGAAGGTTCCGCACCGGAATTTTCTGATCCTGGCGACACCGAACGAACTCGGTCACGCCAGGGTCGGATTGATTTTTTCCAAGAAAAATCTGAAGCTTGCTGTCCAGAGAAACCGGATCAAACGGCAGGTCAGGGAATCCTTTCGCACTCAGGACGATCTCCCAGGCCTCGACATCGTGGTTCTCGGACGCCAGGGTCTGGTCGGTCTCGACAACGAGGCGGTCCGTAACGCCCTGAATGAGCTTTGGCGACGACTGAAACGCAAACATCAACACGCTCAACCGCCCCGGGCCACACCATCAAAGCCTGCCGGTAGAGGAATGGGTTAATGCGCACAATCCTGCTCCTGCCCATCCGCTTTTACCAGTACGCGATCAGTCCTTTGATGGCCAGTCATTGCCGTCATTATCCAACCTGCTCCCAATACGCCGTCGAAGCCATCAGTCATCATGGCGCGGCGAAGGGCCTGTACCTGGCAAGCCGACGGCTGCTGAGGTGCCATCCCTGGGCGGAAGGCGGTTATGATCCCGTTCCCGGCACCGCAAACGTGGCTGACAGCACAACCGTAACGCCCAGCCTTCAGGCTGATCGGTCCCAAACCACAACCCAGACCAGACAGTAACTTATGGATATTCAACGCATTGTTTTGTTTGCCGGCCTGGCTATTGTCAGCTACCTGATGGTGCTTGCCTGGAATGAGGACTACCACCAGCAACCGGCCACCGAGCAGGTCGCCCAGGCCACCAGTAACGGCGCCGGCACTGGCTCCGACGCCATGACGTTGCCACAGGAGCAGGGCACCTCGGGCACAAGCGAAGAGTTCAGTACCCCCGAAGGCGGTCAGCAGGTCAGCACCAACGCCGATTCCGAGCAGGCCATCGACGACCAGTTCGTCACCGTCAGCACCGACGTGTTCGATCTGACCATCAACCGGGTCAGCGGCAACCTGGTGCAAACCTCCCTGCTCAATTACGACAAATCCCTGAACAGCCGGGAACCGCTGAAGCTCCTGACCAACACCGAAACCCGCACCTACGTGCTGGAAAGCGGACTCATCGGCCGCAACGGTCCGGACAGCCGCGCCAACGGCGAAGCACCGGTGTACACCGCCGAGGCCAACCGCTACGAGCTGAGCGAAGGCCAGGACCAGCTGGTGGTGGATCTGACCCACACCACCGACGCCGGTGTGACCATCACCAAGCGTTACACCTTCGAGCGCAACAGCTATGAAATCGACGTCCGTTACCTGATCGACAACCAGTCCGGCGAGGCCTGGAAAGGCAACTTTACCGGCAAGATCGTCCGTGATCAGGCCCCGGACCCCACTGCCCAGAACAGCATGGGGATCCAGGCGTTCCTCGGCATGGTCATGAGCTCGCCCGAGGACCCCTACGAGAAGTTCGATTTCGACGACCTGTCCGAAACCCCGGTGAACCAGTCGGTCACCAACGGCTGGCTGGCCTTCCTGCAGCACTACTTCCTGTCGGCCTGGGTGCCAGAGCGGGACCAGCCGGCCCAGTTCCAGACTACCCGTCGCGGACCGCTGTACGTCATGGGTTTTGTCTATCCGGCCACCACCGTCGAGCCCGGTGACAGCGTGGAAGTGGGCGCTCGGGCCTACGTCGGTCCGAAGATCATCGACCGGCTGGAAACCGTAGCGCCGAACCTGGACCGCACCGTCGACTTCGGCTGGCTGTTCTTCATCTCACTGCCGCTGTTCGTGATCATGGAATGGTTCTACAGCCTGGTCGGCAACTGGGGTGTCGCCATCATCCTGCTGACCGTGCTGGTCAAGGCGGTGTTCTTCCATCTGTCGGCCACCAGTTACCGCTCCATGGCCAAGATGCGTGCGGTGGCGCCCCAGCTGACCCGCCTGAAGGAGCTGTACGGCGACGATCGCCAGCGCATGTCCCAGGAAATGATGGCCCTGTACAAGCGCGAGAAGATCAATCCGCTCGGTGGCTGTCTGCCAATCCTGGTGCAGATGCCGGTGTTCATCTCCCTGTACTGGGTTCTGTTCGAGAGTGTGCAGCTGCGGCACGCGCCGTTCATGCTGTGGATCCAGGATCTGTCGCAGATGGACCCCTACTTCATCCTGCCGATCCTGATGGGCGCCAGCATGTTCCTGCAGATGCATCTGAACCCGACACCACCGGATCCGATGCAGGCCAAGATCATGAAGATGATGCCGCTGATCTTCACCGTGTTCTTCCTGTGGTTCCCGGCCGGTCTGGTACTCTACTGGCTGGTGAACAACATTCTGTCGATCAGCCAGCAGTGGTACATTACCCGCAAGATCGAAGCGGAGACCGCAGCGAAGAAGGCCTGATCGCTGCCAGCAAGCTGACCCTGACAGAGGCTCCTTCGTGGAGCCTCTGTCGTTTCTGTCCGAAGGAATGCCCATGAGCCAGACCACCGACACCATCGCCGCCATTGCCACCGCGCCGGGCCAGGCCGGGGTGGGCATCGTCCGGGTGTCTGGGCCGGAGGCCGCCGCCATCGCCCAGGCCATGCTCGGCTACGAACCCAAGCCCCGGTACGCCCATTACGGTCCGTTCCTGGACCGCGATGGCGGGCTGATCGACGAGGGCATTGGCCTGTTTTTCCCCAACCCCCATTCCTTCACCGGCGAGGACGTGTTCGAGCTCCAGGGCCACGGTGGCACGGTGATCCTGGATCTGCTGCTGCGCGAGGTCTGCAGCCGGGGGGCGCGCCTGGCCCGGCCCGGGGAATTCTCCGAACGGGCGTTCCTGAACGACAAGCTGGATCTGGCCCAGGCCGAAGCCATCGCCGACCTGATCGAGAGCAGTTCCGAGCAGGCCGCGCGCTGTGCGGTGCGCTCCATGCAGGGGCTGTTTTCCCGTCAGGTCGATGACCTGGTGGATGCGGTCACCCACCTGCGCATCTACGTCGAGGCAGCCATCGACTTTCCGGAGGAGGAAATCGACTTCCTGGCCGATGGCAAGGTTGCCGGCGACCTGCAGCAACTGCTCGACCGGCTCGACACCATTCTGGCCGAGGCCCAGCAGGGCACCATCTTGCGCGACGGCATGAAAGTGGTCATCGCCGGCCGGCCCAATGCCGGCAAGTCCAGCCTGCTCAATGCCCTGGCCGGTCGCGAGGCGGCCATCGTCACCGCCATCGAGGGCACCACCCGGGATGTCCTGCGCGAACACATCCACATCGACGGCATGCCCCTGCACATCATCGACACCGCCGGCCTGCGTGAAAGTCCGGACGAGGTCGAGCAGATCGGTATCGCCCGGGCCTGGGACGAAATCACCCAGGCCGACCGGATCCTGTTGATGGTCGATGCCACCACCACCGACCACACCGAACCCCACGACATCTGGCCGGACTTCATCGACCGGCTGCCGGCCAGTGCCCCGGTCACGGTGATCCGCAACAAGGTCGATCTGTCCCGGGAAACCGTCGGCCTGACCGACCAGCCCGAGCAGGCCGCCCCGGTCATCCGCCTGGCGGCGAAATCCGCTGAGGGCCTGGACGTGCTGCGGGACCACCTGAAGCAGTGCATGGGGTTTGCCAGCACCACCGAAGGTGGCTTCCTGGCCCGGCGCCGGCATCTGGATGCCCTGGAACGGGCCCGGGATTCCCTGCTCCAGGGCCAGGGTCAGCTCGAGGGCTATGGCGCCGGCGAACTGCTGGCCGAAGACCTGCGCGCGGCCCAGGACGCCCTCGGCGAGATCACCGGCCACCTGAGTCCGGACGATTTGCTGGGCAAGATTTTCTCCAGTTTCTGCATCGGCAAATAGCGCCGTTACCAATTGAAACGTTTTTCTCCCCCAATCCGTGAACGCTGGGCGCTAATCTTGCGTTGTTATTACGGAATTTACTTATTGAGCACAATCGGGAGTAGAAGACGTGAGCAGAACACTATTGGGCCTGGCCGCAGCGGCGTTGACGCTGATCGGGCCGGCAAGCGCCGTGCAGGCGGAAGAACGGCTGTATCTCTACACGGAAAACTTTCCGCCCTACAACATGAGTGCCTCGGGCCGGGCCTTTGAACACAACGCCGAGGACATCGACGGCCTGTGCACCGAACTGGTGACCGCCGCCCTGAAACAGACCGACCTGGATTACCGCATCAAGCTGCGGAACTGGGACTACGGCTACAACCGGGCCCTGAACAAACCCAACCACGGCATCTTCTGCACCACCTACACCGAGGAACGGGCCCCGCTGTTCAAGTGGGTCGGGCCCCTGACCAACAACCTGTGGACCGTGTTCGCGGCGCCGGACTCCAACTTCCAGATGGACGAGCTGTCCGACGCCAAGGGCAAGGTGTTTGGCGGCTACCGCAACGACGTGAAGTCCGAGTACCTGATCAAGCGGGGCTACGAAGTCTCGGCCCTGGACAGCGACGACCTGAACCCGAAGCGGCTCGAACTCGGTCAGATCGATCTCTGGTTGGCGGACCAGTTGGGTGGCCCCTACGTGGCGTCCCAGCAGAACGTGGAAGGGTTGAAGCCGGTGTACTCGTTCAACCAGACCCAGCTGTTCCTGGCCCTGAACCCGGACACCTCCGATGCCCTGGTGAACGAGTTGCAGGCCGGTCTTGACGCCATCCGCGAGTCCGGTATGTTCGAGGCTATCGAAACCAAATACGGCCTGTAACCGACCCGGGAGCCCCTGATGCCGCCTGTCACCGCCCGTCACCCTATCCGCCACCCAGTGGCCCTGCTTGGCCTGTTTCTGTGCCTGGGGCTGGCCGGCTGCAGTTCCATGTACTACAGCGCCATGGAAAAGCTCGGGATCGAAAAGCGCGAGATCCTGGTGGACCGGGTCGGGGACGCCCGGGACGCCCAGAGCGAGGCCCAGGAAACCTTCCGCTCGTCCCTGGCGCGATTCCAGAGCGTAGTGGACACCCCGGACACGGCGCTGCAGGACAAGTACGACACCATCCGCACCGCGTATGAGGACAGCGAGGACGCCGCCGAGGCGGTGCGCGACCGGATCGATGCGGTGGAGGACGTGTCCGAGGCGTTGTTCGAGGAGTGGGAAGACGAGCTCGACCTGTACGAAAGCGCGTCCCTGCGGCGCAGCAGCGAGCGCCAGCTGGCCGAGACCCGAGATCAGTACGACTCGCTGATTGCCCGCATGCACCGGGCCGAGGCCAAGATGGCACCGGTGCTGGAGGCGTTCGAGGACCAGGTGTTGTTCCTCAAGCACAACCTGAACGCCCAGGCCATCGGCGCGCTCGAGCAGGAGCTGAGCCAGATCCGTTCCGATGTGGATAAGTTGATCCGCGAGATGGAAGACTCCATCGCCGAATCCGAAGCCTTCATCGAGCGGTTCCAGAGCGCCCAGTGACCGGGTAACGCGCCGGTCGCGGTATTCCGGAGCAACAAAAAGGGAAGCCAAGCTGGCTTCCCTTTTTTGTGCCGGTTTGCAGGCCGCTCACCCGGTCCGTTTCAGGTCTTCGGTGGAGATGGGCCGGAGCGCCTGGGTATCGCTGCGGTTGCCGAGGAAATCCGGGCGCGGCTTGTTGCCACAGAAGGGTTGCACCAGCTGGTTTTCCACACTGTTGTAGACAAAGAACAGGTTACTGCGCGGCCAGGGCGACATGTTGGCGTTGGAGGCGTGCAGGGTGTTGCACTCGAAGACGATCAGCGAGCCGGCCGGGCCCGTCGGCGCCTTGATGCCTTGCTGATCGACGATGCGGGCCAACTCCTTGTCACTGGGCACGCCCAGTTCCTGTTTCTTCAGGGACGACTGGTAATTGTCTTCCGGTGTGCGCCCGACGCAGGGCACGAAGGACTTGTGGGACCCGGGCACCAGCATCAGCGGCCCATTGAACGGTGTGTTGTCGGTCAGGGCGATGGAAAAGCTCACGGCGCGCATGCGCGGCATGCCGTCTTCGGCGTGCCAGGTTTCGAAATCCGAGTGCCAGTCGAAGCCTTTGCCGTGGAACCCCGGTTTGAAGTTGATCCGGGACTGGTGGATGTAGGCGTCGCTGCCCAGAAGCTGATGCACCATGGCCAGGATGTGTGGATCCCGGGTCAGCTGGTCGAAGCGCTCGGACAGCTGATGAATGCCGAAAATGGAGCGGATTTCCTGTTTGCCGGGCTCGGTGATGGTGCCCTCGGAGCGCAACACACCGTCGTCGTGTTCGTACGCGCGCAGGTCCTCGCGAAAGCGACGCACGGTGTCGGCGTCCAGGAAATTGTTGAACACCAGAAAGCCGTCGCGTTCGTACTGCGCCAGCTCCGTTTCACTCAGCGGGCCGTCGTTGCGGTCGGCGCCGGTGCTGTGGATAACTGGGTCCAGTCGATCGAAGGTGGGGGTGGGACGTTCCAGTCGGGTGGGATAAAAGTCGTCAGAACGAGTTTCCATATTCGAACCTCCTCACTTTTATGCTCGCAGTGCTCGTTACTAACCTCTTGAAATAACGTGAATTGGATAAAAATCCGTCGAATAAGTGCGGACGCTGGCGCCAAATTTCAAGGCCGGAATCCGGTCAGACCCGGAATTCCGGCCCTGATCCCTTAGCCGGTAAAGGCCATGTGCTCGTCGGCCAGCTGCATCACTGAGGCGGTCGGGCTGAGCATGCTGGTGGCATGGCTCTGGGCCCGGGGCAGCAGGCGCTCGTAGTAGAACTCGGCGGTGGCCAGCTTGGCCTGGTAGAAGGCCTCGGCGTCGGCGCCGCCGTTGTCCAACTTATCCACAGCCACGGCGGACTGGCGCAGCCAGATGTACGCCATGGTGACGTAGCCGCTGTACATCAGGAAATCGTGGGCGGCAGAGCTGACCAGGTCGCGGTCCTTGCGTGCGGCCAGCATGATCCGCACCGTCAGCCAGTTCCATTGGCCGGTCAGTTTCAGCAGTTCCAGCGCCATCGGACGCAGGCGCTTGTCGGTCAGCTGCTTGCGCGCGAAGTTGGCGACGTTCAGGGTGAACTCGCGCACCGCGCCGCCCTGGGTCATCAGCAGCACCTTGCGGCCGAGCAGGTCCAGGGCCTGGATGCCGGTGGTGCCCTCGTACAGGGTGGCGATGCGGGTGTCGCGGACAATCTGTTCCATGCCGTGCTCGCGAATGTAGCCGTGGCCACCGAACACCTGCATACCCAGATTGGCGGCCTCGCAGCCCATCTCGGTCAAAAAGCCCTTGAGGATCGGGGTCAGGAATCCGAGCTTGTCGTCGTAACGGGCCGCCTTCTTGTCATCGCCCTCGGTGTAGCCTTCCACCATATGGTCGGCCAGTCGCGCGGCGTAATAGAGCATGGCCCGGCCGCCCTCGGCGATGGCTTTCTGGGTCAGCAGCATGCGCCGGACATCGGCGTGGTGAATCAGCGCGTCGGCGACCTGGTCCGGTTCCTTCTTGCCCGACAGGGCGCGCATGGAGCGGCGCTCCCGGGCGTAATCCAGGGCCCATTGGTAGGACAGTTCGGCCGGGCCCACGCCCTGGATGGCGGTACCGATCCGGGCCGTGTTCATGAAGGTGAACATGCACTCCAGGCCCTGGTTCTCCGGACCGATCAGGAACCCCGTGGCGTCGTCGAAGTTCATCACGCAGGTGGCCGAGGCCTTGATGCCCATCTTCTTTTCCAGGCTGCCGCAGCTGACGCCGTTGCGTTCGCCGATGCCACCGTCGGCGCCGGGCAGGAACTTGGGCACGATGAACAGGCTGATGCCGCGGGTGCCTTTCGGGGCATCGGGCAGGCGCGCCAGCACTATGTGGACAATGTTCTCGGTCAGGTCGTGGTCGCCCGAGGAGATGAAGATCTTGGTGCCGGTGAGCCGGTAGCTGCCGTCGGCCTGGGGCTCGGCGCGGGTTTTCACCTGGCCCAGGTCGGTGCCGCACTGGGGTTCGGTCAGGCACATGGTACCGCCCCAGCGGCCCTCGGTGAGCGGGGTCAGGTAGGTGTCTTTCTGGTCGTCACTGCCGTGCAGGAAGATGGTGTTCATGGCGCCCAGGGACAGGCCCGGGTACATGGAGAAGGACCAGTTGGCGGTGCCCATCATTTCCTGCTTCAGCAAGCCCATGGACGCGGGCAGGCCCTGGCCACCGAACTCTTCCGGGGCCGACAGGCCCTGCCAGCCACCCTGGGCATACTGCTCGTAGGCGGCCTTGTAGCCGGCCGGGGTGGTGACCTCGCCGTTGTCCAGCCGGCAGCCTTCCTCGTCCCCGGACTGGTACAGTGGGCTGAGCACCTCCTCGCAGAAGCGACCGCACTCGGTCAGGATGGCGTCGACGATGTCCGGGGTGGCGTTGGCGCCACTGGCCAGGCCCTGGTAATGGCCGGGGTAGTCGAACACCTCGTTGAGCAGGAATTTCATGTCGCGCAGGGGCGCTTTGTACGTTGGCATAGGGCTTCCTCGTGTCTTCGGATCGGCAGACGGGGGAGGGTCAGGCCCTCCGATGGCCTCCGTTGTACGGTAATCCCGGGCCGCTGCCATTGACGAAAAGCGCCGGTGCCCGTGTCAGAAAAGACAATTGGCTGAAATGACGCAACCGGCGCCAGGCCTTGGTACGGGCTGATCGAAGTCCGGGGCCGGGGCGTATCTTGCACAGGTTTGCCCCATTCATCCGATCCTGTGCGAGTGTAAAAGTCATGCAAATTCCGTCTGTAAGCGTGTTCGTCTCTGGCCCGGTCCGGCTTCTCTGGGTATTGTTCACCCTGGGGCTGCTGGCCGGTTGTGCCGGTCCGTCCCTGGAGGATTACCGCGACCGGGAACCGGCGTTGGTCCCGGCCAGTTTTTTCACCGGTGAGTTGACCGCCCGGGGTGTGGTCAAGGATTACTCCGGTACCGTGATCCGAACTTTCGACGCCGAGATCACCGCGTCCTGGGACCAGGACGGTACCGGCACCCTGGACGAGGTGTTCCGGTTTGACGACGGCGAGGTCCAGACCCGGGTCTGGACCCTGACCCCGAACGGCGAGGGCTACCGGGCCACCGCCGGCGACGTGGTGGAGCCCGGTCAGATGCGCTGGCAGGGCAACGCCATTCACATGAACTACGTGCTGCGGGTGGCCTACGGCGATGGCACCCTGGATGTGCGCATGGACGACTGGATGTACCTGATCACCCCGGACACCCTGATCAACCAGACCACCATGAGCAAATGGGGGATCGACGTTGGTGAGATCGTGCTGGTGATCCAGAAACAGTAGCGGGTGCTGCTGTCCTGAAACCCCAACAGACCCTACCGACCCTGGAATGACGTATGTGGAAGCAATGGCTCATTGCACTGGTATTGGTGACCGTCGCGGCCGGCGCCGCGGTGGCCTATCGCATGGCCGAGGACGGCAGTCAGGCCCAGGCCGGCCGGGAACGCCCGCCCAGTGCGGTCAACACCCGAATGCCGGAACGGGACACGGTGCGGGATGTGGTCAAGTCGGTGGGCAACCTCCAGGCCCTCAATGCCGTGGAGCTGACCGCGGAGGTCAGTGGCCGGGTGGTGGCGGTGAATCTGCCGACCGGGGTGCGGGTCGAACGCGGCACCCTGTTGCTCAAGCTCGATGACCGTCAGGCCCGGGCCGAGCTGCAGGTGATCGAGTCCCAGCTCGCCGATGCCCGGCGCCAGTTCGACCGGGCCCAGCGCCTGAGTTCCAACAACAGCGTATCCCAGGCCGAGGTCGACGCCCTGCGGACCGCGGTGCGGGTGGCCGAAGCCCAGCGCGAGGCGGCCCAGGTGCGGTTGGACAATCACCGCATTGAAGCGCCGTTCGCCGGGGTGGTCGGCCTCAGTGATGTCGAGGTCGGCAGCTACGTCAATGCCGGCACCATGGTCACCACCCTGGACGCCACCGAGCGCATGGAGCTGAACTTCTCGGTACCCGAGCGCTACCTGGGCCAGGTCGGGCTGGGGCAGGCGGTGGTGGGCCAGTCCCCGGCCTATCCCGAGACCCGGTTCACCGGCGAACTGGTGCAGCTGGGCACCCGCATCAACCAGCTCAGTCGCGCCCTGCCGGTGCGGGCGCTGATCGACAACCCGGACGGCCGCCTGCGGCCCGGCCAGTTCATGACCGCCACCCTGACCCTGCAGGAACGCCAGGCGCTGCTGATCCCGGAACAGGCGGTGATGATCCGGGGGGACGAGCAGTACGTGTTCGTCGCCGAGGACGGCGTGGCCCGCCGCACCTCCGTGCGCCTGGGGGCCCGGATACCGGGTTGGGTCGAGGTCGCCGAGGGCCTGGGCCTTGAGGACGCGGTGATAGTCACCGGCCAGGACCGGATCAGCAACGGCGACCGTATCCGGGTTCTGGACAGCGACCAGGCCATTCCCGAGAACCGTTTCAATCCGTCCCTGGAGTCCTGACCGTGATCCTGTCCGATGTCTCCATCAAACGGCCGGTGTTTGCCACGGTCCTGAGTCTGCTGATCGTGGTGTTCGGCCTCGCCGCCCTGCTGGGACTGCCGGTGCGGGAGTACCCGGACATTGATCCGCCGGTGGTGTCGATTTCCACCGACTACATCGGCGCCGCCGCGGAAGTAGTGGACACCCAGATCACCCAGGTCGTCGAGGGCGCGATCAGTGGCATCGAGGGCATCCGCTCGATCGAGTCCTCCACCGAGCAGGGCGAATCCCGCACCAGTATCGAGTTTTCCACAGACCGGGACGTCGACATCGCCGCCAACGACGTCCGCGATGCGGTCTCGCGCATTGCCGACCAGCTGCCGGAAGAGGCCGAGTCGCCGGTGGTGAGCAAGGCCGATTCCGACGCTCGCCCGATGATGTGGATAACTTTGCGCAGCGACGTCTGGGACGCCGCCGAGCTCAGCGACTTCGCCGACCGGGCCCTGGCCGACCGGCTGTCGGTGCTTGATGGCGTGGCCGACGTCAGCATTGGCGGCGAGCGCCGCTACGCGATCCGGGTCTGGCTCGACCGGGAACGCCTGGCGGCCCGGGACATCACCGTGGCCGAGGTGGAAGCGGCGCTGGAAGCCAACAACGTGGAACTGCCGGCCGGCTCGGTGGATTCCTCGACCCGGAACTTCACGGTCCGGGCCGAAGGCCGGTTATCCACAGTCGAGGAATTCCGCCGCCTGGTGATCCGCCGCTCCGGCAACGAACTGCTGCGCCTGGGCGAGGTGGCCGACGTCCAGATGGGGGTGGAGTCCGATGTCAGCCGGCTCCGGGCCAACGGCCAGACCGCCATCGGCATGGGCATCATCCGCCAGTCCAAGGCCAACACCGTGTCGGTGTCGAACGCGGTGCGGGCGGAGCTGGAGAACATCCGCGCCACCCTGCCGCCGGAAGTCACCATCGCCGAGAGCTACGACGAGTCCATCTTCATCCGCGCCTCGATCAAGGAGGTGGTGACCACCCTGGCCATTGCCGTGGCCCTGGTGATCCTGGTGATCTTCCTGTTCCTGCGGTCCTGGCGCGCCACCCTGATTCCGGCCGTCACCATTCCGGTCGCAGTCATCGGCGCCTTCATCGGCCTGGGCTTCCTGGGCTTCTCGATCAACGTCCTGACCCTGTTGGCGGTGATCCTCGCCATCGGCCTGGTGGTGGACGACGCCATCGTCATGCTCGAGAACATCCAGCGCCGCATCGACAACGGCGAACCAGCCCTGCTGGCCTCCTACCGGGGCGCCAAGCAGGTGGCGTTCGCGGTCATAGCCACCACGCTGACCCTGGTCGCGGTGTTCGTGCCCATCTCGTTCATGGG